>JAEXZS010000031.1 GCA_023451375.1 Pseudomonadota bacterium
CGCCGAGCTGAACGTCGAGCTGATCACCCCGATCGCGATGGAAGAGAAGCTGCGCTTCGCCATCCGCGAAGGCGGCCGCACCGTCGGCGCCGGCGTGGTGTCGAAGATCATCGCCTAAGCGACACGATCCCGGCCGCCAGGCCGAACCCCAGCCTGCCGAACGGCCCCCGGAAGCACCCGGGGGCCGTTTTGGTTTGGGGTTCGCTTCCCGCGTGTGCGGGCTTGCGCGGAACTCCACGGCGCCGCTTAACGTTCGTCAGCGACGTTAAGGATTGAGTAACCATGCTGCGCGCGGTCCGCATCGGCCTGTTCATCGGCACCCTGATCGGCACGTCCGCCTGCGCCGTGCGATATGACGCGGACGGCCGGCCCGTGTCGGGCCCCTATGGGTCGGTCGAGGCCGGTCGGACAGGCTGAGATCAAGGAAATCGTGGCGCAAAGGGCGATTGTCCCCTAGTGTCCTGCGCGCGGACGCCGTTTGTCGCGCCGCGTCGGTCCCGCAAACCCCTTAGATGTTACTCATCGCTATCGTCGTCGTTCTGCTCCTGGTGGTGCTCAACGGCCTTTTCGCCATGACGGAACTGGCGGTCGTCTCATCCCGGAAATCCAAGCTGCAGAGCCGGGCGGAGAAGGGGGATCGCGGCGCGCGCAAGGCGCTGAAGCTTTCGGAAGAACCGACGCAGTTCCTGTCCGCCGTCCAGGTCGGCATCACCCTGATCGGCATCCTGGCCGGCGCCTATGGCCAGGCGACCATCGCCGGCGAGCTGGATCGCATCCTCGAGACCAGCTTCCCGGCGCTGGCGGCCTATACCGAGATCTTCTCGACCGCCCTGGTCGTCATCTGCATCACCTATGTGTCGCTGATCGTCGGCGAACTGGTGCCCAAGCGGCTGGCGCTGATCTTTCCGGAGACGATCGCCGCCAAGATGGCCCAGCCGATCTCGTCGCTGGCGCTGATGATGAAGCCGTTCGTCCTGCTGCTGACCGCCTCGACCTCGGGCATACTCAAGCTGCTGGGCGTCAAGGACCGGGACGGCTCCGACGTGACGCAGGAGGAGGTGGCGACCATTCTGGCGGAAGGCACCTCGGCCGGACTGATCGAGCCGGAGGAGCAGGAGATGATCGAGGAGATCCTGCGCCTCGGCGACCGTCCGGTGCGCGTGGCCATGACGCCGCGCCATGAGGTGTTCTGGATCGCCCTGGACGACAGCGAGGAACAACTGCGCGAGGAGATCCGCGCCTGCCCCTATTCGCGCATCGTCGTCGCGCGCGAGAACGACGTCGATAACCCGCTGGGCGTCGTGCACAAGAAGGATCTGCTGGACAGCCTTCTGACCAACGGCGAGTTCAACGTCGAGACCGTGGTCGCCGAGCCGGCCTTCATTCCCCAGTCGACTTCGGTGCTGAAGGCGCTGGAGATACTGAAGGGGTCGAAGGTGCACATGGCCTTCATCGTCGATGAATACGGCGCCTTCGAAGGCGTGGTGACCGCCACCGACATCCTCGAGATGATCGCCGGCGACTTCAACGAGAGCCACGACGAGGACGGCTCCTACATCCACCAGCGCGCCGACGGCAGCTGGCTGGTCGACGGCCAGACGGACCTGGACGAGCTGGCCGACGCCCTGGGCGAGGATTTCGGGGAGCACGAAGGCTTCCACACCGTCGCCGGCCTGGTGCTGCACCAACTGTCCCGCGTGCCCGACGAGGGGGAGGTGCTGCAGGTGGGCCGATTCGAAGTCGAGGTCGTCGACATGGACGACCGCCGCATCGACAAGCTGATCTTCCGCGAACTGGTCCGCGCCGAGGACGAGAAGCACGCCGTCGCGGCCCACCTGGACGAGGAAGGCTGACCGTTTGAGGCGGGGTTTCCGACGCTGAGGGCCGCGCTGAAGGCCTTGGCGCGGCAATCCATCATCTCTTCGCCCGTCGATGACGCATCGCGCTTGAAATACGGGGCGGCGTGGGGCATACGCGCCCCTCTGGCGAAGACGCTTGCCGATGGCGGGCGGCCTTTGTCTAGGAGTTTAGCTCAGCTGGTAGAGCACCGGTCTCCAAAACCGGGGGTCGTGGGTTCGAGTCCCCCAACTCCTGCCATTTCCCCCTGTCGCTTCCGGATGGGACTTCCCATCTGGGGCGGCAGGATCAATTGTTTGAAGAGCATCTGATGGCCAAGGCCAAGAACCCCGGCAAGCGCCCGCAGATGGGCTCGAAGCCGCAGACCGCCACGGCGGGCCAGACCATCGCCGTCGAGGCGACCGAGCCGAAGAAGAGGACGAGCCCGGCTCAATTCTTCAGCCAGGTTCGCGCGGAGGGTCGCAAGATCGTGTGGCCCAGCCGCAAGGAGACCTGGATCACCTCGGTGATGGTCTTCATCATGGTGCTGATCGCCGCGCTGTTCTTCTGGGTGGTGGACACGGGCCTGGGCTTCGCCTTCCGCTACATCATCGCTCTCGGTTCCTGAGGAAGACGAATCCATGACCGACGCAGCCCCCAAGCCGGCGAACCCGCGCCACAAGTGGTATATCGTCAACGCCTATTCGAACTTCGAGAAGAAGGTCGCCGAGCAACTGCGCGAGCAGGCCCGGCAGCAGGGCCTGGAAGACGCCTTCTCGGAGATCCTGGTGCCGACCGAGGACGTGGTCGAGATCCGTCGCGGCCGCAAGGTGAACTCCGAGCGCAAATTTTTCCCCGGCTACGTCCTGGTGAAGATGGAGATGACGGACCAAGCCTATCACCTGGTCAAGAACACGCCGAAGGTCACCGGCTTCCTGGGCGCCGCCGGCGGCACCAAGCCGCTGCCGGTCTCGGAGCGCGAGGTCCAGAACATCATCGGCGTGGTGGAGGAGGGCGTCGAGCGTCCGAAGCCCACCATCCGCTTCGACATCGGCGAGAAGGTCAAGGTCACCGACGGCCCGTTCGCCAGCTTCGACGGCAGCGTCGAGAGCGTGGACGAGGAGAACGCCCGCCTGCGCGTGGCCGTGTCGATCTTCGGTCGCGCCACCCCCGTCGACCTGGAATACGGGCAGGTGGAGAAGGTGTCGGGCTGAGGCTCACGCAGTCGCAGATTTGAAGCCGCGTCCGAAAGGGCGCGGCTTTGTCGTTTCGGCTCGCTCTCTTTAGCTCCCGTCATCTTCGAACTCGGCCCCGACGTAAGGCGCCGGTCGAGCCGTGGGTCGCCTTCAAGCGACATGCGACGGATCATCCGATCCTCGGGTCGGGGCCGAGGATGACGAATGTCAGCCAAGAGGGCGCGCCGTTTGCCTTTCCAACCGCCCTCTGTTACACGCGCGCCTTCGCTCGGCGGGCCCCGGTCCGCGGTGCGTCAAATCCGTGGGAGGCAGCCATGCCGGACCACGGCTCACCGGCCTGATCCCGATCAGGTCATCCATAGGAGAGACCAATGGCCAAGAAGATTCTCGGCTATATCAAGCTGCAAGTGCCGGCCGGTTCGGCCACGCCTTCGCCGCCGATCGGCCCGGCCCTGGGTCAGCGCGGCGTCAACATCATGGGCTTCTGCAAGGAGTTCAACGCGCGGACCGAGAAGGAAGCCAAGGGAACCCCGCTTCCGACCGTCATCACCGTCTATCAGGACAAGTCGTTCACCTTCGTGACCAAGACGCCGCCGGCGACCTGGTACCTGAAGCAGGCCACCGGCCTGAAGTCCGGCTCGAAGCTGGTCGGGCGTGAAGTCGCCGGCAAGATCACGCAGACGCAACTGCGCGAGATCGCCGAAAAGAAGATGAAGGATCTGAACGCCCACGACCTCGACGCGGCGGCCAAGATCATCGAAGGCTCCGCCCGCGCGATGGGCCTCGAAGTGGTGGAGGGCTAAGCACATGGCCAAGCAAACCAAGGCCCAAAAGGCCCGCACCGGCGTCACCCAGGACCTGGTTCCGTTCGCCGACGCCATCAAGCTGGTCAAGGACAACGCCAAGGCCAAGTTCGACGAGTCCATCGAGATCGCCGTCAACCTGGGCGTCGACCCGCGTCACGCCGACCAGCAGGTCCGCGGCGTGGTGAACCTGCCCTCGGGCACCGGCCGTGACGTCCGCGTCGCCGTCTTCGCCAAGGACGCCAAGGCTGATGAAGCCAAGGCGGCCGGCGCGGAGCATGTCGGCGCCGAAGATCTGTACGAGAAGATCGCCGGCGGCTTCATGGACTTCGACCGCGTAATCGCTTCGCCGGACATGATGGCCCTGGTCGGCCGTCTGGGTAAGGTGCTGGGCCCGCGCGGCCTGATGCCGAACCCGAAGGTCGGCACCGTGACCCCGAACGTCGCCCAGGCCGTCAAGGACGCCAAGGGCGGCGCCGTCGAGTTCCGCGTCGAGAAGGCGGGCATTGTCCACGCCGGCATCGGCAAGGCCTCGTTCGCGCAGGACGCGCTGGAAGCCAACGTCAAGGCGATCGTCGACGCCCTGGTCCGCGCCAAGCCGTCGGGCGCCAAGGGCACCTACGTCAAGCGCATCAGCCTGTCCTCGACGATGGGCCCGGGCGTCAAGGTCGACCCGGCCTCGCTGGGCGCCTGATCGCGCCTTTCGGACTGAACGGATGACGGCCCCGGAGAGCGATCTCCGGGGCCGTTTTCTTTTGCGGACGAAGAAAACCAGAGCTTGACCGCAACCTTCGAAACCTTCAGGGCGCTGATCAATTTCCAACCGCCGATCGAGGTGTGTCGTGCTCAGCTGGTTCCAGGCCCTGCTGCCCAAGGAAGACAACTTCTTCCACCTGTTCGACGCCCATGCGGCGACGCTGACGCGCGGCGCCGAGGCGATGCGTCGGATGCTGGACGGCGGCGAGGACACCGAACGCTGGCGCCAGGCCGTCATCGACCATGAGAACGAGGCCGACGAGGTGGCGCGCGAGGTGCTGTTCGCGGTGCGTCGCAGCTTCATCACGCCTTTCGACCGGTCGGACATCCGAGGCCTGACCAACTCGCTGGATGACGCCATCGACCAGATGCAGAAGGCCGCCAAGGCCGTGGGCCTGTACGAGCAGCGGGTCTTCGAACCGAAGATGCGCGAACTGGGCGACATCGCCGTGCAATGCGCCGCCCTGACGGTGGAAGCGGTGTCGCTGCTGCCGGCGATGCGCAAGAACCATGACCGGCTGAACGGCCTGACCGAACGGATCGCGCACCTGGAGAGCGACAGCGACACGCTCTACGACCAGGGCATGAAGGCGCTCTATCTGAAGCATCGCCAGGGCGACGCGATGGGCTTCATCATCGGCGCCGAGATCTATGATCACCTGGAGAAGGTGGTGGACCGGTTCGAGGACGTGTCCAATCGCATCAACGGCGTGCTGGTCGAGCATCTGTAGGCCATGGATCACGCCCTCCTGATCCTGGTCTTTCTTATCGGCGTCGCCCTGCTGTTCGACTTTCTGAACGGCCTGCACGACGCGGCCAACTCGATCGCCACCATAGTGGCTACGCGGGTGCTGCCGCCCATCTACGCCGTCGGCTGGGCGGCCTTCTTCAACTTCATCGCCTTCCTGTTCTTCGGTCTGCACGTGGCCGACACCATCGGGCGCGGGATCATCGATCCCGAGCTGATCTCGGACCAGGTCATCTTCGGGGCGTTGATGGGCGCGATCTCCTGGAACGTCATCACCTGGCTGGCGGGAATCCCGTCGTCCAGCTCCCACGCCCTGATCGGCGGCCTGCTGGGGGCTGGGATCGCCAAGGCCGGGACCAGCGCGGTCGTGATCGCAGGGGTGACCAAGACGGTGGCGGCCATCTTCTTGTCGCCCGCCGTCGGCTTCGTCCTGGCCCTGCTGCTGGTGCTGACGGTCTCCTGGCTGTTCGTGCGCGCCAATCCGGCCTTCGCCGACCGCGTCTTCCGGGGCCTGCAGTTCATCTCCGCCTCGGCCTATTCGCTGGGGCATGGGGGCAACGACGCGCAGAAGACCATGGGGATCATCGCCGTGCTGCTGTACTCCCGCGGCCTGCTGGGCGGGGAGTTCCACGTGCCGTTCTGGGTCGTCATCACCTGCCAGGCGGCGATCGCCCTGGGAACCCTGTTCGGCGGCTGGCGTATCGTCCACACCATGGGATCGCGCATCACGCGACTGACGCCGCAGCAGGGCTTCTGCGCCGAGACGGGCGGGGCCATCACCCTTTTCATGGCCACGGGCCTGGGCATTCCGGTCTCGACCACCCATACAATCACCGGGGCCATCGTCGGCGTCGGCGCGGCCAAGCGAGTGTCGGCGGTGCGCTGGAACGTGGCGCGCAGCATCGTGACCGCCTGGTTCATCACCATGCCGGCCGCGGCCGGGATCGCCGCAATCTTCTACTTCGCGGGGGGGCTGTTCCTGACGTGACGACCAAGGGCTCAAAGCGTTCGGGACCTTCCGAGACCCGCCAGGTCGCCGCCCTGCCGTGGCGGCTGGAGGACGGCCAGCGCCGCATCCTGATGATCACCTCGCGCGAGACCCGCCGCTGGGTCGTTCCCAAGGGCGGGCGCATGGCGGGCAAGACCGACGCCGAGGCCGCCGCCCAGGAGGCGCTGGAGGAGGCGGGGGTGAAAGGCCAGGTCGATCCCCGCTCGATCGGCGTCTTCCGCTACGCCAAGCGCCTGAAGAACGATACCGAGCGCCGGTGCGTCGTCTCGGTGTTCCCGCTGGAGGTGCTGATCCAGCTGGGCGCCTGGCCGGAGGCGCACCAGCGCGACCGCCGCTGGATGACCCCCGCCGAGGCGGCCGACGCCGTGGACGAGCCGGACCTGGCCGCCTTGATCCGCGGCTTCGCCGCCACGCCCCTGACGGACTAGCCCCCGATCCGCCTCGTTGAGGAGACGCCTCTCGGGCTGTCGAGAGAGAGCCGGATGGGGCAGGGCGCAGGCCGTGCGTCGCGCGTCTTGATTTCCTTCGCCCGCGCCTGTAAGAGCGCCGCTTCCCGTCGGAGGTTCATGCCTTTGACGGTCCTGTCCGAGAACTTCGGGGTCTGGGGGTCGCCCAGGCCGTAACTGTCAGAGAGCCCTCTGGCGCCGTGGGGAGATGGGGACGCAAACTGGCAGACGATCGGCCCGCATTCCGGGACGGACGCCGTCAGTCGCTTCCTTCGGACAATACGACCGGCCTGAACGTCTTGCGGCGACGCACGGCGCTTTGGCCAATCCGTCGTCGGGAATAAGCCCGACGGCGAATGCCAAGACTGGAGACCGCAATGGACCGCGCACAAAAGGCCGAGTCGATCGAGACGCTCAAGGGCGTGTTCGCCGACGCCGGCTCCGTGGTCGTGACCCACAACCTGGGTCTGACCGTTGCGGAAATGGAAGATCTGCGTGGCCGCCTGCGTACTGCCGGCGGCGCGTTCAAGGTGGTCAAGAACCGCCTGGCGCTGAAGGCGCTCGAAGCCGAGGAAGGCAGCGATTACCACGGCCTGTTCAAGGGCCCCGTGGGCATCGCCTACGCCGAGAATCCCGGCACGGCCGCCAAGGTCGCCACTGATTTCGCCAAGGGTAATGATCGCTTCAAGATCGTTGGCGGCTTCATGGGCGCGACCGTCGTCGATCAGAAGGGCGTCGAGGCTCTCTCGAAGCTGCCCACCCTGGACGAAGTCCGCGCTTCGCTCATCGGCCTGCTCAATGCACCCGCGACCAAGGTCGCCGGCGTGCTGCAAGCTCCGGCTGGTCAGCTGGCCCGGGTGTTCAACGCCTACGCCACCAAGGAAGCCGCGTAAGCGGCGGATCCTTTCATCTCTGCATCCCTCTCTGAAACCAATCCTCCGAAGGAAAACTGACAATGGCCGACCTCGCCAAGATCGTCGAAGACCTGTCCGCGCTTACCGTTCTGGAAGCCGCTGAACTCTCCAAGCTGCTGGAAGAAAAGTGGGGCGTCAGCGCCGCTGCTCCGGTCGCCATGGCCATGCCGGCCGGCGGCGCCGCCGGCGGCGCTCCGGCTGAAGCCGCCGAAGAGCAAACCGAGTTCACCGTCGTCCTGCTGGACGGTGGCGACAAGAAGATCAACGTCATCAAGGAAGTTCGCGGCGCTCGCTCGGACCTGGGCCTGAAGGAAGCCAAGGACCTGGTCGAAGGCGCTCCGCAGAACGTCGTCGAGAACGTCTCCAAGCAGGCCGCCGAAGAGCTGAAGAAGAAGCTCGAGGAAGCCGGCGCCAAGGTCCAGATCAAGTAATCTGGGCTTCGGCATCGCCGAAGATCGGAAAAGCCCCGGCGGGAAACCGCCGGGGCTTTTTTTGTCGTCTGTCGCGCTTCGCGCGGCTCGAGGCCGCGCGAGCGGGCGGAGAGAGAGGGGAACGATCGCTCAGACCGTCGCGGCCCAGTCGGTGGCGCGGATCAGGCTGTCGATGACGCCCGGCTCGGAGGAGGCGTGGCCGGCGTCGGGGATGATGTCCAGCTTCGCCTCCGGCCAGGCGCGGTGCAGGGCCCAGGCCCCAGAGATCGGCGTCACCACGTCGAAGCGTCCCTGGGCGATCCAGCACGGGATGTGGCGCATACGGTCGACGTTCTTCAGAATCCAGCCGTCCTCCTCGAAGAAGCCGCCGTTGGTGAAGAACCAGTTCTCGATGCGGGCGAAGGCGACCGCGAACTCGGGCTCGGCGAACTTCTCCGGCCGGGCGTTCGGCCCCTCGACGCTGACGGTCTCGCCCTCCCAGCTGGACCACGCCACGGCGCAGCGCTCGCGTTCCTGGACATCGTCGCCGATCAGCCGCTTGTAATAGGCGCCCATCAGGTCGCCGCGCTCGGCCTCGGGAATGGGGGCGACGAACCGCTCCCAGGCGTCCGGGAAGATCATCGAGGCGCCGTCCTGATAGAACCAGTGCAGCTCCTTCTTCGTCAGCAGGAAGATGCCGCGCAGCACCAGGGCCAGCACCCGTTCCGGGTGGGTGATGGCGTAGGCCATCGACAGGGTCGAGCCCCACGAGCCGCCGAACACCACCCATTTGTCGACGCCGCAGCGCTCGCGCAGCCGTTCAATATCCTCGATCAGCGTCCAGGTGGTGTTGTCTTCCAGCGAGGCGTTCGGGCGGGATTTGCCGCAGCCGCGCTGGTCGAACAGGATGATGCGGTACTTCGCCGGGTCGAAGTAGCGGCGCATGCCCGGATTGACCGCCCCGCCCGGGCCGCCGTGCAGCACCAGCACCGGCCGCCCCTGCGGATTGCCGCACTCCTCGTAATAGATCTCGTGCACCCCATCCGTCGCCATCCAGCCGGAGGCGAAGGGCTCGATCTCGGGATAGAGCTCACGACGGGGTTGGGCGGGCGCGGGGAAGGCCATGAAATCGATCGGTCTTTCTACGGAAGGCACAAGCTCGGCCGTTACGATGTACGAGCCTGGAATGCCGCAAATGCGAGGCAAAGCCAACCGGCGATCATCAGCGCTCCGCCGATCGGGGCCACGGCGCCCATGGCCGGCAGGCTGAGCAGGGCGATGAAGGCCAGAGCCAGGCTGAACACCAGGCCGCCGGAGGAGCCCAGCCACCCGGCCGCCCGCGCCAACCGGCCGCCGCCGGGCCACAGCGCGCAGGCGAGGCCGAACACGGCGTGCGCCAGCTGATAGTGCGCCCCGGTGGTCAGCAGGGTCTTCACCTGCGGCCCCGCGCCGTGGGCCGCGAAGGCGCCCAGCACGACCGCCAGCGCGCCGTTCAGCGCAGCGAAGACGATCAGATTGCGGCTCGTCATGTCTCAGTCTTCCACGTCGGTCTCCGGCCGGTCGAGGCCGTCGGCGCGCTCGGTGATCCACGTGCCGCTGGACTCGGCGTATTCGATCATGCCGGCCTCATCCGGCACGCGCTGCTCGCGGGCCACCCGCACGGCGGCGGCCTTCGCCTCGTCATGGGTGGCGAAGGTTTCCGAGAAGGTGTCACCCGACTTGTAGGCCCAGCCTCCGTCGTGCTCGACGATGCGATAGGTGACGTGGCTCATGGCGGCTCCTTCCTGAAGATCAGGCCAGAACCGTACCCCGAACCGGCCGTCGCAGGAACAGCAGTTGCAGCGTCAGCCCCACGATCAGGATCAGCAGCAACGCCGCCTGGAAGCCCACCACCAGCGGCGCTTCCGGGCTGTCCGCAATCGGGTGGTCGGCGGGCAGACGGGTGAGGCTTTCGGTGACGCTGGGCAGGAACAGGGTGAACACGCTGACGCTCAGCGCCGACGTCTCGATCCACCAGCGATGCCGCTCCAGCGGCCGGATGAAGCCGATGGTCGATCCGACCGTCAGTGAAATCAGGCTCAGCGCCGCCACCGCCGCGCCGGGCGGGCTCTGGACAACGAAGACGCCGGACACGGCGCCGATGAACATGAAGAACAGAAACGCCTTGCCCAGCTGTCTTTCGGGCGGGATGCGGCCGTGTCGGGCCAGCAGATAGAGGGCCAGGGGCACGGCCGGCAGGCTGCCGAGCGTATGGAGCCAGCCCAGTGCGGACAGTTGGGGAAGCATCGCGACCTCGCGTGAAGGGGTTTCGAACACGGTACGCCAGCGAACTGATGCCACGGTCACGCTTGTCGCCCCGTCTGTCGAATCAGATCGTCGTGTTCAAAAAATCTGCGTGCCCTGCATCCAATGCGGCGTCGGGTGGCGACTAGCCCCATGAAAGCACGGACGGCGGTCGTCCCGGCTGGAGATTGAATGATGGAACAACTGTTTCGGGACTTCTGGTGGCTGGTGTTCCCCCTCGCCTGGATCGTCGGCAAAGCTGTGACCAGCTTCCTGACCTACCAGCGACAAAAGCACGCGCTGGACTTGATTCGAACCTATGCGGAGAAGGGCCAGGAACCGCCGAAGGCGCTCATCGATCTGATCCAGAAGCCGATCGACGGCGACGAGGGCCTGTTCGAGGCTTCCGTTTCGGGGGAATACGCGTCGCGCACACCCACCAACTACTGGTCGCTGTTCGGCCTCTTCCTGGTGATGAGCGTCGGTTTCGCGGGCGCCGGACAGTTCACCAATCTGGATGGCGGGTCGGGCGCCTTCTTCATCGTCGCTTTCACGATGGGTGCGGTCGCGGTCTGGGCCCTGGTCAACGCCCTTATGCACAATCGAGGTCCACGCTGATCCGCCTGGCGGGGAGGGGGGACGTTGAACACAATGATCGACGCCGAACTGGTCCGTCGGGCGCGCGCCGGGTCGGACGCCGCCTTCGGCCAACTGTTGCGACGACATCAGGCGGGCGTGCGCGGCTTCCTGCGGCGGATGCTGGGTCGCGCGGGCGGCTGGGTCGAGGCGGACGACCTGGCGCAGGAGGTCTTCCTGACCGCCTGGCGCTCGCTGGCCGCCCTAAAGTCGGACGGCGAGTTCCGGCCATGGCTGATGGGCATCGCCTGGCGTCGGGCCCAGGGTCGCAGCCGGGCCGTTCTTCGCGGGGCCGCCCGGGACAGGTCCTGGCTCGAAATGGGGAGCTCCCTGACCTCCGTCGCCGTCGAGGATCGGATGGCGCTGGCCCAGGTCATGGCGGATTTGCCAGCGGATGTCCGGGCGTGCGTCGCGCTGTGCCTGGCCGACGACTGGTCGCACAGCGAAGCCGCGACCGCCCTTGGCTTGCCCCTGGGCACAGTGAAGTCACATGTCGCCCGTGGACGAGGGCGACTGCTGACAGCGCTCGGAGGATCGGATGACGTCTGACCAGAAACTCCAGGCCTTCTTCGCCGAGGCTGCGCCGCCGCTGCGGGACTATGTCTTCGAGGCGGAGGTGGCCAGGCGCATCGCCCGTCGTCGCGCCGTCTTCTCGGTCGCGGCGGTGACGCCCTGGGCCATGGTGGCGACGTGCGTCCTGTGGGGCGTCCAGCCGCTGTTCCGCCTGCTGGGCGAGGGGCTGTCCGTCCTTAGCCCGGTCGCGATGGCGCTGACCAGCGCCCTGATGTTGAGGGTCGGCGTGGGCCTTCTTGTCCGACGCCTCGACGGTCACGCCTGACCTTACGAAGATTTCATGTCGCGTCGCGCATCCATGGGCCGTCGCCGGCGCCTCTTGTGATCAGAAGGCCGCCGCATCAGGCTGGGCCGCAAAGGGATCACAGGGGTAGCGCCATGGAAGACTTCATTCCGATCTTCGCCATCTTCGCCGTCTTCGGCACCATCACGGCCATTATCGTGGGCCCGACCTTCCTCAAGTACCGCGAGAAGCGGGACATGCAGGAGACCGTCCGCCACGCGGTCGACAAGGGGCAGGAACTGCCGCCCGAACTGATCGACGTCATGACCAAGGATGTGCAGAAGGCCCTGCCGTCGCGCACCAAGGACATCCGGCGCGGCATCATCTGGTTGGCTGTCGGCATCGGCCTGGCCGCCTTCGGCCTGGTCAGCGAATGGGGCGGCAACGACTGGAACGGCGGCATGGACAACGGTCTGCTGGGCATCGCCTGCATCCCCGCCACCATCGGCATCGCCTTCATCGTCCTGAGCTTCTTCAATCCGAGCAAGGACTGACGGCGACCGACAGGGGGAAACCGTCATGAGCAAACCCTTGCGTGATCTCCACGACGTCGAGCTGGCCGCCCAGGCGGCGGCCGGCGGACGACGGGAGTATGGGGAACTGGTCCGCCGCCACGGCTCGGCGGTCCGGGGGCTGCTGCGCCGGATGGGAGCCGCTCCGTCGCTGGCGGACGATGTGGCGCAGGACGCCTTCCTGCAGGGATTCCAGCGCTGTTCGGAGTTCCGGGGGCAGGGGACCTTCGCGGGCTGGATCAAGAAGATCGCCGCCCGCCTCTATCTGAAGCGCGTGTCCCGCGAGGCCCGCTATGTCGCCGAGGTGGAGACGGACCAGGCCGACATCGTGGTCGACCGCGCCGGCTTCATGGACCTGGACGAGGCGCTCAAGACGCTGAACGAGACCGAGCGGATGTGCGTGTCCCTGTGCCACGGCGCGGGCATGTCCCATCCGGAAATCGCCGCGGCCATGAATTTGCCGCTCGGAACGGTGAAATCCCATGTCAAACGTGGTCTGGATAAACTCCGCGCCCGGCTTCAGCCGGCGGCGGCTTCAGGCGGGAGGTCGACCCATGTCGGCTGACGAATTCGACCCGATGATCGAGCGGCTGTTTTCCCGCAGCCCGGTGCTGGCGGACGACGCCCTGTTCGCCGCCCGGCTGCAGACGCGGCTGGAGAAGCGTTCGCGCTGGCGAGGCCTGGCTCTGACCGGCGCCGGCCTGATCGGCGGGCTGATCGCCGTGCGCGAGGGCGTCTCCATCAACTTCCAGGGCGGCGAGGCCGAGACGACGGCCTTGAGCCAGGGCGTTCAGGCCGCCGCCGCCACGGCGCAGGGCGCGGCCCAGTCCGGCCTGGACGGCCTGGGCCTGACTACGGTCGATCTGATGAGCGGCTCCGGCATGATGGCGTTCTGGATCGTCGCGGGCGCGCTCGTGGCGTTGCTGGCGGCCGGGGCGGTGAAGCTTTCTCAGGACGTCTAGGTGACTTGGGCGGCCTCGGCGCCTATCTGACCGGTGTTCAGACAGGAGGCCCCCGAGATGTCCATCCACACGCAGGAGACCGTCAGACGCATCTCCGTGCCCGACATCGCGGGACGCAAGGGCAAAGAGCCGATCGTCTGCCTGACCGCCTATGACGCGCCGATGGCCGGGCTGCTGGATCCGCACTGCGACGTGCTTCTGGTCGGCGACAGCCTGGGCATGGCGGTGCACGGCCTGCCCAACACGGTCGGCGTGACGCTGGAGATGATGATCCTGCACGGCCAGGCGGTGGTGCGCGGCTCGCGCCGGGCGCTGGTGGTCGTCGACATGCCGTTCGGCGCCTATGAGGGGGGCGAGCAGGCCGCCTACGACGCCTGCGTCCGCGTCATGAAGGAGACCGGCGCCCAAGCGGTGAAGCTGGAGACCAGCGTCGAGTTGGCCCCCATCGTCCAGTTCTTGGTCAAGCGCGGCATCCCGGTCATGGGCCACGTCGGCCTGCGCCCCCAGGCGGTGCTGGCCGAGGGCGGCTTCAAGGCCAAGGGCCGCACCGACGCCGAGCGTGAGCGGGTGATGGCCGAGGCGATCGCCGTAGCCGAGGCGGGCGCCTTCTGCATCGTCATCGAAGGCGTCGCCGAAGCCCTGGCGCGCGAGATCACCGGGACGATCGACGTCCCCACCATCGGCATCGGCGCCTCCGCCGCCTGCGACGGCCAGGTGCTGGTCGTCAACGACATGCTGGGCATGTTCGACTGGGCGCCGAAGTTCGTGCGCAAATACGCCGATTTGCGCGGCGAGATCGACCGCGCCGCCGCCGCCTTCGCCTCGGACGTGAAGGCCCGCCGTTTTCCTGCCGAAGTCGAGACCTACTTCTCGAAAAAACCGGCTTCGCCGTAACGGCTTCGTTGCGGGCGTGAGGGCGACCCTCTAGGGTCCGCCGGATTCCGTGCAGCGAATTCTTGGGGCGACGTTTCCGTGGTTGATGTCTTCGAACAGGTCGAGGAGGAGCTTCGCTCCGATCGCTACAAGCGCCTGGCCCGCACCTGGCTGCCGGTGGTGGGCGTGGTGCTGGTCGTCGCCCTGGTGGGCGCGCTGGGCTGGTGGGGCTGGGACAGCTATCAGACCGGCCGCGCGGCCAAGGGCGCCGAGGCTTATGATCGCGGCCTGGAGGCGCTGCGCGAGAACAAGCCCGCCGACGCTCGCGCCGCCTTCGAACAGGCCGCCGAACAGGGCAACGCCGCGTACAAGGCCCTGGCCCTGCAGCAGCAGGCCGGCCTGGCCGTCGAGGCCAACCGCATCCCCGACGCCGTCCGCCTGTTCGACGAGGCCGCCGAGGCCGCGCGCGACCCGATCCTGGCCGACACCGCCTCGTTGAAGGCCGCCTGGCTGCTGATGGACACCGCGCCCCTGGTCGACATCGAGGCCCGGCTGACGCCGCTGGCCGAGGACGACCGCCCCATGCACGCCTTCGCCCAGCACGCCCTGGCCCTGGCGCGGCTCCAGCACGGCAAGACGGCCGAGGCGCGCTCGGCCCTGGTGGTGTTGCAACTGGGGCAGAACGTGCCCGACGCCATCCGCCAGCAGGCCCAAGCGGCCATCGCCCTGATCGATTCCGGCACGGCCGCCGCCCTGCCGGGCATCATCAACGCGGCCAAGGCCGCCCCGCCGCCGTCGAACGCGGCCGCCGAAGCGGCCCCCGCCGCGCCGGCCCAACAGTGACGTCACCGGACAGGACGCCTTCGATGAACCGAGCTTTCAAAGTCGCGCTGGTCTGCGGCGTCGCCCTGACGGTCGCCTCCTGCGGCACGGTGCGCCGCGCCCTGCCGTTCGGGTTGGGCGGGGGCGACGAGCCCCAGGCGACCGCGACCGAGGGCCAGCGCATCTCGGTGCTGGAGTTCGAGGAGCAGCTGGCGCCGTCCGCCGCCCTGGCCGGCCGCGACTTCTTTCTGCCCGGACCGCAGGCGGCGACCGCCTGGAGCCAGCCCGGCGGCACCAGCGAGAACCTGGTCGAGCACGTCATCGCCGCGCCGAGCTTCCAGATCGCCTGGCGCCGCGACATCGGCGCGGGATCGGCCAATCCCGGCGACGTCATGGCCCCCGTCGTGGCGGCCGACGGCAAGGTCTTCGTGCTGGACGGCCAATCCACCGTTTCCGCGGTCTCGGCCGACTCCGGCGAAATCCTGTGGAAGGCCAACGTCAAGCCGGAAGGTCGTGATCGCGGACGTGACGGCGGGTTCGGCGGCGGCGTGGCCGTCGGCGGCGGCAAGGTGTTCGTGGCTTCCGGCTATCGCACCATGACGGCGCTGGACGCCAACACCGGCGCCGTGGTGTGGGTCCAGAACGTCGACGCCCCGCTCCACGGCGCGCCGACGGTGTCGGGCGGACGCGTCTATGTCGTCGACGTGGACAGCCAGCTGTTCGCCTTCGACGTCAACACCGGTTCGCCGACCTGGACCTATCGCGGCATCGCCGAGCCGGTGCGCTTGCTGCGCGCCTCCAGCCCGGCCGTCTCGGGCGAAACGGTCGTCGCGCCTTTCGCCTCCGGCCAGCTGGTCGCCCTGCGCGCCAACAACGGCCAGCCGGTGTGGGAAGCGACCCTGTCGAACACCAGCCGCACCAGCGCCCTGTCCGAAGTGCGCGACATCGCCGGGCGTCCGGTCATCAGCCGCGGCATGGTCTATGGCGTCAGCCATTCGGGTCAGATGTCCGCCGTCGACCTGCGCTCGGGCCAGGCGCGTTGGCAGCTGCCGATCGTGGGCGTCAACGCCCCACTCCCGGTCGGCGACGCCGTCTATGTGGTGTCCAAGGCCGGCGAGCTGATCGTCGCCAACCGCGACACCGGCCAGATCTACTGGACGCGCGAGCTGAACGAGGGCCGCGCCCGCAAGGTGGGCGGTTTCCTCGGCCTCTTCGACCGCGAGATCACGCCCCAGTGGTCCGGTCCGATCCTGGCCTCGAACCGCCTGGTGATGGTCAACTCCTTCGGCGAGGCGGCCGCGCTCGACCCCAAGACGGGCGCGATCCAGACCACGCTGAACCTGGGCGCCCCGGCCTATATCGCGCCCAGCGCCTACAACGGCGCCCTCTATGTCCTGACGGATTCGGGTCAGTTGATCTGCATCCGCTGACGTTCCGTCGCAAACTACGCTAGAAGGCCGACATGGCTCTGAAGGTCGCCATCGTCGGCCGCCCCAATGTGGGCAAGTCGACCCTGTTCAACCGCCTCGTCGGCAAGCGCCTCGCGCTCGTCGACGATCGCCCCGGCGTGACCCGCGATCGGCGCTACGCCGACGGCAATATCGGCGACATGGACCTGACGCTGATCGACACGGCGGGCTACGAGGACGTCACCGACGAAAGCCTGGAAGCCCGCATGCGCGAGCAGACCGAGGCCGCGCTGGATGACGCCGAACTGATCCTGTTCATGATGGACGCCCGCGAAGGCGTCACCTCGCTGGACCGCATCTTCGCCGAACGGCTGCGCAAGGTGCACAAGCCGATCATCCTGCTGGCCAACAAGTCCGAGAGCCGCGAGAGCGGCGGCGGCGTGGGCGAGGCGCACGCCCTGGGCTTCGGGGAACCCGTCGCCATCTCCGCCGAGCACGGCGAGGGCATGGCCGACCTCTACGCCGCCATCGTCACGGCGTCGCAGGACATCTTCATTGAAGAGGTCGACGAGCCGGACAAGCCGATCCGCATCGCCGTCATCGGCCGACCGAACGCGGGCAAGTCGACCCTGATCAACCGCCTGATCGGCGACGACCGCCTGCTGACCGGCCCGGAGGCGGGGATCACCCGCGACTCCATTTCGGTCGACTGGCAGTTCGAGGGCAAGAACATCCGCCTGATCGACACCGCCGGCATGCGCAGGAAGGCGCGCGTGCAGGAGAAGCTGGAGAAGCTGTCGGTCGCCGACACCATCCGCGCCATCACCTTCGCCGAAGTCGTCATCCTGATGATGGACAAGGACGACGCCTTCGACACCCAGGACCTGCAGCTGGCCGACCTGGTCGAGCGCGAGGGCCGCGCCCTGGTCTATGTCGCATCGAAGTGGGACCTCGAGGAAGAGCCCCAGGCCAAGCTGACCAAGCTGAAAGCCATGGCCGAGGACAAGCTGCCCCAGTTGAAGGGCTCTCCCTTCGTGGCCTTGTCCTCGCACAGCGGGCGGGGGGTCGAGCGGCTGATGCCGGCGGTGCTGCAGGCCTACGACACCTGGTCGGTCAAGGTGAAGACCAAGGACCTCAACACCTGGCTGTCCATGGCCACCCAGCGCCACCCGCCGCCCGCCGTGGACGGCAAGCGCATCAAGCCGAAGTACATCGCCCAGACCAAGGCCCGGCCGCCGACCTTCGTGCTGATGGCCAGCCGCGCCTCGGCCATGCCGGACCACTACAAGCGTTATCTGGTCAACTCCATCCGCGAGAGCTTCGACCTGCCGGGCACGCCGATCCGCCTGAACGTCAAGTCCAGCGGCGACAACCCCTATGTCGACGGCGGCGCCAAGTCCGGTCCCGAACGGTTCAAGGGCGCGGCCAAGACCGCCCCGCGCCGCATCCAGAAGGCGGAGAAGGCCGAGGAGCGCCTGTCCAACCTGCCCGGCAAGGCGCTGGAGCAGAAGGCGAAGGCCGGGATCAAGCCCAAGGTGAAGCCGCTGGGCGGGCTGAAGGCCAGTGCGTCCAAGAAGTCCGGGACCAACGCCATCGTCGGCAAGGGGGCGCGTGGCGGCGCTCGCCAGGTCTCCCGCTCCGGCCGCGTCCGCACGGGCCAGAAGGGCGGCTCCAAGCGCTGACCGCATGAGCGACGCCGAGACCGTCCTTCCCGATCGGCCGACTTCCCGCTGGCTGATCCTGGATGGGCAGGGGCGGGTTCTGCTGTTCCGCTTCGTCTATTCCGACGGTCCCATAGCCGGCGCGACCTTCTGGGCCACGCCCGGCGGCGCGGTGGATACCGGCGAGAGCTACGAAGACGCCGCTCGTCGCGAGCTGTTCGAGGAGACCGGCCTGCGCGTCGCCGATGTCGGTCCCCAGGTGGCGCGGCGCGTTGTCAGTTTCCGCCTTCCCGACGGCCGCATGTCGCGCGTGGACCAGCGCTTCTTTCTTCTCCGCGCAGAGCCCTTCGACGTCTCTCCGGCGGAGTGGACGGAGGAGGAGCGCCGCGTCCTCGTCGAGCACCGCTGGTGGAGCGCCGCCGACATCCGGGGGGCCGCCGAAACGATCTGGCCCCAAGACCTGGCCGATCTGATCGACGGCCTTCGCCAAGCGCCGAACCCCCGAGGGGCGGGCGTCGATGTCTAGGTCAGGGCCTTGCGCGCGCCCCGGCCTTCCAGTCGCTGAACTTCACCGTCAGCGGCGGCGTCAGGTCGCCGCGGGCCAGTTCCACGATCAGGGGCGCGAGCTCGGAGGGGTGGGGCAGGGTCTGCGGATCCTCTCCCGGAAAGGCCTGGGCGCGCATGGCGGTGCGCATGCGACCGGGATCGACGATGCTGCAGCGGATGGGCGTGCTCTCCACCTCGTCGGCCCAGGCCTTCACCAGGGCCTCGGCGCCGGCCTTGGTCGCGGCGTACATGCCCCAGAAGGCGCGCGGCGCGGTCGCCACGCTGGTGGTCAGGTGGATGGCCCGGCCCGCGTCCGAGGCGCGCAGCAGCGGCTCCAGAGAGCGGATCAAACGGTAGACGGCCGTGAAGTTGGTCTTCTCGACCTTGGCGAACTCGCGCGGATCCGCGTGGGCGACGGGGGTCAGGCCCGACGGGCCCATGGTCGCCGCCGCCTGCACCCAGATGTCCAGCCGCTTGAAGCGCTCGAAGATCGCGCCGCCCAGCCGATCGATCCCGCCGCCGTCCACCAGGTCGAAGGGGACCAGGGTGGCGTGCCTGCCGGTGGCGGCGAAGACGGCGTCGTCCAACTCCTCCAGCCCGCCCTGGGTGCGGGCCGTGGCCACCACGTGCGCGCCCGCCTTGGCGAGGGCCAGGGCGCTTTCATAGCCGACGCCACGCGAGGCGCCGACGACCAAGGCGATGCGATCGGAAAGGGGAAGTTCGGACATGGGGCCTGATAGCGCGCACCGCCCCGAAGCGCCAAGCCGTTAAGCGGTCAGGCGCCCGGCGGCGACCACAGGCCGAAGCTGACGCCCTGGTCGTCGCAGACGATGGCGTTGCGGCCGGACGGGGCGTCAGCGGGTATGGCGGCGCGGCCGCCCAGGTCGGTGACGCGCGCACAGGCGGCGTCCACGTCCGCCACTTTGAAGAACAGGTGTGAAAAGTCCTTCTTCTCGCCCTTCACGATGCCGAATTCGGCCTCGCCCTCCGCGCCCGTCGCCTTGACATGGGCGTAGGTCGGGTTCGACCATTCCTCCTCGAAGGTCCAGTCGAACAGGGCGCCGTAGAAGACCTTGGCCTTCCCGACGTCCGGCGTCTCGATGAAGAAGTAGCCGAGCCGGTTGTCCATGCGCCCTTAAGCGCTGACGAGCAGGGAAAGTTGCTTGGCCGCGAACTCCCGGCCGCCTTCCTCCATCTCCCGATCCAGCAGGCGGGTGGGATAGTCGCCGGTGAAATAGTGGTCGGTGAACTGCGGATGGGCGTTGTTCCGGCCTTCCTCGCCCATGGCGCGGTACAGGCCGTCGATCGACAGGAAGCCGAGCGAATCGACCTCCAGCTCCCTGGTCATTTCCTCCATCGTCATCTTGGCGGCCATCAGCTGGCTGCGCTCGGGCATGTCGATGCCGTAGAAGTCGGGATAGAGGATCTGCGGGCTGGCCGAGCGCAGGTGAACCTCGGTCGCGCCGGCCGCGCGTACGGCGCGCACCAGTTTCAGCGAGGTGGTGCCGCGCACGATGGAGTCGTCGATCAGCACCACGCGCTTGCCGGCCAGGGCCGACTTGTTCGGGCTGTGCTTCATGCGCACGCCCTTCTGCCGAGCGCCCTGGCTGGGCTGGATGAAGGTGCGGCCCAGATAGTGGCTGCGGATGATGCCCATCTCGTAGGGGATGCCGCTTTCCTGGGCGTAACCCAGGGCCGCCGGCACGCCGGAGTCGGGCACGGGCACCACGATGTCGGCGTCGACGCCCAGTTCGCGGGCCAGGCCGCGCCCCATCTCCTTGCGCACCTCATAGACCGAGCGGCCGTTCACCACCGAATCCGGGCGCGAGAAATAGACGTATTCGAACAGGCATGGCCGGGCGGCGCGGGCGGGGAAGGGCTTCAGCGAACGCAGGCCGTTCTCGTCGATCACCACGACCTCGCCGTGTTCGACGTCCCGGACGAAGGCGGCGCCGATCATGTCCAGGGCGCAGGTCTCGGACGCCAGCACCCAGGCCTCGCCCAGCTGGCCGAGCACCAGCGGCCGGATGCCCAGCGGATCGCGCGCGCCGATCATCTTGTGCCGCGTCTGGGCGACCAGGGCGTAGCCGCCCTCAATCCGCGCCAGGGCGTCGATGAAGCGATCGACGATCTTAGCCTTACGGCTGCGGGCGATGAGGTGGAGGATGACCTCGGAATCCGAGGTCGACTGGAAGATGGCGCCTTCGCCGACCAACTGGCTGTGCAGGAACTTGAAGTTGGTCAGATTGCCGTTGTGGGCGATGGCGATGCCGCCCTGGTCCAGATCGGCGAACATCGGCTGGATGTTGCGCAGGAACGAGCCGCCGGCGGTGGAATAGCGGGTGTGGCCCACGGCCGCCCGGCCCGGCATCCGCGTCATCAGGTCGGCGCCGCCGAAAGCCTCGCCCACCAAGCCCTGGTGGCGCTCGGTGTAGAAGCGCTCGTCCTTGATGCTGGCGATGCCGCAGGCTTCCTGGCCGCGATGCTGCAGGGCGTGCAGGCCCAGGGCGACGATGGCCGAGCCTTCGTCCTCTTCCGCGCCCCAGACGCCGCAGACGCCGCATTCCAGGCGAAGCTGGTCGTCCTCCGGCTCGCGCCAGTGCTCGCGGTGAACGACGGGGTCGGCGATATGATGGCGCATCGTCGGGCTCCGATGACCTGGGGACTTGGAGAACTAGGGGGCGGCTTCGCGCGGCGAAGTAGGCCCCGATTGCGGCTGGGACAAGGCTTCGTCGTCGGAAAACCCTTGGCGTACGGAGGAATTCACCACGGGCGAGATGGCGTCGACGCCCCGGCCGATGCCCGGCAGCACGAGCTGGATCGCCTTGGCGCCTGTGGCGCTGACCGGATAGAGCAGAGCCTCGGTCAGCCAGCGCGGCGTGCGCTCGCCCGGCACGGCGGCGGCGATCACCAGATGCACCGCCCCGATCAGCACCAGCGCCCGCGCCGCGCCGACGACCACGCCCAGCAGCCGGTCGACGCCGCCCAGCTGCGGATGGGCCTTCGCGCTCTTGGACAGCATGGACCCGGCGATGCGCAGAGCGAAATAGACCACGAAGAAGGTCAGCACCGCCGCCAACACCGTGCCGGCCCAATCGGGATCGACGACGGCGCGGCCGGCCATGGCGGTGAAGGGCAGGGCGACCAGGGCGACCAGGGCGGCCAGCAGGGCGCTGAGCAGGGTCACGATCTCCCGCACGCCCCCGCGCACCCAGCCGGCGGCGGCCGAGAACAGCAGCACGACGATGACGAAGACATCGTATCCGGTCACGCGGATGGGGTCCTGGCGGCGCTCACCCGTGACTAATAGCGGTTCTGCGAGATTCGTTCGACCACTTCGGCCAGACGCGTCGAAGCCGTCACCTTCATCCCCTTGGTCTTGGCCGTGAGGACCGGCGACAGCACCTGGTCGAAGCCCAGCTTCCGCGCCTCGCGCAGGCGCGCCTCGGCCCGGCCGACGCTGCGCACCTCGCCCGAAAGGCCGATCTCGCCGAACACGACGCAGCCCTGGGGCAGCGGCATGTCCAGCGCGGAACTGATCAGCGCCGCCGCCGCCGCCAGGTCGGCCGCCGGCTCGTTGATGCGCAGGCCGCCCGCCACGTTCAGATAGACGTCCTTGTCCCCGAACCCCAGGCCGCAGCGCGCCTCCAGCACCGCCAGCAGCATGGCGAGGCGACCGGAATCCCAGCCGACCACGGCCCGCCGCGGCGTGCCGTAGGCGGACGGCGCTACCAGCGCCTGCATCTCGACCAGCACGGGGCGCGAGCCCTCGATGCCCGCGAACACAGCGGCGCCCGGCGCCCGCTCCTTGCCTTCTCCCAGGAACAGGGCTGACGGATTGGCGACCTCGCGCAGGCCGCTGTCGCCCATTTCGAAGACGCCGATCTCGTCGGTGGCGCCGAAACGGTTCTTGCCCGCCCGCAGGATGCGGAACGGATAGCCGCGCTCGCCCTCGAAGGTCATGACGGCGTCCACCATGTGCTCGACCACGCGCGGCCCGGCGACCTGGCCGTCCTTGGTGACGTGGCCGACCAGCACCACCGCCGGCCCGCCGTTCTTGGCCAGCCGCACCAGTTCGCCGGCGCAGGCCCGCACCTGGGTGATGGAGCCCGGCCCGCTCTCGTGCACGTCCGACCACAGGGTCTGCACCGAATCGACAATGACGATGTCGAACGTCTCGCGTTTCAGCGTGCCCAGGATCTCCCGCAGCGCCGTCGCCGCCGCCAGGTTCACCGGCGCGTCCGCCAGCCCCATCCGTTTGGCGCGGGCGCGGATCTGCTCCACCGCCTCCTCGCCCGAAATATAGGCCACCTTCGCCCCCCGCAGCGCGGCCTTGGCCGTCACCTCCAGCAGCAGGGTCGACTTGCCGACGCCCGGATCGCCCGACAGCAGGATGGCCGAGCCCGGGACCACGCCGCCGCCGCACACGCGGTCGAACTCGGCCACGCCGGTGATTATGCGCGGCGGCTCCGGCGCATCCGACTGCAGCGTTTCGAACTGAATGCCCCGCCCGCGCGCGGCCGCCGAGGCCGCCGGCTTAATCGCGCCGGGCGGGGCCGAGCGGCTCTCTTCGCTCAGCGTGTTCCATTGCCCGCATGATCCGCACTGGCCGGACCATTTGCCATGGACCGTCCCGCAGGACTGACAGACGTAGAGAGCGGAGTCGCGAGCCATGAGGCCTGTCTAGCAGAAGCTGGCGACGCGGCTATCCGCCCCGCACAGATCTGCGACCGCTCCTGACGTGGGCGCCGAAATGAGACCGACTCTCAGTCCCTTGCATCCACGGCCAAGGCAGGCACAGTATGTCGCACCCCGTTCTCCCAACATCGAGCGCCCCATGACCGACCAGCCTTCCCAACCCGCCGTCGATCCCGCCCTGGTGGCGCGCGTCAAAAACATCCTGTTGCAGCCCCGCCCGGAATGGGAGCGGATCGACGGCGAGTTCGCCACGACGCAGACCCTGTTCACCCGCTACGCCATGATCCTGGCCGCCATCGGCCCGATCTGCAGCCTGCTGGGCGGCCAGCTGCTGCCGATCTTCGGCATGCGCATGCCGATCACCGGCGCCCTGGTGATCGCGGTCGTCTCGTATCTGCTGTCGCTGGCCGGCGTCTTCCTGCTGGGCCTGATCATCAACGCACTGGCGCCCAGCTTCGGCTCGGTCGCCAACAAGACCCAGGCGATGAAGGTCGCCGTCTATTCCTGGACGGCCGCGTGGATCGTCGGCGTGTTCGGCCTGATCCCGATGCTCGGCGTGCTGGCGATCCTGGGCCTGTACAGCTTCTACCTGCTGTTTGTCGGTCTGCCGATCCTGATGAAGACGCCCGAGGACAAGAAGGTCGGCTATTTCGTCGTCACCGTGGTGCTCGGCATCGTCGTCTATTTCATCATCAGCGCGATCATCGGCAGCATCAGCATGATGTTCATCGCCAGCACGGCCGCCATGAGCGGCTTGGCCGGTCTCTGATCTTTTCCGGTTCCCTCCGCCGACGGATGGACCCGGAACCCAGAAGGCCTGCGTCCGGCTTAAACCGCTGCGCTCAGCCCCGGAATGACGGCTCGAGAATCGCAGAAGCCTTGATGCGGACAGGCGCTAACCGACGTGGCGGCGCGGCACCCGGGCGGTGATGGAGGTGAGCAACTCGTAGCTGATCGTGTCCGCCGCCGCCGCCGCATCGTCCAGCATGCGGTTCGGTCCGAACAGTTCGACCACGTCTCCAACCGCGACGTCCAGGCCTGTGACATCGACCGCGCAGACATCCATCGACACGCGCCCCAGCAGGCGGCGCGTGTGGCCCGCGACATGCGCCGCCCCGCGCGGCGAACAGGCGCGCAGCACGCCGTCGGCGTAGCCCGCCGCGATGGCGGCGACCCGGACGGGCGACTGGGCGACGAAGCCGCGCGCATAGCCGACGCTCTCGCCCGCCGGCACGTCGCGCACCTGCAGCACCTCGGCCGTCAGGGTCGCCACCGGCGCGATTCGGGCGTCCGGTCGCCCCTCGGGCCCGCCGCCGTAAAGGCTGACGCCCGGCCGAACCGCGTCGAAAGCGAAGTCGCGGCCCAGGAAACAGGCCCCGGAGTTGGCCAGCGAGCGCATGACCCCCGGATAACGCTCGGCCGCCGCCGCGAAGGCGTCGCGCTGGCGTTGGTTCATCGGGTGGTCCGGCTCGTCCGCGCAGGCCAGGTGACTTATCACCAGCGCCAGGTCGTCGAACGGCTCCGGCGCGTCCTCCGGCCGGAAACCCAGTCGGTTCATGCCGGTGTCGATCTGCACGCCGCAAGCCCCGCCGCCCGCGCCGCGCCACGCCCGCAGCTGGCGCGGATGGTTCAACACCGGCCGCAGCTCGGACGCCTTCAGCTCGGCGGCGGCGTCGTCCAGGCACCCGTCCAGCACATAGATGACGGGCGTCGCGCCCAGCGCGGCCCGCAAGGCGACGCCCTCCGCCGTTCGGGCGACGAAGAAGGTTCGCGCGCCCTCGGCCATCAGTCGGGCGGCGCACGCATCCGCGCCGAGGCCGTAGGCGTCCGCCTTGACGACGGGATGGACCGGAACGCCGGTCAGGGTCTGCAGCGTGTGGAAGTTGCGCGCCAGAGCGACCAGGTCGACGCGCAGCGTAGCGGGGGAGGGCATGCGCCCTTATGGCGCAACGTCGTCGGGAGGAAAGAGAAAAGGCGGCGGCGCACGCTGGAGAGAGACGGACGGCCCCGGTCTGTCGGGGCCGCCCGGAACTCCGCCGGGGATCAGCCGCCGGGCCGTGAGCCCGCGCCGCCGGCCGCGTCGGGCGCGCCTGCGGGACGTTCATCGTCGCGCGGCGTCGTGGTTCCGCCGGTGGTCGGTTGACCGTCCATGCCGGCGTCCTGCTGCGCCGTGCCCGTGGTCCCGGCGGCGTCGGGCGGCATCGTGGCGCCCGCCGTGCCGGTCATGGTGTCGGCTCCCGGCGTGGTCGCGGCGCCGCCCATCGTGGGATCGGTCGTGGTCGCCGAGGCGTCCATGCCCGCGTCCGCCGCCGCATCGGTCTGCTCGTCGCCGCCGCTGCAGGCGGCGATCGCCAGCGTGGCCGCCGCCGCCGCGCCCAAGGTGAGGATTGATCGGATGGTCATGTGAATCTCCCTGTGAGACTCTCACAGCGGATCACGGCTTCGCGAGTTGCCCAGCGTCCTGGACCCGACAGAAGCCTACTCGTAGCTCTCCTGATACCGCCCATCCTGGGCCAGGTTGCCGAACTTGGTGGTGTCGGCGTCGAAGGCCAGTTTGACGATGCCGATCGGGCCGTGGCGCTGCTTGCCGATGACGACCTCGGCCTGGTGCTGCAGCCGATCCATGTCCTGCTGCCACTGCAGGTGCTCCTCGGTGCCCTCGCGCGGCTCGGCCCGGCCCAGGTAGTAGCTCTCGCGATAGACGAACATCACGCAGTCGGCGTCCTGCTCGATCGAGCCGGACTCCCGCAGGTCGGACAGCTGCGGCCGCTTGTCCTCGCGTTGCTCGACCTGTCGCGACAGCTGCGACAGGGCGATGATGGGCACCGACAGCTCCTTGGCCAGGGCCTTCAGCCCGCCGGTGATCTCCGACACCTCCTGCACCCGGTTCTTCTGGCTGTTCTCGCCGGTGGTCACCAGTTGCAGATAGTCGACGATGATCAGGTCCAGCCCGTGCTCCATCCGTTTCAGCCGCCGCGCCCGCGCCGCCAGCTTGGAGATGGACAGGCCGCCGGTGGCGTCGATGTAGAGGGGGCTTTCGCCGATCTCGACCGCCGCGTCGCGGATCTTGCCGAAGTCGGACGCATTGATCTCGCCCTTGCGCAGCTTGTCCGACGACACCCCGGACGCGTCCGCCAGGATACGCATGGCCAGCTGTTCGGCGCTCATTTCAAGCGAATAGAAGGCCACCACCCCGCCGTTGACGGTCTTGCGCCCCTCCGGCGTCGGCTCCCACTGATAGTTGCGGGCGACGTTGAAGGCGATGTTGGTCGCCAGCGCGGTCTTGCCCATTGACGGACGGCCGGCGAGGATCAGCAGGTCGGACGGGTGCAGGCCGCCCAGCTTGGCGTCGAGGTCGTTCAGGTGGGTGGCCAGGCCGGCCAGCTTGCCGTCGCGCTGATAGGCTTCAGCCGCCATCTGAACCGCGCCTGACAAGGCATGGGAAAAGCTGACGAAACCGGACGACGGTTTGCCTGTCTCGGCCAGCGAGTACAGCGTCTGCTCAGCCTGTTCGATCTGCTCGTCGGCCGGCGTCTCGGGGTTCGGCGCCGCCTTGATGATGTCGCCGCCGATGCGGATCAGGTCGCGCCGCAGCGCCAGGTCATAGACCACGCGGGCGTAATCGGGAGCATTGGCCGCCGGCGGCGCCCGATCCACCAGATCGGCCAGGTAACGTAGGCCGCCGAACTCCTGGAACGCCGGGTCCTGTTTGAACCGCTCCATCAGAATGGTGGGCTCGGCCAGCATGCCCTGGCGGATGTGATCCTCGATCGCCTCGAACAGCCGCTGGTGGAACGGCTCGTAGAAGTGGCTGCCGCGCAGCCGGTCGCTCAGCCGCTCGAACACGGCGTTGTCGAACATCAGCGAGCCCAGCAGCGCCTGCTCGGCCTCCAGATTGTGCGGCATCGACGAGACGCCGCCGTGATCAGTCGGCGAGGCGGAGAAGGGCAGGGGGGCGAAGGCGTTCATGGCAATTAAGGCTTTAACGCCGCCTTGCGTCGGATGCGGACGGAAACCGACGCGCGGTTGAAGATGAACGGGGATAGGCTGTGGACTGCACGGCGACGCCTGGCGCGGCCTCGGTCGAATCGAAAAGGGGCGTCCCCGGGAAGGGACGCCCCGATTGTCTTCAGGGTCGCGTGCGGATCACCAGTTCAGGCTGACCCGCGCATAGGCGTAGCGGCCGTTGAAGCCGAACGGCGAATAGTAGGGGAAGCCCAGAACCCCGTTGGAGTTCAGAGCCTCCGGCACATAGTCGGGATATTCGTCGAAGACGTTGTCGACGCCGATGGCCAGGCCGACGCGGTCGGTCAGCTGATAGCGGCCTTCCAGGTCCACGACGGTCTTGGCGCCGGTATTGTAGTCGCCCGCTTCGGTCGAGGCCGGCTGCAGCACGTCGCCATAGTAGGTGGCGCGCACCGTCGCGCCCCACTGGTTCAGGCTCCAGTCGGCCGTGGCCGAGACCTTGGTGTCGGGCGTGCCGTCCTCGATGGTCAGGATGCGCTGGCGGGCGAACAGGGTCGGCACCGGGTTCAGCACCGAAGACGACGTGGGCAGGTCGGTCACCGACACGTCGTTGAAGTTGGCCGCCACGGTGAAGTCGAAGTCGCCGGCGGCGTCTGTGGGCAGGCGGTAGCGGCCGACGATGTCCACGCCTTCCGTCTCGGTCGAGACACCGTTCAGGAAGAAGCGCGCGGCCTGCACGCCCAACGGATCCAGCAGGGTCGCGACCTGCGGGGAGAAGCTGCGGTTGATCAGCTCCGACAGGACGATCTGGTCCTCGATGTCGATCTTGTAGGCGTCGACGGTGAGGTCGAACCGACCCAGGCGGATCACGGCGCCGAGCGAATAGTTGGTCGAGGTCTCGGCCTCAAGCGGCCGTGCGCCAAGGGCGGTCGCCACCACGCTGGTGGCCGGGAAGGTGCCGGTCTCCACCACCGTGCCGTTCTGGATCACAGACGATGTCGAGGTGAAGAAGGACTGCTGCAGCGACGGGGCGCGGAAGCCGGTCGAGACAGAGCCGCGCAGGGCTAAGGCGGGGGTGAAGTCGTAGCGGGCGCTGAACTTGCCCGTCTGGGTGTCGCCGAAGTCGGAATAATCCTCGAACCGCACCGCGCCTTCCACCGTCAGCTTGTCGGTCAGCGGGATTTCCACGTCCGCGTAGGCGGCGAAGTTGTCGCGATCGACATCCACCTCGTTCGAGGGCTGGAAGCCGACGAAGCCCTGGGCGCCGCCGGCCAGTATCGCCCCGTTCACAGGACTGACGTTGATGGGCCCCCGATCGTAGCTCTCGGGCTGGCCGGCTTCGATCTGATAATTCTCCCAGCGCTGCTCCAGGCCCCAGGCGAAGTTCAGCGGTCCGCCCGAGAGGCCGACCTCGAAGGCGCGGCTGAAGTCCGCGCTCAGCACCAGCTGGTCATAGATCAGCGAGCCGGAATCAAAGCTGGTCGGCGAACTCGCGCCATAGGTGCTGTTCAGCGAGTCCTCGGTGCGGAAATCCAGCGCGTTGCGGCCGTACACAAGATTGAAGTCGGCCTCCCACCCGGCCAGCTCCCCCCGCAGGCCGCCCGCCGCCGACGTATCCTGCGAGTTGACGGCGATCAGCGGCAGGAAGCCGTTCGGATAGAGGGCGGCGACATTGTTGGTGTTGTCGTTCAGGCGCGGGAAGGCGGCGCTGGTGCTGTCGCGGTCCTGGTACCCCGCCCAGCCGTAGGCTTCCCAGCCATTGCCCAGACCCTTGCCGGCGTTGGCGAAGACCGTCCACTGCTCGACCTCGGGATCGCCCAGCCGCGCGGTGATGGGCGCATAGGCGTTGGCGCGCGGATCGAAGTCCGAACGGTTGGTCGCGTCGCGGCTCAGATACTCGGCCGACAGCGTCAGATAGCCGTCCTCGCCCAGGCCGAAGCCCTGCCAGGCCGAGGCGGTGACGGTCTGGCCGTCGTCCTCGTCCCGCTCGCCGCGCGCCGTCTCGACCGTGGTCAGGTACTGGCCGTAGGTGACGCTGGCGCCGCCGCCGCTGGAGGCTTCCTTCAGGCGCAGGTTGACCACCCCGGCGATGGCGTCCGAGCCGTACTGGGCCGAGGCGCCGTCACGCAGCACTTCGACGCGATCCAGCGCGCCGGTGGGAATGGCGTTCAGATCGACCGCCGCCGAACCGCGCCCGACCGAGCCGTTGACGTTGACCAGGGCCGAGGCATGCCGCCGTGTGCCGTTCAGCAGCACCAACGTCTGGTCGGGCGACAGGCCGCGCAGCGTCGCCGGGCGGATCGAGTCGGTGCCGTCCACCGCGCTGGGACGGGCGAAGCTGAGCGACGGCACCGACTGCGACAGGGCGGCGGCGAACTCGGTGGTGCCGCGCTGCTGCAGGGTTTCGGCCGTCACCACGTCGACGGGAGCCAGGGTGTCCAGGCGCGAGCGGTTCTGCACCCGGGTGCCGGTGACGACGATGTCGTCGATGACGGCGGCGTCTTCCGCGGCCGGCGGCGTCTGGGCGAAGGCGGGAACGGCGGTCAGAAGGGCGAAGGCGGAGGCCGTGGCCAGCAGGGGCGCGGCGTGGAAGGTCTTGTGCGTCATGAGAGAGGATCCTGTTGGGGCGCGTGGAGGCGGGTCCCGGCGGTCGTCAGCGCCGCCGGTTGATTGAGCTTGAGGATAGGCCGTCTGAAAGCGGGTCAGCCGCGGCGACATCGCGGAGGCGTAAGCGGTCGGGCCGCGGGGCAGGGGAAATGACGCATGCTCGCCTCCGCCGCGACGGAAAGGGAGGGTGTCGCGACGCCGGCGATATTGGGGCGGCCGGGTGGCGGGTCAATCGCGCGGGTCCGTCACTTTTCCTGCCGCGCGCATTAGGAAAACTGGGGGCTCAGCCGAGCGACCAAAGAAAAAGGCGCGCTCCCTGCGGAGCGCGCCTTCAGCTTTCGTCGATCCGGTCGGGATCAGGCTTCTTCGCCGAAGCCTTCTTGTTGACCGGCGCCGCCTTCGATCAGCTCCTGGGCCGACTGCTCGGCGGCCTGGCGCTCGTTGTCGAACTGGCTGCGGATCACGTCCTCGCCCTTGGCCTGACGTTCGGCCTCATCCATCGAACGGGCGATGTTGACCTTGACCGTGGCGCGCACCTCGGCGTGCAGGCGGACCAGCACTTCGTGGACGCCCAGGGTCTTGATCGCCGTATTCAGCACGACCTGCGAACGCTCGACCTTGCCGCCTTCGGCCTGAATGGCCTCGGCGACGTCGCGGCCCGCGACCGAACCGTACAGTTGGCCGGTTTCGCCGGCCTGACGGATCATGATGTAGGTCTGGCCGTCGATCTTGTCGGCCACCTTCTGGGCGTCGGCCTTGTTCTTCTCATTGCGCTGCTCGATGGCGGCGCGGTCGAGTTCGAACGCCTTCAGGTTCGCGGCGGTGGCCCGGCGGGCCTTGTCGCGCGGCAGAAGGAAGTTACGGGCGAAGCCGTCCTTGACGGACACGACGTCGCCGATGGCGCCGAGATTCTCGACGCGTTCCAGCAGAACGACCTTCATCTTACTTCACCACGTACGGCAGGAGGGCCAGATAGCGGGCGCGCTTGATGGCCTTGGCCAGTTCGCGCTGCTTCTTCTGGGAGACGGCGGTGATGCGCGAGGGCACGATCTTGCCGCGTTCGGAGACGTAGCGCTGCAGCAGCTTCACGTCCTTGTAGTCGATCTTCGGCGCATTGGCGCCGGAGAACGGGCACACCTTGCGGCGACGATAGAAGGGGCGGCGGCCGGCGGCGCCGGAGCCGGCCGGGGCGCCCGGGGTGGGGGCAGTCGTATCGGTCATGATCCGGTTTCCTTATTCGGCGTCGGCGGCGGCGTCGTCGCGCGGGGTGCGCTCGCGCTCGCGCTCGCGTTCACGCTCGCGGCGGGCCAGCAGCGGCGACAGTTCCAGGTCGAGTTCCTCGACGCGGACGGTCAGCCAGCGCAGCACGTCTTCGTTGATGCCCAGCTGACGCTCGACTTCGGCCATGGCGGCCGGAGGGGCGTCGACGGCCAGCAGCGAATAGTGAGCCTTGCGGTTCTTCTTCACGCGGTACGTCAGGTTGCGCAGACCCCAGTACTCGATCTTGGCGACGGAGCCGCCGCCTTGCACGATCAGGTCCTTGATGGTGTCGTTCAGCGCTTCGGCCTGTTGCGCCGAGATGTCCTGGCGCGTCATGACCGTGTGCTCGTAAAGAGCCATGCGGTAGTCTCCCTTGTGGGCGTCGGCGCGGAAACGACCGGGTAAGTCGGTCTCCACGATGGCTCCTGGCGCGGCGGCCGGACCGAACGTCCAACCCTTTGGTGTTCCGCGACAGGACCGAAGCCCTGGAAAGCGGGCGCGTATAGGGGAAAAGGGGCGTGGGGGCAAGGTGATTGCGGTGGGGCTTCCCCGTCTCGCCGGACCCGCCTAAACCACCCCCATGCCGAAGCTGACGTCAGCGGTCGATCCGCAAAGCCCGCAATACAAGTCCCTGCACGCGCACAACAGCGCCCTGGTCGCCGAACTGCGCGATCGCGTGGCCCAGGCCGCGCGCGGCGGTTCCGACAAGTCCCGCGAACGCCACGTCTCGCGCGGCAAGCTCTTGCCCCGCGACCGGGTCGAGCGCCTGCTGGATCCCGGCTCGCCCTTCCTCGAGGTCGGCCAGCTGGCCGCCAACGGCATGTACGGCGACGAGGCTCCGGCCGCCGGCGTCATAGCCGGCGTGGGCCGGGTTTCGGGGCGCGAGGTCATGATCGTCGCCAACGATCCGACAGTTAAGGGCGGCGCCTACTTCCCGATGACGGTCAAGAAGCACCTGCGCGCCCAGGAGATCGCCGAGCAGAACAATCTGCCCTGCGTCTATCTGGTCGACTCCGGCGGGGCCAACCTGCCGCACCAGGCCGAGGTCTTCCCCGACCGCGACCACTTCGGCCGCATCTTCTTCAACCAGGCCCGGATGAGCGCGCGCGGCATCGCCCAGATCGCCTGCGTCATGGGCAGTTGCACCGCCGGCGGGGCCTATGTTCCCGCCATGTCGGACGAGACCGTCATCGTCCGCAACCAGGGCACCATCTTCCTGGCTGGGCCGCCCCTGGTGAAGGCCGCCACCGGAGAGGTCATCTCCGCCGAGGAACTGGGCGGGGCCGAGACCCACGGCCGCAGGTCCGGCGTCGTCGATCACGTCGCCGAGAACGACGAGCACGCGCTGGAGATCGTCCGCTCGATCGTCGCCAATCTGAACACCGTCAAGGCCGTGCCTCTGGACGTGAGCGAACCGAAAGCGCCCGCGTTCGACGCCGAGGAGCTGTACGGCCTGATTCCCGACGACGTGCGCGCCCCTTACGACGTGCGCGAGGTCATCGCCCGCGTCGTCGACGGCTCCGAGTTCGACGAGTTCAAGGCGCTCTACGGCGCGACCCTGGTCTGCGGCTTCGCGCGGATCTGGGGGTATCCGGTGGCCATCCTGGCCAACAACGGCGTGCTGTTCTCCGAGAGCGCGCAGAAGGGCGCCCACTTCATCGAACTGGCCTGCAAGCGCAAGATCCCGCTGGTCTTCCTGCAGAACATCTCGGGCTTCATGGTGGGCGGCAAGTACGAAGCCGGCGGCATCGCTAAGGACGGCGCCAAGCTGGTCACCGCCGTGGCCTCGGCCGAGGTGCCCAAGTTCACCGTCCTGATCGGCGGCAGCTTCGGCGCCGGCAACTACGGCATGTGCGGCCGGGCCTATTCGCCGCGCTTTCTGTTCACCTGGCCCAACAGCCGCATCAGCGTGATGGGCGGCGAACAGGCCGCCAGCGTCCTGGCCACCGTCCACCGCGACGCCGACAGTTGGTCACCCGAGGAGGTCGAAGCCTTCAAGGCCCCCATCCGCCAGAAGTATGAGGACGAGGGCAACCCCTACTACGCCACCGCCCGGCTGTGGGACGACGGCGTCATCGACCCGGCGCAGACTCGCGACGTGCTCGGCCTAGCCATCAGCGCCAGCCTGAACGCCCCCGTGCCGGACACGACGTTCGGCGTGTTCCGGATGTAACCTATTCTTCCTTCTCCCGTTGGGAGACGGGGCCCGCAGGGCCAAGCTGGAGACGACCATGGCCGACAAATCCGCCGACGCCGACCTCAACGCCCTGGACGTCACCGACGCCGAGGAAGCCGAGATCAACCGCATCGCCCATCCGCTGGTGCCGGACGCCGCGCCTGACGCCAACGACGACCTGGTCCAGATCGACGCCACCGCCGACGGCGTGGTCTTCGTCACCATCAACCGGCCGCAGAAGAAGAACGCCTTCGACGCCGCGACCATCGCGGCCCTGCATGAGGCTTTCGAGACCCTGCACGGCGCCGACCGCGTCCGGGTCGTCTTCATCCGCGGTGCGGGCGGGACCTTCAGCGCCGGCGCCGACCTGAACTGGATGCGTGACGCCGCCGGCTGGTCCGAGGCCGACAACCGCACCGACGCCATGGGCCTGGCCCGGATGCTGAAGGCTCTGCACGATGTTCCGGCCCTGACCGTCGCGATCGTCGAGGGCTCGGCCATGGGTGGCGGGGCGGGCATCGTCGCCGCCTGCGACATGGCGGTCGCCGTCGCCGGGACACGCTTCGCCTTCTCCGAAGTCAAGCTGGGCCTGATCCCGGCGACCATCGCCCCCTATGTCGTCGAGGCCGTCGGCGCCCGCCGCGCCCGCCAGCTGTTCCTGACGGGCAACATCTTCGACGCCGACTACGCCGCCCACGCGGGCCTGATCGACATGGTCCTGCCCGAGGGTTCGGTGGACCAGTTCATCGAGATGCTGTCCGACAGCCTGTCGACCAACGCCCCCGGCGCGATGGGCGACGCCAAGCGCCTGGTCAACGACATCGCCCACCACAAAATTGATGGCGGCCTGCTGGACGAAACCGCCAAACGCATCGCCCGCGCCCGCGTCTCGGACGAAGGCCGCGAAGGCGTCGCCGCCTTCCTCGAAAAGCGCGCGCCCATCTGGGCGGGGTGATTCACCGCTCCCTCTCCCGTTGGGAGAGGGCTTGAGCGCGCGGCGGCGAAGCCGTCGTTCTTGCGCGACCCGAAGGGCGGCGCGAAGCAGCCAAAGGGTGAGGGCTGGACGGTGCGAATTGGCCCGCCGGCGGACTCTCATCCGGCCCTTCGGACCACCTTCTCCCGGCGGGAGAAGGGACCAGTTGTGCGGAATTGTTTCGGCCAACTCTCCTACTGACGCTGATCCGACCTCAACGATTTTAGCCGCTTCCGCGACTCTCGCCCCGATCGACCTTCCGGGGTCGAAAACGCCCGTATGCTCCCCTCGCCCCGTCGCACCGGAGGGCTCGTGAGGCCTGCGACCTTGCGGCGGCGGGAGCGGATGGAGCGGGTCTGAAACGGCCCGCGCCAACGGCGCGCGATCGGCATTCCGATACCAGAGCGCCTGGAGGGTCGAGGGGGATACTCGGCCGCACCCGGACGGGGTTCGCAGACCTCGCCGGCCCGCCGCAGGCTTATGGGTTAGGCGAGAAGACCGCCACCACGCGGCGCCCCGCGCTTGCAGAACAATCATCCGCGCGTCGCGTCGAACTTCGTCGAAACGGCACTCACAATACAGAACTCCGGGCGAAGACCGGCGCTCCGCCCAGCCCTCCAAGCTCGCAGCGACAGCGCGAGGCCGAAGAGCCGTGTCACCATTCCAGCGCCGTCCGGCCTCGGAGGATCGCCTCCGTCTCCGTCGTGTGTTTGCCGCCCGCCCGGTCGTGCAGCACCAGCGGCGGCAGCAGGCGCAGCGGCGCCCGGCCGGTCTTGATCGCCCGCACCAGCACCCGCTTGGCCGGTTCGTCGGCGAAGGGATGCACCGGCCGCACCGCGAACGACCCGGCCTTCTCGCCCAGCAGCGCCAGCAGGTCGCCCAAGCGGTCGGCGCGGTGGATGACCACGATGCGCCCGCCCTCGCGCACGGCCTTCAGCAGAAAGCCGGTCCAGGCCGCCAGTCCGTCGTCCGCCATCCAGGCGGCCCGCTTGCCTTCCGCTGGCGCACGCAGGGCTCCGGCGTCGTCGAAGAAGGGGGGATTGGACACCGCCCAGTCGAACGTCTCCAGACCCAGCGCCCGGAAGCCCGCCGCGACGTCGCCCTGGCGAATGGTCGTCCGCTCGCCCACCCCGTTCAGCGTCGCGTTGCCGGCCGCCAGCGCCGCCATGTCCGGATCGCGCTCCAGGCCCGTCAAAGCGACGTCCGGCCGGCGCGCCGCGACCTGCATCAGCACCGCTCCCGCGCCGCATCCGGCCTCGAACACCCGCTCGCCCGCCGCCGCCGGGACCGCCGCCGCCAGCAGGGCCGCATCCAGGCCGGCGCGATAGCCGCGCGCCGGCTGGCGCAGCCGAACCCGGCCGTCCAGCAGGCCGTTCTCGACGGTGTCACACGGGGTTACGGGGGGCTTGTCCAAGCCTCAATCTCCTTGACCCTCAAAGGGTCGGCCACCATTGTGCGCCGCATCGTGATCCGGCAAGTCGCCGTGGTCGTCATCGCCCCGTCGCGGACCGCCGCGCGACCTGTGAAAGAGTATCCCTTGGACGCTGCCATCGCCGCCGCTGCCCGCCCGAAGGGGGACATCGACGCCCTCGTCCGGCTGGCCGAGACCGACATGGCCGCCGTCGACGCCCTGATCATCGACCGGATGCAGTCGGACGTGCCGATCATTCCCAAGCTTGCCGAGCACCTGGTCTCCGCCGGCGGCAAGCGCCTGCGTCCGCTCATCACCGTCGCCGCGGCCCGCGCGACCGGCGCGGCCGATGACATCGGCGCCCCGCGCAAGCTGGCCGCCGCCGTCGAGTTCATCCATACCGCCACCCTGCTGCACGACGACATCGTCGACGCCTCGGAACTGCGCCGGGGCAAGGTCGCGGCCCACCTGATCTGGGGCGCGCCCACCAGCGTCCTGGTCGGCGACTTCCTGTTCGCCCGCGCCTTCGAACTCATGGTCGAGACTGATTCCATGCGCGCCCTGGGCATTCTGGCCGAGGCGTCGCGCGTGATCTCGGAGGGCGAGGTGCTGCAGCTGACCCGCGCTCACGACCTGAACCTGGACCAGGACACCTATCTCCAGATCATCTCGGCCAAGACGGCCGAGCTGTTCGCCGCCGCCGCCGAGGCGGGCGCGGTGGGAGCGGGCGCCAACGCCGCCTCGGTCCAGGCGCTGCGTGACTACGGCATGGCGCTGGGGATCGCCTTCCAACTGGCCGACGACGCGCTGGACTATGGCGCCACGGCCGAGGCCCTGGGCAAGAACGCCGGCGACGACTTCAACGAGGGCAAGGCGACCCTGCCGTTGCTGCTGGGCGCCGCCCGCACGCGCGGCCGCGAGGCCGACTTCTGGGAGCGGACCATCACCAAGGGCGAGCGCACGCCCGAGGACTTCGGCCGCGCGCGCGAACTGATCATCGGCTCCGGCGCCGTCGGCGCGACCCTGGACCTGGCCGGCGACTACGCCGACATGGCCAAGGCGGCGCTGGCGGCTCTCCCGGCTTCGGATTGGCGCGCCGCGCTCGAGGACCTGGCCGACTTCGCCGTCTCCCGTGCGGCCTGAGCACGGTTTGGGCGACACCGCCGATCTCCTGGACGCCCAGGTCCGCGCCGCCGACCTGGACCGCTGGCTGGCCAGCCGACTGGTCGCCGACCCGGCGGCGCGCGCCGATCTGATCGTGCTCCACGCCTTCGAGGCGGAGCTGATGGCCATCCCGACCCGGGTCACCCAGCCCCTGCTGGCCGAGATGCGCTACACCTGGTGGGCGGAGCAGCTGGACGGCGTCTTCTCCGGCCAGACCCGCAAGGGCCATCCGATCCTCGAGGCGCTGACGGACGTAGCGGCGCGGCGGGGCCTGGACCGGGCGCCTTTCGACGCCCTGATCGAGGCCCACATCGGCCGTGTCCATGGCCAGCCGCACGACCTGGACGCCTTCTATGTCGGGCCCATGCAGGCGGCTGTCCGCATCCTCGCCGGCCCTGGCCAGGACAAGCATGTGGTCGAGGCCGGTCGCGTGCGGGGCTTGGCGCAGACGGGCCGGCTGGAGGAGGCGCGCGCCGGCCGGCGAGGGGCCAATGTGGAGCTGAAGAGCCTGCCCGCGCCGGCTTTCCCCGCCGTCGCGCCGGCCGCCCTGCTCCGCCCCGAGGAGCCCGAGCCCGTTAAGCGCCTGCGCCTGGTCTGGGCCGCCGCCCGGGGAAGGATTTAAGTCCCCGCGATCAGTTGCCCGCCTTGTCGCGCCACGCCCTCAGGCTTTCCATCGCCCGCATGCTCATCAGCCGCTTCTTGGCCCGGCCGCGATCCTTCGGCGGAATGCGCTTGCCGTCCTCGTCGACGCGCGGCGCCTCCAGCGGCGGCAGCAGGCCGTAGTTGATGTTCATCGGCTGGAATTTGGACCCTTCCAGATGCCCGCCGGTGATGTGCTCCACCAGGGCGCCCATGGCGGTCTCCGCAGGCGGCGGCGCCAGGTCGCGCCCCAGCGCCTGGGCGGCGGCGAGGCGGCCGGTCAGCAGGCCCATGGCGGCGCTCTCGACATAGCCCTCCACGCCTGTCACCTGACCGGCGAAGCGCAGGCGCGGCATGGCCTTCAGTCGCAACTGCCGGTCCAGCAGCTTCGGCGAGTTCAGGAAGGTGTTGCGGTGCAGGCCGCCCAGGCGCGCGAACTGGGCGTTCTGCAGGCCGGGGATCATCCGGAAGACCTCGGCCTGCGCCCCGTGCTTCAGCTTGGTCTGGAAGCCGACCAGGTTGAACAGGGTGCCCAGCGCATTGTCCTGGCGAAGCTGGACGATGGCGTGCGGCTTCACCGTGGGATCGCGCGGATTGGTCAGGCCGACGGGCTTCATCGGGCCGTGGCGCAGCGTCTCGCGGCCGCGTTCCGCCATCACCTCGATCGGCAGGCAGCCGTCGAAGTAGGGCACGTTCTCCCAGTCCTTGAACTCGGCTTTCGGCCCGCTCAGCAAGGCGTCGATGAAGGCCTCGTACTGGGCCTTGTCCATGGGGCAGTTGACGTAGGCGGCCGCGTCTCCGCCCGGCCCCTCCTTGTCATAGCGCGACTGCCTCCAGGCGATGTCGAAGTCGATCGAGTCCGCATGGACGATCGGCGCGATGGCGTCGAAGAAACTCAGGCTTTCCTCGCCGGTGGCCTTCAGTATGGCCTCGGCCAGCGCCGGGGAGGTGAGGGGGCCTGTCGCGACGATCACATTGTCCCAGTCTCCGGGCGGCAGACCCGCGATCTCCTCCCGCACGACGGTGACGAGGGGGTGGGCCTCCAGCCGCGCCGTCACGGCGCGCGAGAAGCCTTCGCGATCGACCGCGAGAGCGCCGCCGGCGGGCACCTGGTTGGCGTCGCCTGAGGCCATGATCAGGCTATCCAGAGCCCGCATCTCGGCGTGCAGCAGGCCGACGGCGTTGTACTCCCAGTCGTCCGAGCGGAAGGAGTTGGAACAGACCAGCTCGGCCAGGCCGTCGGTATGGTGAGCGTCTGTCTTCACGCCGGGCACGCCGCGCATCTCATGCAGGATCACGGGCACGCCCGCGTTGGCGACCTGCCAGGCCGCCTCGGAGCCGGCGAGGCCGCCGCCGATGACGTGGATGGGCGCGAGGGAGGAGGGGGGAACGGTCATCGCGGCCTTCTAGACGCCGTCTGGCGGCAAGTCATGGTCCCTTGCTATATGGGGAGCGGGATCGGGGCGGACTTTGGCGCAAAACAACGGACATCTGCGGTTGGGAGCCGTGCTGGCGGACGGCCTGAACCGGGCCGCGCGCGCCGGCGGCGACGGCTGGGCGGCGATCCTGCTGGGCGTGATCGTCTGGAGCGCCTGGCCGTTCACGTCCGGCGCCACGCGGTGGGCGTTGGGCGTCGCGACCCTGATCGCCACGCTGGTCGCCACCGGCGCGCTGGCGCGGCGATCCGTGGCGGAGGACGGGCAGGCCGCGCGGCTATCCGGCCTGGGACCGGCCGGGCTGCAGTTCGGCAAGCCGGAGCTCAGGCTGCTCGGCGCCGGGCTGCTCTGCGCCGTCTTCCTGACGCTGATCCTGTGCGTCGTCGCCCTGGTGCTGCTGGCCGCGTTCGGCATCGCCGGTCTCGACGCCGAGGCCATCCGCCTGCGGAACTGGGCGGCGGTCGGCCCCGCGTGGAAGCTGGGCGTGCTGGCTCTGATGACGATCGGCACATTCTGCGCCGTCATCGTGCTCGCGGCCCGGCTGGTCCTCTTTATCCCCGCGACCATCGCCCGGGGCCACATGGTCTCGCTGCACAGCATCGCCCTGTCGCGCGGTGTCGTCGGGCCGTTGGTCGCGGGCCTAGTCGCGACGGCGATGCCCGTTCTCCTGCTGCTCATGGTGACCAGCGCGGGCTGGATCGGCGGCGCGGGCGCATGGATCGCCTGGGCGGCGGTCCTCAATTTAGTCCAGGGTCCCCTGACTCTCGGCTTTCTGGGCGCGGCCTTTCGCCGCCTCGAACATCTGTCGCCACCGGAGGGCGCGCATGGCTGAATCCTTCTCCATCGGCGAGGCCCTGGCGACGCCTGTTCGACTGATTCGCCGCCATCCGCTGGCGGTCTTCGTCTGGGGCTTCGTCTCCGTGCCCTTCAGCCTGGTCGGCTTGAGCCTGATGTTCGGCGTCATCGGGCCGATGGACTTCGCGGAGGTCGCCGCCGAGACCGAGCCTCCGGCCGAACTGATGAGCCGGTTCGTGGCGGTGCAGGGGCTGTCCATGCTGCTCAACGTCGGCCAACTGGCTTTGTCCGTGGTGATCTGGGCGGCGATCATGCGGGCGACGTTGCGGATCGGGCGCGAGGACAAAGCCTTCTTCATGCGGCTTGGCGTTGACGAGCTGCGGCTGGCGGTCGTCGGCCTCGCCCTGTTCGTCGGGGCCTACATCGCGATCATCATCCTGGTGCTGCTGGGGATCGCCGTGGGTGCGGTCGTCTGGCAGATCAGCGCGTTCGCCGCGGTCGTGCTCGGCATGGCGATGACCTGCGCCCTGATCATCGCCATGGCGATGGCGATGGCGCGCCTGTCGCTGATCGCGCCCGCGACCATCATCCTGGAGCGGTTCGCCTTCGTCGAGGGCTGGAACCTGGGACGGGGCCGCATGTGGCGGCTGCTCGGCCTGCTGATCTGCACCTGGCTGATCTACATGGTCATCTACGCCCTGGTCGTCGCCGTGGTGGTCGTCGTCGCGTTCACGACAGGCGTCTTCGCGCACTGGCAGGCGCTGGGCGAGGCGGCGACATTGGCAGACGTCCTGCCTTCGCCCAGCGTGCTGGCGTTCCTCGTCTTCCTCGCGCTCGTGCCGGGCGCCTTCGCCTACGGCGCGGTGATGACGCTGCTGTGCGCGCCATTCGCAGCCGCTTGCCGCGAACTGATCGATGGACCGGCGGTGGGACGCCGGCTCGCTGTTGCGCTACACTCCTGACGAGTCGTCCAGGGAATCGATCATGAGCTTTTCCGCCACCGAGGCTGCCTTCGAAGGTTTCCGCGTCGTGCGCCGCAAACCCGTCGTGGTCCTGTTCTGGAGCGCGGTCTATCTGGCGATGTTCGCGGTGACGTTCGCCGTCGGCGCTTCGTCGCTGGCCCGGATCATGGCCATGGCGGAAACCTTGCAGTCGTCGGAACCCTCGATGGCGGACGTCGAGGCGCTGGGCGCATCCTATGGCGGCTTCCTGGCTTGGGTGGCGCCGCTTGGCCTAGCGGCCGGCGCCATTCTGAGCGCGGCGATCGCCCGTGCGGTCCTGCGGCCCGAGCAGTCTGCTTGGGGTTATCTCAGGTTCGGCAAGGACGAACTCAGGGTTCTCGTTGTCAGCGTCGCCATAGGGCTTATCTTCGGCGTCCTGGGTGGAGCCGGTTTCGCCATCGTCAGCCTGCTGTTCGCCAGCGGTGCGGCCTCGGGACAGGCGATCCTCTTCCTCGTTGCTCTGCTCGCGTCGCTGGCGGTGATCGCCGGCTTGGTCTGGCTGGGCGTGCGCCTCAGCCTCGCCGTGCCGATGACCCTGGATCGCGGCCGCATCGTCGTGTTCGAATCCTTCAAGGCCACCAAGGGCCGGTTCTGGCCCATGCTGGGGATGGCGCTGATCGTCGTCATCATGGCGTTCGTCGTCAGCCTGCTCGGCGGCATCGTGGCCATGCCCGTCACGCTGGTGTCCGGCGGATTGGAAAGCCTGGCGGCCCTGGATGGGGCGCCGCTGGGCGAAATCCTCGCCAGGGCCTGGCCGGCGTTGGCGGCCTGGTCCGTGGTCAACGCCATCCTGTCCGCCCTGCAGCTAGCCGTGCTCTACGCGCCTTTCTCGGCCGTGTGGCGAGACATACGCGGAACCGGCGCGATCTGATCGGAGGCGGCCATGGCCGGACGTGAACTCTATGCGCCGAGACGACCCGGCCATCGGCGGACCTGGTCGGCGGCGGCGGTGGTTCTGGCGGTGGTCTTCATCGTCCTCGGATCTGTAATCGCCCTCCTACCCGGCCTGATCTTGGGCCTCATCGACGCCGCCGGAGAGCAGACGGGGTGGCGCGGACTGGTCTACGTCCTGACCGTCCCCTTCGGCGCGACCGCGCTGCTGGTCTTCGCCTGGGTCGCCTTCGCCGAGAGGCGGGGACTGGCCACGATCGGCTTCAATGAGCGTGGCCTGCTCCGCTTCGTGAGAGGATACGGCCTTGGGCTGGCGTTCCTGGCGTTGGTCGTGGTCGTGATCGGGGCAGTCGGCGGATATGAGGTCGAAGGCGGCGGGGCCTTCGCGACCGGCGCGGTCGGATCGGCGCTCGTTCCCATCGCCGTCCTCCTGCTGGCCTTCATCGTGCAGGGCTCGACCGAGGAGATCGTGATGCGCGGCTGGCTGATGCAGATCATCGTCTCCCGGCACGGGCTGGTCATCGGACTGGTTGTCAGCTCGGCGCTGTTCTCGCTGCTTCACGGCGGCAACATCGACCTGTCTCCCGCCTTGGCCGTCGGCCTGCTGAACATTGTTCTGGTCGGCGTCTTCCTGGGCCTCTACGCGGCGCGCGAGGGCTCGCTGTGGGGCGTCTGCGGCTGGCACGCGGCGTGGAACTGGCTGCTCGGCCTCGGTTTCGGGCTGGAGGTCTCCGGCCAGGTGATCGAAGTCGAGCCCCTGTTCGTCGACCTGACGGCGCGCGACAACCTGCCGTTTTGGGTCACCGGCGGCGCCTTCGGACCCGAGGCCAGCGTCGTGACCAGCGCCGTGCTGATCGCTGGATGCGGCTGGATTCTGTGGCGCGGGACCTATGCGAGCCGCGGCGTGGAAGAGGACGTCAGGCCCGCTTCCGAGACCGCTTAGGCGCCGCCGCGTCCGTCAGTTCGGCGACGCGGTCCCGGCGTCGCTGCTCGTGCCGATCCAGCACCTCCTTGAGGTATTTGCCGGTCCAGCTGGCCGTGTTGGCCGCGACCTGTTCGGGCGTGCCGACCGCGACGATCTCGCCGCCCCCGTCGCCGCCCTCGGGGCCGAAGTCCAGCAGATAGTCGGCGACCTTGATGACGTCGAGATTGTGCTCGATCACCACGATGGTGTTGCCGGCCTCGACCAGTTCCTGCAGCACCTCCAGCAGCTTGCGCGTGTCTTCGAAATGCAGGCCGGTGGTCGGCTCGTCGAGGATATACAGGGTGCGGCCGGTGGCGCGCTTGGACAGCTCCTTGGACAGCTTGACCCGCTGGGCTTCGCCGCCCGACAGGGTCGTGGCCGGCTGGCCGACCTTGACGTAGCCCAGGCCCACCCGCTCCAGCGTCAGCATCTTGTCGCGGATCGGCGGCACGGCCTTGAAGAAGGTGGCGGCTTCTTCGACCGTCATGTCCAGCACGTCCGAGATGGACTTGCCCTTGAACACGATCTCCAGCGTCTCTCGGTTGTAGCGCTTGCCCTTGCACACGTCGCAGGTGACGTAGACGTCGGGCAGGAAGTGCATCTCGATCTTTATGACGCCGTCGCCCTGGCAGGCCTCGCAGCGACCTCCCTTGACGTTGAAGCTGAACCGTCCCGGGCCATAGCCGCGCGCCTTGGACTCCGGCAGGCCGGCGTACCAGTCGCGGATGGGGCCAAAGGCGCCCGTGTAGGTCGCCGGGTTCGAGCGCGGCGTACGGCCGATGGGCGACTGGTCGATGTCGATGACCTTGTCGAACAGCTCCAGCCCCTCGATCCGGTCGAACGGCGCGGGCGCGTCGGACGCATTGTGCAGACGACGCGCGGCGGCCTTGTACAGGGTCTCAATGGTGAAGGTTGACTTTCCGCCGCCGGACACGCCGGTGATGCAGGTGAACACGCCCACCGGGATTTCGCCCGTCACACTCTTCAGATTGTTGCCGCTGGCTCCACTGATCTTCAGCATCCGCTTGCGGTCGACGGGACGCCGCCCGTCGGCGGGTATCTCGATTTCCCGCTCGCCGGTCAGGTACTTGCCGGTCAGCGAGTTCGGATTGGCCATGACCTCGGCCGGCGTGCCCTCGGCGCAGACGGCGCCGCCGTGGATGCCGGCGGCCGGACCCATGTCGATGACATAGTCGGCGGTCAGGATCGCCTCCTCGTCATGCTCGACCACAAGCACGGAATTGCCGAGGTCGCGCAGGCCTTTCAGACTGTCCAGAAGGCGGGTGTTGTCGCGCTGATGCAGGCCGATGGAGGGTTCGTCCAGAACATAGAGGACGCCGGTGAGCCCCGATCCGATCTGCGACGCCAGGCGGATGCGCTGGCTCTCGCCGCCCGACAGGGTGCCGGACGCGCGGGACAGGTTCAGATAGTCCAGGCCGACATTGTTCAGGAAGCGCAGCCGGTCGCAAATCTCCTTCAAGATGCGCCGGGCGATCTCCATCTGCTTCTCGGTCAGGCTCTGCTCCAGAGTCGAGAACCAGAGGTAGGCCTTGGAGATCGACAGCATGGAAATGTCGGCGATGTCCTCGCCGCCGACCTTCACCGCCAGGGCCTCGGGCTTCAGCCGCTTGCCGTGGCAGGCCTCGCACGGCGTTTCGGACTGGTAGCGGGCCAGCTCCTCGCGCACCCAGGCGCTGTCGGTCTCACGCCAGCGGCGTTCCAGGTTGGGCAGCACGCCCTCGAACGGCTTGGAGACCTCGTACTTGCGGGCGTTGTCGTCATAGGTGAAGCGGACCTTCTCGGGGCCCGTTCCGTGCAGGATCACCTGGTGCGCCTTGGCCGGCAGGTCGCGCCAGGGCATGTCCATCGAGAAGCCGAAGTGCGTCGCCAGCGACTGCAGCGTCTGGGTGTAGAGCGGCGAGGGGCCGCGCGCCCAGGGCGCCACCGCACCCTTGTGCAGGGTCTTGTCGCGATCCGGGATCACCAGGTCGGCGTCGAAGGCCAGCTTGACCCCCAGGCCGTCGCAAACCGGGCAGGCGCCGAACGGGTTGTTGAACGAGAACAGGCGCGGCTCGATCTCGGAGATGGTGAATCCGGAAACAGGACAGGCGAAGCGCTCGGAAAAGACGATGGTGCGCGGCGCGGTCTCGCCCTCGGGGATGCTGGCCCATTCCGCCGTGGCTATGCCGTCGGCCAGGCTCAGCGCCGTCTGCAAGCTGTCGGCGTAGCGGCTTTCCAGCCCTTCCTTGGTGACGATCCGGTCCACGACGATGTCGATGTCGTGCTTGAACTTCTTGTCGAGGGTCGGCGCCTCGTCGATCGGGTAGAACTGGCCGTCGATCTTCAGGCGCTGGAAACCCTGGCGCTGCCACTCGGCGATTTCCTTCTTGTACTCGCCCTTGCGGCCGCGGACGACCGGGGCCAGCAGCAGGATCCGCTCGCCGTCAGGCAGCGCGGTCAGCTTGTCGACCATCTGGCTGATGGTCTGGCTCTCGATCGGCAGGCCTGTCGCCGGCGAATAGGGGACCCCGACCCGCGCCCACAGCAGGCGCATGTAGTCGTGGATCTCGGTTACCGTGCCGACGGTCGAGCGCGGGTTCTTCGACGTGGTCTTCTGTTCGATGGAGATCGCGGGCGAAAGGCCCTCGATCAGGTCCACGTCCGGCTTGCCCATCAGCTCCAGAAATTGGCGCGCATAGGCTGAAAGGCTCTCGACATAGCGCCTCTGGCCCTCGGCGTAGATGGTGTCGAACGCCAGCGAGGACTTGCCCGAGCCGGACAGGCCGGTCATGACCACCAGCTTCTCGCGCGGGATATCGAGGTCGACGCCCTTGAGATTATGCTCGCGCGCGCCGCGCACGCGGATGAAGTTGTGCTTTTCGGTCATGCCTGGTCGGAACGCGAGGAGACCCCGACGGGGTCCGGGGCGACGACGATATATGGGGATGAATCGTCGGATTTAAGCAAGAACAATATGAGAACGTTAAGCCGCGTCGGGGTTTAGTCGGCAGGGCCCCGACTCTCCGCCCGGCGCCTGTACCGCTCGCCGACGCCCAGCAGGACGCCGTTGGCGTTGGCGATCCCCAGCTCCAGGCTCTCGGCGATGCGGCGGGCGCGCTCGATGAAGTGCGTCGCCGCGACGGGCGGGCACAGGTCGCGGGTCGTGGCCTCGAACAGCGTCAGCCAGCGGTCGAAATGGCGGGCGTCGACAGGCAGGGGCAGATGCTTCGGCATCGGCCGGCCCTGATAGGCGCCGCTGGACAGCGCCACGGAAGACCAGAACAGCTTCATCTGAGCCAGGTGCGGAGCCCAGTCGTCGATGCGAGCGGCGAAGATCGGGCCGATCAGATCGTCCGCGCGAACGCGGCCATAGAAGGCCTCGACCAAGTCTGAGATCATGGCCTCGTCGATGCCGGTTTCGGCCTTGATGCGGTCCACGGCGGCGGCTCGGCGCGCGGCGGCGCCTTCGGAATCCTGAATTCGGAAGCGGCTTTCCATGGCGGCCATATAGGGACGCCGATCGCCGGCGGCCATTGGACCAAGCGCTCATGATCACGCGGCCGTGTTCGCCTAAGGGAATGACCGGGGTTGCGGTTGGAAACCGCAGCGCCCATCCTCTGGTCCCTGAGTACTTGAGCAAGGAGGCTCGACGATCATGATCAGCGCATTGGCCCTCGGTTCCGCCCTGTCCGCCATGCTGCTCGTGATCCTCCATGCCGCCGAACCCAAGGCCAAGCGCGTCCGCATCCGCGTTCGCGACCCTCGACAGGGTCGCCGCACGGACGCCTGACGGCGCCGTTCTTTTCGACAACCTGACCCTCGCGTTCGGGGGCGAGCGCACAGGCGTCGTCGGCCGCAACGGCGTCGGCAAGAGCACCCTGCTGCGCCTGATTTCGGGCGAGCAGTCGCCGGTCGAGGGCGCGGTTTCGCGCGCTGGAGCGATCGGGGTGCTGCGGCAACAACGCGACCCGGGGGGCGATGAGACCGTCCGGGACGCACTGGGCGTCGCCGAGGCCCTGGCCGCGGTCGATCGCATCCTGGCGGGCGAGGCCAGCGGCAAGGACCTGGACGCGGCGGACTGGACGCTCGAGGCGCGGATCGAAGAGGCGCTTCATCAACTGGGCCTGAATGAACTGGCGCTGGACCGATCGACGATCGGCCTGAGCGGCGGAGAGCGCACCCGGCTGGAGCTGGCGCGGCTTCTTCTGGAGCAGCCGGACATGCTGCTGCTGGACGAGCCGACCAATCATCTCGACCGGGAAGCGCGAACCACCGTGGCGGCGGTGCTGGACCGCTGGCGGGGCGGGGCGGTGGTCGTCAGCCATGACCGCGACCTGCTGCGCCGCATGGACCGGATCATCGAAATCTCCAGCCTGGGCGTAGAGGTTTTCGGCGGCGGCTACGACCTGTATGTCGAACGAAAGGAAGAGGCCCGCGCGGCGGCGGAGCGCGCCCTGGCGGACGCGGCCAAGCGTGCGGCGCTGGCGCAGCGGGACGCCCAGGCCAGAGC
>JAEXZS010000051.1 GCA_023451375.1 Pseudomonadota bacterium
CACCGGCCTCCTGCTCCCGCAGGATCCCGATGATCTGCTCTTCCGTGAACCTCGATCGCTTCATTCTGTCCGTCCTTCGTTGGGCGGACTCTAGCTATTCCTGGAGGAGTTTCAGGGGGTCACGTCAAAGCCTCTCCCCGAAGCGAACGGAATCGTTCGTCTTAACCAAACAGTCAAAGCAATCGGGAGATCCGTGCAGGGCCTGAACGATTCCGTTTCTCGAGCGAGAATGGTTCAGCAGGCGTTGGTAGGTGCTGATCTAGCGTTCTCAAGTGAGTCTAAGATTGTCTACGCAATGCTAGACTGTGCTCAGCGAGATTTGGAGGTGGAGAGACGGCTTGCAGATCATCCCGATTTACGTATCCCATACGAGGAGCACTTAGACCGTGTGCAAGCCCTCATAAAAATGCAAAAGGGGAATGAGGAAAGCGTTCAAAGACAAGATTTCACTATCAGCAGTGCAGTTGGTACAGGAAGCTTCGACCCTCCAACTGCGCTATCGGATCAAAGGGCGCATGAGATTGTGCAGCGGAGATATCAAGAACTACTTGCAAGACGGAAGGAGATTTACAAAGCGGTCCGGATAGAGATTGACGCTGAACCGTGTCTCAAGCCGCACATGAAGAAGTTCCTTGAAGCGATCGGTCGGGAAGATATCTGGGCGCACGTTGGAGATGAACATATAGGAGTGCCGCGACCGCATGAGCGTGCAAGATCTCGTATTCATCCGGGGCCAATATTCGCCGTGTCCCCCCCGGCCGGCACGAACCCGCTCTTGGAACAGGTGTTAGGAGTGAACGCGCAGAAGCCGAGACTCGAACAAGGTTAGTACATATGCCGTCACCTACTGCAAAACCTTCGCATAAAAGTCTAACCACGGTGTGAGAGGTTCGAGAGCAAGTGAAGCTGTAGGTGCGATAACGGCGCATGAACCCACCCGACGTACGTTAGCGCGCGTTTGGATCATCTACAAAGAAAAACCCTTTGGGGCACTGCTCGTGGTCCTCGCGGTGAGCGCAGAACCCAGTGGAAGCGACCTATGTTCCGCCATCCACCCCTCTCGGCCATCCAGCATTCGGATTCAAGCGCTGGCGCGGAGTTCGGCCGCGCGTCGATTCCTAGTATCAAGCCATTGCAGGGGCGCAGGGACGCGACGGATAACGGCACGATGATTGAAGCGTCACAGCCGACCTCGAACGAAGGCATAGTTTACGTCCTGACCAACGAAGCCATGCCAGGCATCGTGAAGATCGGCAGGACCTCCGGCGACACCGTTGAGCGGCGCGTCGCAGAGTTAAGCCGGGCCACAGGCGTTCCACTGCCCTTCCGCGTAGCCGTAGCCCGACGGGTGCACGATGCGGTCAAGGTGGAGAAAGCGCTTCACGTGGCGTTTGGTCGTGAGCGTGTGAACCCGGCGCGGGAGTTCTTCTCGGTCGAGCCGTTTCGCCTCATCGAACTCCTGAATGCCTTCCCGGGCGTTGACCTGACGCCTGAGGCGGAGGCTGCCGCTGAGCGAGAGGTGAAAAAGGACGAACCTCAGGCTTATGAAGCCGAGCGAAGCTTCGAACAGAAGAAGCGCCGCCCTCCGCTGAACTTCGAGGAGATGGGCTTGGAGATCGGATCCGAGCTGATCCACGTCGAAACAGGCGATGTCATCCAGATCGTCGAAGCCAAGAAGGTCCGCCTGCGGAACGAAGTGGTGTCACTGACCCGTGCGCAGCAGATTGTCTCAGGCGCACCCTACGCGGTCCAGCCTGGTCGATACTGGAAGGCGGCAGACGGTCGTACCGTATCGGAGCACTACGAAGCGACCTACCCGCACGATGACGACGCCGACGTTTGATCGTTGAAAGGGGTCATGGCGGTGGGGTCCTGCAGGTATGACGCAGGTCGAATTCCAGAGCGTTCCCACGCTAACGATCGCAAACTAGAGAACGCCTGAAACACCCCCTCAGGCCGATCTGGGAAGTCTGTGGGTGCACGCTCTCGTGGAGAGCTGAAACGGCCCTGAAAGCCATACCCCGCCTGGGTTTGAACGCTACACTTCCGTCGATTTCGTAATGAGGGGGTCGCGTGTTCGAGTCACGCAAGCGGCACCATTTTTCCCCTTTGGAACACCGTCGCCGATGACGTCGGCCGTCAGGGTCGACCGGCGGCTGGAGAGCCCGCGGCGGGGACAGGCGTCTGGCCTTCCGGCGCGACGACACGGAACGTCGCCACCGGGCCGCCCTGGGCCGACGGGGCGACCCAGACGTCGAAGAGGCCGGGCTCCACGACGGATTGCAGTTCGGAGTTGACGAAGGTCAGCTGCGAGGGCCGCAGGTCGAAGGCCACCCGCGCCGACTGCCCCGGCTGCAGCAGCACCGCCTTGAAGTCCTTCAGCAGCCGCCCCGGCTGGGTCAGACTGGCGACGCGGTCGTGGATGTAGAGCTGCACCGTCTCCTCGGCCGGGCGCGCGCCGTGGTTGGTCACCGTCACCGCCACCTCCAGCGAACCGTCCAGCGGCAGCTCCTGCCCGCTCAGCTCGATCGCGCCGTACTCGATCCTGCCGTAGGTCAGCCCGTGGCCGAAGGGATAGAGGGCGGTGTTCGGCGTCTCGCGATAGCGGGCCTTGTACTCCTCTTCCTCCAGGTTCGGATCGGCGGGACGGCCGGTGTTCTTGCGGTCGTAGTAAAAGGGCTGCTGGCCCGAGCGGCGCGGGAAGCTGATCGGCAGGCGGCCCGAGGGTCCGAAGTCCCCGAACATGACATCGGCGATGGCGTGGCCCGACTCGCTGCCCAGGAACCAGGTCACCAGGATGGCCTGGGCGTTGCGCACCGCGCCGCTCAGCGCCAGCGCCCGGCCGTTCTTCAGCACCACCACCATCGGCTTGCCGACGGCGGCGACGGCCTCGACCAGTTGCTGCTGCGCCTCCGGCACGACGATGTCGGTGCGCGACTGCGCCTCGCCCGACATGCGCTGGCTTTCGCCGATGGCCAGGACCACCACGTCGGCGGCGCGCGCGGCCTCGACCGCCGCCTCGACGCCGCCCTCCAGCGGTCCCTCGACGCCGGAGCCGCGCGTGACGGTCAGCAGCGACGGGTCGGTCATCGCCGCGCGGAAGCCGGCGTCCAGCGCCACGCGCCGGCTCGTGTCGCCCCAGATGGTCCAGGGGCCGAAGACATTGTCCACGTCGTCGGCGAACGGGCCGATCAGGGCGATGCGTTGGCCGGCCTTGTTCAGCGGCAGCAGGTCGCCGTCGTTCTTCAGCATGACGATGGATTCGCGCGCCGCCTCTCGGGCCAGGGCGTAGTGGGCCTCGGACCCGACCATGGCCCGCTCGCGGGCTTCGTCCGTGCCGCGATAGGGATTGTCGAACAGGCCCAGGGCGGCCTTGGTTCGCAGCACGCGGCGCACGGCCTGGTCCACCCGCGCCATCGGCACGTCGCCCGACCGTACAAGGTCCGGAAGGTGTTGCAGGAACAGGCCCGAGACCATGCTGACGTCCACCCCGGCCATCAGGGCCAGCCGGGTGGCGTCGCGCCCGTCCTCGGCGAAACCGTGCGCCACCAGCTCCTGCTCGGAGGTGTAGTCGGACAGGACGAAGCCCTGGAAATCCCAATCGTCGCGCAGGATCTCGGTCAGCAGCTCGCGGTTGGCCGAGGCGGGCACGCCGTTGACGTCGTTGAAGGCGGTCATGATGGCCAGGCAGCCCGCGTCCACCGCCGCCTTGAACGGCGGCAGGAAGACCCCGCGCAAGGTCTGCTCGCTCATGTCCGTGGTGTTGTACTCCACGCCGCCGATGGCGGCGGAATAGCCGGCCATGTGCTTGGCCGTGGCCAGGATGGCGTCGGGATGGTCCAGCCCCTTGTCGCCCTGGAAGCCGCGCACCCGGGCGGCGGCCAAGAGGTTGTTCAGCGTCACGTCCTCGCCGGCGCCCTCGACCACCCGGCCCCAGCGCTGGTCGCGGGCCACGTCGACCATCGGCGCATAGGTCTGGTGCACGGCCGAGACCGCCATCTCCAGCGCGGCCGCCTGGGCGGTGCGTCGCGCCAGCTCGGGATTGAAGGCCGCCGCCTCGGCCAGCGGCACGGGGAAGACCGTCTTCAGCCCGTGGATCACGTCAGCGGCGAACAGCAGGGGAATGCCCAGCCGGCTCTCCTCCACCGCCACGCGCTGGATGGTCCGGCCCATGGCCGCGCCGATGCCGTTGAACAGCGAGCCGACCTGGCCGGCTCGGATCATGGCGGTCACCCGCGCCGGGTCGCCCTGGCCGTCCAGCGGATTGACGTTCAGGGGCCGCCAGCGGAACGGGTCCGCCAGCAGGTTCAGCTGACCCGCCTTTTCCTCGATCGTCATCCGCGCGATCAGGTCCTCGATCCTGTCGGCGTGGCGCTGGACGGGCGAGGGCGTCTGTCCGGACGCGGACATGGGGAAACCTCCAAGGCCCACCAGGGTGAGCATGCCGAGGCCGGACAGCAAGGCCCGGCGCGAGGGGGCGAGGTCTTGGGGCGATCGCGTCGAACTCATGGCGCTCCAGCAGATTCGGCGACGGCTCCCCTCGCCGCCGAACGCCTAGCCGCAGCCGGCCGGAGTCGTCCAGCCCTCGCCGGCGATCGCCTCTCGTAGCGCCCCCGCTGGCGCAAGGCGCGCCCGGATTGGCGGCCTCCCCGGGGCCGTCGTGTTGCGACGGACGCGCTCAGCCATTAGCTGTGAGGCATGGGCACCGCCTGCGACCACGAGCACGATCATTCCGGCCTGCACGGCGGCGCCCTGACGCGCGCGTTGGCGGCGGCCGAGGCGCGCACCGCCGAGGCCGGGGAGCGCATGACCGCGCCGCGCCGCCGGGTGCTGACCCTGCTGCTCGAGGCCGGGGAGCCGGTGAAGGCTTATGACCTGATCGCCCGCTTCGGCGAGGACGGGCAGGCGGCCAAACCCCCCACCGTCTATCGCGCGCTGGAATTCCTCGAGCGCCAGGGCATGGCGCACCGCATCGCCTCGATCAGCGCCTATGTCGCCTGCGCCGGGCACGAGGGCGACGCCGCCCATGCGGCCGCCTTCCTGATCTGCGACTGCTGCGGCGCGACGCGCGAGATCAACGGGCCGGACCCGGGCGTGATCAATGCGGCGGCGGCCGACGCCGGCTACGCCATCGCCCGGACGACCATCGAGGCGCACGGGCGCTGCCTCGCCTGCCGCGAGGCGGCGTGATCATGGACGCGGCGCTGTTGGCCCCGCCTCGCCGCCTGTCCGTTCCCATCGACAATCACTGGGGCGCCGGCGAGATGGCCGTGATGGATTTCGGCGATCCGCGGCGGCCGGTCGACCTGGTGTTCAGCCACGCCAACGGCTTCAACGCCGCCACCTACCGCACCCTTCTGTCGCCCCTGTCGGCCTCCCTGCGCATCTGGGCGCCGGACCTGCGCGGGCACGGTCTCAGCCGCCTGCCCACCTTCGCCCGGCCCAAGACCAGCTGGCGGGACCATCGCGACGACCTGCTGTCGCTGCTGGAGACGATCGACGGTCCGCCGGTGGTGCTGGCCGGCCACTCCATGGGCGGGACCGCCTCGCTGCTGGCGGCGGCCGAGCGGCCCGACCGGGTGTCCAGTCTGGTCCTGTTCGATCCCGTGATCTGGAAGCGGTCGGCGGTGCTGGCCTTCAACCTCCCCTTCATGCACCGGCTGGCGGCGCGCATCCCCATCGTGGCCTCGACCCTGCGCCGACGCGCGCGCTTCGACAGCCGCGAACAGGCCATGGCCGCCTATCGCGGGCGGGGCGCCTTCAAGGGCTGGCCGGACATGGCGTTGGCCGACTACCTGTCCGACGGCCTGGTCGAGGCGGACGGCGGCTTCACCCTCAGCGCCCCGCCGGCGTGGGAGGCGGCCAACTACGCCGCCCAGGCGCACGATCCGTGGCGGGCGATGCGGCGCTATCATGGCCCAATTCGCATCCTGAAGGCCGAGCGCGGCGCCCTGACCAGCGTGGCGGCCCATCCGCGCGGGCTGCCCCATGTCGCCGTCGGGGTCGTTCCCGGCGGCGGCCACCTCTTCCCCATGACCCACGCCGACGTCGCCCGCGACGCCCTGTTCGAGGCCGCGGTGTAGCACCGGCCTTGTCCCTACCCCTGGAGAGGGGGAGAAAACCGTAGGCTGACGATCGGTCCGCATGATAAGGGCGCCGCTGAGCATAACCCGCCCGAGACGCCGCTTGCCCTTCTTCCACGCCGGTTCCGCGCCCAGAGCCGCCGGTCCCCGTCCGGGGGCGTTGCGCGATGGACTGGTGCTGGCGCCGGGGATGAAGGTCGGGCTGTTCGGCGGCTCCTTCAATCCGGCTCACGACGGCCACGCCCATGTGGCCGTGACGGCGATGCGCCGGCTGGGCCTGGACCGGGTCGTCTGGCTGGTCTCGCCGCAGAACCCGCTGAAGGACGCCCGCGACAGCGCCCCGCTGGAAGAGCGGATGGCCTCGGCCCGCGCGCACGCCCCTGGGCCGGCGATGATCGTCTCGGACTTCGAGACCCGCGCCGGCGTCCGCTGGACCGTCGACACCCTGCGCGCCCTGGTCGCGCGGCATCCGGGCGTCAGCTTCGTGTGGCTGATGGGGTCCGACAACCTGGCGGATTTCCACCGCTGGCGGGGCTGGACCGACATCATGCGGCTGATGCCGGTGGCGGTGATCGCCCGGCCGGGATCGCTGCTGGACAGCCGCACCGCGCCCGCCGCCGCGCGCTTCGCCGCCTTCCGCATCCCCGCCGAGCAGGCGGGCCTGCTGCCCAGGCTCCAGGCGCCGGCCTGGACCTACCTGACGGCGCCGCTCAATCCCCGTTCTTCGACCGCCATCCGCGCGGCGCGGGGCGGCGAAGGGACCGCGTGAAGCGACTGTGATCGGGGCGCCGGTTCACCATCCGTCCCATCCGTGCTAAAGGTCCCCTTTAGTCAACGCTCCCGGAGCCCTCCGCTGACCCCCTCGCCCGCGTACGATACGCAAGACGCCGCCGTTTCGAATACGGCGCACGAGATGGACGCTATCGAACCTCTCCATTCCGAAGACGGGTATGAATCCGACGGCCCTTCCGGCGGTTCCGCCCCACGCCCGATCGGCGCGACGCCGCTTGAAGAAGCCGTGCTGACCCGCCTGGACGACGACAAGGCGCAAGAGATCGTCCTGATCGACCTGAAAGGCAAGAGCGCCATGGCCGACACCATGATCGTCGCCTCGGGCCGCTCGCATCGCCACGTCGGCGCCCTGGCCGACCACCTGCTGCGCACGCTCAAGGAGCAGGGCCTGGGCAAGGCCAAGGTCGAGGGTCTGCCGCATTGCGACTGGGTCCTCATCGACGCCGGCGACGTGATCGTTCACCTGTTCCGTCCTGAAGTGCGGGCCTTCTACAACATCGAGAAGATCTGGGCGGTCGATTCCGCTCACCGCACCGCCCGCGATTAGGCCGTGAAGCTGGGCATCGTCGCCATCGGCCGGCCCGGTCGCGGGCCGGAGGCGACGCTGGCCGACGATTACGCCCGGCGCGCCACCCTGGCGGGGCGCGCGCTGGGCCTCGGCCCCCTCGAACTGATCGACCTGGAACCAAGGAAGCCGGGCAAGGCCCCGGAGGCCGAGCTGATCCTTGGCGCCGCCGAGGGCGCGCATCTGATCGCCTGCGACGAGCGGGGCCGGACCTATTCCTCTCGCGCCTTCGCCGACCATGTCGCGGCGCTGCGCGACCGGGGCGAGCGGCGGGTGGTCTTCGCCATCGGAGGCGCCGATGGGCTGGACGAGAGCGTACGCGCCGCCGCCGCCTCGACCCTAGCCTTCGGGCCTCAGACCTGGCCCCACGCCCTGGCCCGCGCCATGCTGGCGGAACAGCTGTATCGGGCCGTGACCATCCTGGCCGGATCGCCCTATCATCGCGACTGAGATGCGTCGCGCCGCCCTTCCGATCCTGCTGCTGGCGGCCCTGGCCGCCGCCCCCGCCGCGTCCGGCCGCCCGGCGCCGGAGAGCGAGCTGTCGCGCCTGCAGGCCGAGTTCCGCGACGAAATCGCCCGCGCCCGCCGCCTGCGCGCCGACGCCGACGCCGCGCGCGACGAACTGGAACGGCTGGAACGGCGTCTGGCCGCGCTGCGCGCCGAAGAGAAGACCGGCGACGGCCGCATCGAGGTCCAACGCGCCCGCTTGCGCCAGCTGGGCCGGCAGGAGGCGACGCTGGTCGCCGAGATGGCGCGCGAGCGCGGCGCCCAGACTCGGCTGCTCAGCGCCCTGCAGATGATGAGCCGGCGTCCGCCGCCGCCGCTGCTGGTCCCGGCGGACAAGGCGGTGGACACCGTCCGCGCCGCCATCCTGCTGAAAGCCATGACGCCAGAGCTGCAACGCAAGGCCGAGGCGCTGAAGGCGCGACAGGACGAGATCATGCGCGTCCGCCGCCTGGCGGTGCTGTCGTCCGAACAGCTGCTGACCAGCGAGAGCGAACAGGGCGACCTGCGCGGCCGGATCCAGTCCCTGACCGACCGGAAGACCGCGCTGAGCGCCGTGCTCGGCGCCGAGGCCCGCGCCGCCGAGCGGGCCGCCGACGCCCTGGAGCGGCGCATCGTCGGCCTGGGCGGCGTGGCGCCCACGAC
>JAEXZS010000085.1 GCA_023451375.1 Pseudomonadota bacterium
CGGCCAGGCGGCAGGCGCGGCGAGCGCCGCCAGGGCGGCGGACAGCAGCAGCGTTCCGGCGGTCGCGGCCAGGGCCTTCAGCGGCGTCGGCTTGAGCCGCTGCTGGATCGCGTCGCCGACCGCGCGCGCCAGGCCGAAGGCGATCAGCAGCAGGGCGGCGGGCCAGGCCGCCAGACCCAGCGATTGCATGAACAGGTCGGCGAACAGCGCCCCGTTCGTCCCCAGCCAGTTGGTCGTCGGCAGACTGGACGCCGCGTTCAGGCTGGCGTCGGCCGGGTTCCACGAGATCAGGGCGACCAGCAGCAGCGTCGCCAGCAACGCCTGGAGCACCCCCCGGAATCGCACCACGAACGGCGCGTCCCACAGGATGCGGACGCTGATCCAGGCCTGACGGCCGATGGCGAGGGCGGTGGACATGAAAGGGCGGGACCCCTGCGGCGAAGGACGTTCCCGGCCTTGTCGCATCGACAGGGTTAAGGGGCTGTTTACCAGCGGAACCGTGGACCGCGGGCCCACTTCATGGCAGATTGTACTATATGAAACCCTCGCTTGTTTTCTTGATGGCATCCATCGCGCTGTTCGGCTGCGCTGCGCCTGTGGATCACGCACCGGCGGAGATGGTCGCATTCCGCAAGAACGGCGTTGATTATCAATGGGCGCTGATCCATGGCAGCGGCGGAAGTCTGACGTTGGTGCGCATGACCGGCGTGGGCGGAGGAACGCCTCAGGCCCTGATCTCTTGTGACGACCGCGAGCGCGGCGGCATGCAGTTCAGGGGCGATCTGGCCCACGCCGGAACCATTTCGATCTCCACACCCGATGCGCGGTTCGCCGTCGAAGCCACGCCGCGCGATGGGTTCGACACTCCGGTGGTGCAGGGTGAAGGACGCTTCCCCTCCGGCTGGTTTAGAGCTCTGGCTGGAACGGATGTCGTAACCTTCGCATCAGGTGACCGTGTCTTCGACGTGCCCGCACCAGGCGCGCCTGCGGTGGAGCACTACGAGCGATACTGTCGGCGGTTAAGCTAGAAACGCGCAGGATACGATTCGTCCTCTGGACGTGTCTGCGCTCCGGCGCGACAAGCCTCCCATGGCCGACACCGAACGCTACGACATCGTCATCGCCGGCGCGGGGCTGACCGGGGCGGCGTTCGCCCTGGCGGCGGCGCAAACCGGGCTCAGGGTCGTGATGGTCGATCCCCAGCCGTTCAGCGCCCAGCTGGTGCCGAGCTTCGACGGGCGGTCCACGGCGATCGCCTTCTCGACCTTCCGCATGCTGGACGCGCTGGGGCTGGGCGAGACGCTGCGGCCCCACGCCTGCCGCATGGACCACATCCTGGTCACCGACGGGCGCCGGCCGGGCGCGGCCAGCCGACCCGCCTCGCCCGCCTTCCTGCGCTTCGACGCCGAGGAGATCGGCGGTCGCACCGGCGGCGAGCCGCTGGGCTACATGGTCGAGAACCGCCGCATCCGCGCGGCCCTGGCCGAGGCGGTGGCACGGGCTGGGATCGAAGTCCGTGCGCCTGCGTCGGTCGCGGGGGTGGAAGTCAATCCGGGCAAGGCGACGGTGACCCTGGCCGACGGCTCGCGTCTGGTCGCGCCGCTGGCGGTCGGCGCGGAAGGACGCGGTTCGACCGTGCGCAGGGCCGCCGGCATCGACACCCTCGGCTGGGGCTACGGCCAGAGCGGCGTGGTGGCCACGGTGCGGCTGGGCCGCGACCACGGCAATGTGGCCCATGAGTATTTCCTGCCCAGCGGCCCCTTCGCCATCCTGCCGCTCACCGAACAACGCGCCAGCCTGGTCTGGACCGAGACCACACGCCGGGGCGAGGCGTTGCGCGATGCGTCCGACGCCGCCTTCCACGCCCATCTGATGCGGCGCTTCGGCGAGTTCCTGGACGGCGCCACGGTCGAGGGGCCGCGTTTCGTCTATCCGTTGTCGCTGAGCCTGGCCGAGAAGCTGGTCGCGCCCCGTATCGCCCTGATCGGCGACGCCGCCCACGGGGTGCATCCGGTGGCGGGGCAGGGGCTGAACATGGGGCTGAAGGACGCCGCCGCCCTGGCCGAGGTGCTGGCAGAGGCCGCGCGCCTGGGCGAGGACATCGGCGCCGAGACGGTGCTGGAGCGCTACGCTCGCTGGCGCCGGTTCGACAATGCGGCCCTGGCGGCGGGCTTCGACGCCTTCGTGCGGCTGTTCTCCAACGACATCGCGCCGGTGCGGCTGGCGCGGGATCTGGGCATGGCGGCGGTGAACCGGATCGGACCGCTGAGACGCGCCTTCATGCACGAGGCCGGCGGCGCGACAGGGGACCTCCCGAGGTTGCTGAAGGGCGAGACGGTTTAGTTCAGCCGCATCCTGACCCGCTCGAACGTCGTCGTCCGCCGGGCCTCCTCGGCGCCGTCCAGGCCATGGGCGCGGGACAGGGCTTCCAGGGAGCCGGCCAGCGCGCCCTGCTTCTCGCGCGCGGCGGCGACGTCCAGCCAGGGGCGGTGATCCTCGGGGTCCAACAGGGCGCGGCGTAGGGCCGAGCGTTCGGCGCCCTCGTAGTCCTGGGCGCGGATGGCGCGGCTGAACAGGACGTTCTGCAGACGGATCAGCGACTGCCGGTCCGTCACTGGCGCCATCAGGATGTCCAGTCGATCGGCCACGTGCGGCGTCAGCCCCGCGCGGAGGGCACGGCGCGTCAGTTCGCTGGGCAGGACCAGCCGGCCCTGGCTGAACGGATCCAGCGCCACCGGGCCCTCGGGCGTCTCGACCCGCACCATGAAGTGGCCGGGGAAGTCGACGCCTGCGGCCTTCAGCCCCGCCGCCTTGGCCGCGTGCAGGTAGAAGACCGCCAGCGCCGCCGACAGGCCGCGCCGCCGCTCGGCCACGTCGATGATGTCGGTGTTGGACGGGTGGTCGTAGGTCAGCAGGTCGCCGTTCAGCCGCAGGTCGGCCGCCATGGTCTCGGCCAGGGCGTCGTCGGGGCCCTCGCCGCCGACGCGCTCCTTCAGCCGCTCGCAGGCGTTGCGGGCCAGGGTGCGGACGGGCTCGGGATCGCGGAAGGGGTAGTCGTGGATGGCGCAGGCGATGGCCGCCTCCAGCAGGGGGAAGCCCTCGTCGCCGCCCTCTCCGGCGGCCGTCAGGATGGATTGGGCCTCATCCCGGGTCATCGGGCCTGGCGCTCCTTTTCAGCCTCCGCGCTCGACGCCGCGAAGATGACGTGGAAACCGGCCGGGGGCCAGCGCCACCATATCAATTCTCAGTTCGAGGCGTTGCAGCGCGGGCCGGTTGCGGCGCACGGCCTCGCCCGCCGCGCGCAGCCGGTCGAACTGCGCCGGCTTCAGGCACAGGGACGCCGCCTCCAGGGTGGCGCGGCGTTTCACCTCGACCACCGCCAGCACCCGGCCGCGTCGGACCAGCAGGTCGATCTCGCCGCCGCGTCCCTTCAGCCGGAAGCCGAGCACCTGATACCCCTTGGCCATGAGGAGGAGGGCGGCGATCCATTCGGCCGCGTGCCCCGCCCTGAACGCCGCGCGCCCCTTCGCCTGACGCCACGCCGCCTTGGGGCGGCGGATCGGCGCGGGTTGCGCCAGGCGAGGGGCGGGGGAAGAAGGCAGGCGATCGGTCACTTGCCCTGAAGCTCCAGCGCGCGGCGGTAGAGGGTCTTGCGGTTCAGGCCCAGGGCCTTGGCCACCTCCGAGGCGGCCTCGCCGGTCGGCAGGCGGTTCAACGCTTCGGCCAGGGCCGCGTCGGCGTCGGCTTCCGACGCCTGCTCCTCCTCGCCGGGACCGACGACGACCACGATCTCGCCCTTGGGCGCATCTAGGCGCGGGTCGGCCGCCAGCTGATCCAGCGGGCCGCGCACGCATTCCTCGTAGAGCTTGGTCAGTTCGCGCGCGACAGCGGCGGGGCGGGGGCCGAGCACGGCGGCCATGTCGGCCAGGCTAACCTTCAGGCGGGGCCCGCTCTCGAAGAAGACCAGGGTCTGGCGCTGACCCTTCATTGCTTCCAGCGCGGCGGTGCGGCCGGCTGTCTTCGGCGGCAGGAAGCCGGCGAACAGCACCCGGTCGGCGGGCAGGCCGGCGATGCACAGGGCCGCCAGCAGGCTGGATGGGCCGGGGATGGGATGGACGGGCAGACCCCCGGCGATCACGGCGCGGGCGACGACGAAGCCGGGATCCGAGACCAGGGGCGTGCCGGCGTCGGAGACCAGCGCCACCACCTGGCCCTCACGCAGCCGTTCGATGGCCAGTTCGGCCGCGCGGGCCGAGGCATGGTCGTCACAGCGTTCCAGCTTCGCCTTCAGCCCATAGGCCGACAGCAGCTTGGCGGTGACGCGCGTGTCCTCGGCCAGCACCAGGTCGGCGGCGGCCAGAACGTCCAGCGCCCGCAGCGTGACGTCGCGCAGGTTGCCGATCGGCGTGGCGACCAGATACAGGCCCGCCTCGACCCGACGGGGCGGCGGGGCGGTGGGGGGGAAGGGCGCGACCTCGGTCATTCAGAGACCGTGCCCGCGCGGGACGACGGGTTCAAGCTCAGTCCCCGTCCGGGTCGATCAGGGCGGCCGGGGGCGGCGGCGCCGAGGTCAGGCCCGTACCCTGAAACGCCGGCCCGGCGTCATAGGCGGCGAAGGTGGCGGCGGTCAGGATCTCGTTGACCGAGGCGCCCAGCGACACGATCTGCACCGACTTCTCCAAACCGACCAGCAGCGGCCCGATCAAGGTCGCCCCGCCCAGCGCCTGGACCAGCTTGGTCGAGATCGCCGCCGAATGGATCGCCGGCATGACCAGGGTGTTGGCCGGCTTGCTCAGGCGGTTGAAGGGGTAGGCCGGGTGGCCGTGCGGATCCAGCGCCACCTCGGGCGGCATTTCGCCCTCGTATTCGAAGTCGACGCCTTTTCGGTCCAGGATGCGGATCGCCTCGCGCACCTTCTCGCCCCGGTCGCCCGGCGGGTTGCCGAAGGCGGAGTAGGACAGGAAGGCCACGCGCGGGTTGCGGCCCAGGCGGCGCACGGTGTCGGCGGCCTTGATGGCGATCTCCGCCAGTTCCTCGGCGCCCGGCATTTCGTGGATGGAGGTGTCGGCCACGAACAGGGTGCGGCCGCGCGCCAGCAGGATCGACAGTCCGATCAGGGTGTCGTGGACGTCCAGCACGCGCTGGACCTCCTTCAGCGCCATGTTGAAGTTGCGTGTCACGCCCGCGACCAGGGCGTCGGCCTCGCCCTGGGCGACCAGGGTGGCGGCGAAATAGTTGCGGTCCTGGTTGATCATCCGCTGCACGTCGCGGCGCAGATAGCCCCGGCGCTGCAGCTTGGCGTAGAGCCAGTCGGTGTATTCGGCGTTGCGGCCCGAGACGCGGGCGTTGGTGATCTCGATGCCCAGTTCGTCGAAGTTCAGGCCCGCCTCGGCGGCGTTCTGGCGCACCAGGTCCTCGCGCCCGACCAGGACGGGCGTGCCCAGCTCGGCCTGTTTGAAGGCCCAGGCGGCGCGAATGACGGCCGGCTCCTCGCCCTCGGCGAAGACGACGCGCTTGTCGGGGCCGCCGCGCACCGCCGAGGTGATCTTCTGCATCAGGGCCGCCGAAGGATCGACGCGAGACCGCAGGCTGTGACGATAGGCGTCCATGTCCTCGATCGGCTGGCGCGCCACGCCGGTGTCCATCGCCGCCTGGGCGATGAAGGGCGGGATGTACCAGATCAGGCGGGGGTCGAACGGCGTCGGAATTATGTAGTCGGGGCCGAACTTCAGCTTGCGGCCGCGATAGGCGGCGGCGACCTCGTCCGGCACGTCCTCGCGCGCCAGGGCGGCCAGGGCCTGGGCGCAGGCGACCTTCATCTCGTGGTTCACCTGCCGGGCGCGCACGTCCAGGGCGCCGCGGAACAGATAGGGGAAGGCCAGGACGTTGTTGATCTGGTTGACGTAGTCCGACCGGCCGGTGGCGATGATGGCGTCCGAGCGCACCGACTTGACGTCTTCGGGCGTGATCTCCGGATCGGGGTTGGCCATGGCGAAGATGATCGGATTGGGCGCCATGGAGGCCACCATCTCCTTGGTGATCGCGCCCTTTGCGGACAGGCCCAGCACGACATCGGCCCCGACCATGGCCTCGGCCATGGTGCGCAGCGGCGTATCGGTGGCGTGGGCGGCCTTCCACTGGTCCATGTCGTGCGGTCGGCCCCTGTAGACCACGCCCTCGCGGTCGCAGATCACCGTATTCTCGGCCTTGACGCCGGCGGCCTTCATCAGGGCGATGGACGACAGTCCCGCCGCCCCGGCGCCCGACAGCACCACCTTGACCTCGTCCAGCCGCTTGCCGGCGATATGGCAGGCGTTGATCAGGCCGGCGGTCGAGATGATGGCCGTGCCGTGCTGGTCGTCGTGGAAGACCGGAATGTCCAGCAGGTCCTGCAGCTCGGACTCGATGACGAAGCATTCGGGGGACTTGATGTCCTCCAGATTGATGCCGCCCCAGGTGTCGCCGATGTTCTTGACGACGGTGATGAACTCGTCGGGATCGGTGGTCTTCACCTCGACATCGAAGCTGTCGACGTCGGCGAAGCGCTTGAACAGCACCGACTTGCCCTCCATCACCGGCTTGGAGGCCATGTGGCCCAGGTTGCCCAGGCCCAGGATGGCGGTGCCGTTGGAGATAACGGCGACCATGTTGCCCTTGGAGGTGTAGTCGTAGGCCTTGTCCGCGTCGGCGGCGATGGCCAGCACCGGCACGGCCACGCCCGGCGAATAGGCCAGCGACAGGTCGCGCTGGGTCGCCATCGGCTTGGTCGGGGCCATGGAGATCTTGCCCGGCGTCGGGACGCGGTGGAAATCCAGCGCCTCTTCGTCGGAGAAGGTCTGTTTGTCGGTCTGGTCGGGCATGGTTTCGGGCGTTTCCGGGGTCGGCGGCGTTTCTGGTGGGCTTCCCGTCGTTCCTAAAGCGGCCCGCGGGGCGGGACAACCACGGAGGCCTTGAACGCCGCGCCGCGGAGGCGCGACCGGCCAGGGCTCTCAGCGCGTCGGCGTCTGTGGAAAGGGGGACGTGTGCGCGCGGCCCCCTAAAGCCGCCGTTCGACAGGCGCCGTCAGAGGGCGAGGACGCCGGTGCGCTCGATCTCGACCGGGCCTGTCATCAGCACATGGTCGGTGGCTTCGTCCCAGTCGATGACCAGTTCTCCGCCGTCCACGACGACGGTCGCTTTTCGTTCGGTCAGGCCGCGCCTGGCGGCAGCGACCAGGGCGGCGCAGGCGCCGGTGCCGCAAGCCCGCGTCAGGCCCGCGCCACGTTCCCAGACCCGCAGCCGGATATGGTCGCGGTCCAGCACATTGGCGAAGCCGACATTCACCCCCTCGGGGAACAGCGGATGGCGCTCGACCAGCGAGCCCGAGCCCGCGACGAAGCCGTCGTCCTGGCGGTCGGTGAAGAAGACGACGTGCGGATTGCCCATGGAGACGGCGCCGGGCGTGTGCAGCACCGGGTCGTCGATGGGGCCGACCTGCAGCTCGACGCCGCGCGTGTCCATCGCCTCGGCCAGCGGCACCTGCTCCCACTCGAGGCGGGGCCTGCCCATGTCGACCGTCACGCGGTGGTCGCCGGCGCGGGTCGCGGTGGTGGGGCCGCCGGCCGTGTCGATGACCACCCGGTCCGAGCCGTCCGCCTGCATCAACAGCCAGCCCACGCAGCGCAGGGCGTTGCCGCAGGTCTCGACCATGGAGCCGTCGGCGTTCCACACCCGCATGAAGGCGTCGGCCGTGTCGGACGGCTCGATGGCGATCAGCTGGTCGAAGCCTTGGCCCGCCTGCCGGTCGGCCAGGGCGCGAACCTGGTCCTCGTCCGGACGGAACGGCTGCTCCAGCGCGTTGACGACAATGAAGTCGTTGCCGGCGCCGTTCATCTTGACGAAGGGGCGGGTGCTCATGCGGTGCCATATAGGGCCTCCGCGCCGCCGATGAAATCTTCCCCGGCCGATCAGGGGGGGAAGCGGGACCCGCGCTTTCGCACCCAGACGCCGGAAGCATTGGACAGGAAGGGCGGCAGTCTGTTCAGTGCGCGGCGATCACGAAGTCCCGGCTCCCGCCGGGATGAGCGGATACCGAAGTGGCCCAGACCGAAACCTCGCCTGAACGCCAGACCCATTCCCGGGACGACGGCCTGCGCCTGCGCGCGCGGCTGCGCTATCTCTACCACGGCTCCCAGCCGCCGGCGGTCAAGTTCCGGCTGACGGTGATCGTCATCGACATCGCCATCATCGCCTTCTTCCTGGCCGCGCCGATCCTGAAGAACATGGGCTGGGCCTTCTACGCCCTGGATTATCTGATCGCGGCGCTGCTGACGGCGGACCTGGCGGCACGCGCCTATGCCTACGCCGACATCCGCGACTGGTTGAAGCGGCCGATCGTCTGGGTCGACCTGTTCGTGCTGGCGACCCTGCTGTTCCCGGCCTGGCTCTACAATCTCGGCTTCCTGCGGATGCTCAGGCTGTGGACTCTGCTGAACTCCGACTTCTTCTGGCGCACCGTGGGGGCCCGGTTTGACGACACGCGGGTGGAGGCAATCGTCCGCGCCCTGGCCAATCTGGTGACCTTCGTCTTCGTGGCGACGGGCTTCGTCTACGCCACCTTCCGAGGTCACGACGGCATCGCCGGCTATGTCGACGCGCTGTATTTCACCGTGGCGACGCTGACAACCACCGGCTTCGGCGACGTGACCCTGCCTGGCCCCTGGGGGCGGCTGCTGTCGATCGCCATCATGCTGGTCGGCATCACCCTGTTCCTGCGTCTGGCCCAGGCCCTGATCAAGCCGCACAAGGTGCGCCATGCCTGCGACCGCTGCGGTCTGCAGACGCATGACCCCGATGCGGTCCACTGCAAGGCCTGCGGCAATCTGCTCTGCATCCCCGACGAAGACTGACCGCGAAGATGACAAAGCCGTAAGGTTGCCGCGGCCGCCTTGCCGCCGGGAGGCTCGTCGTTAAGTTGGCCCCTTCGTTGTCCGGGGACCGTCCACGAATGATCCGCTCGTCCGCCGCCGTGCTCGCGGCCCTTCTCGCCTCCACCAGCTTGTCGACCGCCGCCATGGCCCAAACCGCCGCTTCCGCTTCCTCGGGCTTCGCCGCCAGCGAGGCGACCGATCCCTACATCTGGCTCGAGGAGGTCGAGGGCCAGCGCGCCATGGCGTGGGTCGATGAGCAGAACGCCCGTTCGCTGGGCGTTCTGCAGGGCGACCCCCGCTACGAGACCCTGCACCAGCAGGCGCTGGCGATCGTCCAGGCGCAGGACCGCATCCCGTCGCCCGGCTTCACCCACGACGGCCACATCGACAACTTCTGGCAGGACGCCCAGCACGTGCGCGGCGTCTGGCGTCGCACGACGCTGGACAGCTACCGCACCGCGACGCCCCGGTGGGAGACCATCCTCGACGTCGACGCCCTGGCGACGGCCGAGAACGCCAACTGGGTCTACAAGGGCTCCAGCTGCCTTTCGCCGGAAGAGCGCTACTGCCTGGTCAGCCTGTCGAACGGCGGCAAGGACGCCACGACCCTGCGCGAGTTCGATGCGGTCGAGCGCAAGTTCGTCGAGGGCGGCATCGTCCTGCCGGAGTCCAAGGGCGACGCGGACTGGATCGATCGCGACACCCTGCTGATCGCGCGCGACTTCGGCCCCGGCACCCTGACCGACTCCGGCTATCCCATGGTGGTCAGGCTGATGAAGCGCGGTCAGACGCCGGAGCAGGCCCAGACCGTCTTCACCGGCCGGCCGACCGATGTGGCCGTGTCAGGTTACACCCTGCGGGACGCCGACGGCGCGGTGAAGGCGGTGCTGATCAACCGCTCAGTCGACTTCTATTCGTCCGAAACCTGGCGGCTGAAGGACGACGGCGCGCTGGAGCAGCTGCGGCTGCCGGCCAAGTCGAGCATCAACGGCCTGGTGGACGGCCGGCTGGTGGTGTCGCTGAAGGAGGACTGGACCGCGCCGTCGGGCCAGGCCTTCAAGACCGGCGACCTGATCGCCTGGCCGCTGGACGCCTGGCTGGCCGACCCGGCGACGCCGGCTCAGCTGGTGCTGCGCCCGACCGAACGCCAGGCGGTCGAGGCCGTCAACGCCACCCGCAACCGGCTGGTCGTGGCCCTCTATGACAATGTGCGCGGATCGGTGCGGGTCTATACGCCCGGCGAAGGCGAATGGGCGCACACCACCCTGGACCTGCCGCAGAACGTCTCGGTCGGCGTCGGCTCGGCGTCGGAGATCGATGACAAGGTCTTCGTCAGCGTCACCGGTTATCTGAATCCGTCCAGCCTGTGGTTGGCCGATGCGGCGACCGGAGCGGTCGAACAGGTCAAGTCGATGCCGGCCAAGTTCGACGCGGCGGGCATGACGGTGGAGCAGCACGAGGCCCGCTCGGCCGACGGGACGATGATCCCCTACTTCGTGGTGCACAAGGCGGACATGCCGCTGGACGGCTCCAACCCGACGCTGCTGTACGGCTACGGCGGATTCGAAAGCTCGCTGCTGCCCGGCTATTCGGCCACGGTCGGCAAGCTGTGGCTCGAGCGCGGCGGGGTCTATGTCATCGCCAATACACGCGGCGGCGGCGAGTTCGGCCCGCGCTGGCACGAGGCGGCGCTGCAGGAGAACCGGCAGAAGGCGCACGAGGATTTCCAGGCTGTGGCCCTGGACCTCATCGCCCGCGACATCACCAGTCAGCCCAAGCTCGGGATCATGGGCGGCAGCCAGGGCGGCCTGTTCATGGGTGCGATGCTGACCCAGCGGCCCGACCTGATCAATGCGGCGGTCATCCAGGTGCCGCTGTTCGACATGCTGCGCTTCCACAAGCTGCTCGCGGGCGCCAGCTGGATCGGCGAATACGGCAACCCCGACGTTCCGGAGGAGCGCGCCTGGATCGAGCGCTATTCGCCCTATCAGAACCTGCGCGCCGGCCAGCCCTATCCCGAGGTCTTCATCCACACCTCGACCAAGGACGATCGCGTCCACCCCGGCCACGCCCGTAAGGCGGCGGCGCGGATGGAGGAACTGGGCTATCCGGTGCTGTTCTATGAGAACACCGACGGCGGCCACGCGGCCGGCGCCAATCTGCGCGAGACCGCTCGACGGCTGGCGCTGGAATACACCTATCTGTCGCGCCGGCTGATGGACACGCCGGCGGAGGAATAGGCCTGATCCTCCCCGGCAAGCGCAGCGAAACGGGGGAGGGGGACCACGAGTGGTGGAGGGGGCGACCCCGCGCACCCTGCCTGGTTCCGCCCCCTCCACCGCCTGATGGCGGTCCCCGTCCCCCGCGATGCGGGGGAGGATTGATAAAGCGGAGTATTCCAAAGCCATGCGTCACCTGATCCTGTCCGCCGCCATTCCAGCGCTTCTTCTGGGCGCCGCGCCCGCCTTGGCCCAGTCGACCGGCGCCCCCGCCCGCCAGGCCGCCGCGACCACGCCGCCCCCGCACTTTCCCCGCGACCTGACCCCCGCCGGCGTCGCCGCCGCCGACGACCAGCTGGCGCTGGAGCAGGTGGACGGGGCCGAGGCCATGGCCTTCGTCGCCGAGGCGAACCGCAAGTCGCTGGCCGCCCTGACCGGCGATCCGCGCTACGAGACCTTCCGCGAGGAGGCCTTGGCCATACTGACCGCCGAGGACCGCATCCCCATGCCCCGCTTCCTCGGCGACGGCGTCGGCAACTTCTGGCAGGACGCGACGAACCCGAAGGGCGTCTGGCGCCGCGCCACGCTGGACAGCTACCGCACCGCCTCGCCCCAGTGGGAGACGCTGCTCGACATCGACGCCCTGGCGAAGGCCGAGGGCCGCGACTGGGTGTTCAAGGGCGCCGACTGCCTGGCCCCGGACGAGACCCGCTGTCTGATCAACCTGTCGGACGGCGGCAAGGATGCGGTGGCCGTGCGCGAGTTCGACACCACGACCAAGCGGTTCCTCGACGACGGCTTCAACCTGCCGGAAGGCAAGCACCGCATCGAATGGCTGGACCGCGACACGCTGCTCGTCGCCACCGACTTCGGTTCCGGAACGCTGACCGAGTCGGGCTATCCCTTCATCGTCAAGACGCTGAAGCGTGGCCAGACCCTGGATCAGGCTGTCGAGGTCTATCGCGGCGAACAGGGCGACGGCGGCTATGGCGTCAGCCCGTCCGTCTATCGCGACAAGGACGGCGTCGTGCAGGCGGTGATCATCACCAGGCCGCTGGACACCTTCCGCTCCGAGACCTGGAGCCTGGGCCACGACGGCAAGGCGCAGAAGCTGCATCTGCCGGAACGCGTCGGCGTCTTCGGCGTCATCGACGGCCGTCTGGTCTTCTCGCCCGACCAGGCCTGGAGCTTCGACGGAGAGGACTACGCCGCCGGGTCGCTGCTGGCGCTTCCGCTCGGCGTCCTGGGCGAGACGCGCCTGCACCTGCGCGTCGGCCGCGACAGCGCCCTGGTCTTCCAGCCGACGGCGCGCCAGGCGCTGCAGGGCGTGGCCGTCCTGTCCGACGCCCTCGTCGCCGCCGTGACCGACAATGTCGCCGGCACGCTGCTGCGCTTCCAGGCGGGCGAGCCGGGCTGGACCGCCTCGTCCATCCCCGTGCCCGCCAATCTGGCGGTTGGCCTGGGCGATTCCTCCAAGTCACGCGGCGAGGTCTTCGTGGCGACACAGGGCTTCCTGGTCCCGCCGACGCTGAGCCTGGCGGACGTGGACACCGGCTCCCTGACCGAACTGAAGGCCTCACCGGCCAAGTTCGACGCCTCCAGCCATGTCACCGAACAGTATGAGGCCGTCTCGACCGACGGAACGAAGATCCCCTACTTCGTCACCCGGCCGCGCGCCCTGGCCATGGACGGGACGGCGCCGACGGTGATGCTGGGCTACGGCGGCTTCCAGGTCAGCCTGAACCCGGCCTACAAGCCGGAGATGGGCAAGCTGTGGCTGGAGCGGGGCGGGGTTTTCGTCCAGGCCAACATCCGCGGCGGCGGCGAGTTCGGGCCCGACTGGCACCAGGCGGCTCTGGACGGAAACCGCCAGCGCGCTTTCGACGACTTCGCCGCGGTGGCCCGCGACCTGGTCACGCGGGGGATCACCAGCCCGCGCCACCTCGGCATCTACGGCCGCTCGAACGGCGGGGTGCTGACCAGCGTCGCCATCACCCAGCATCCGGAGCTGTTCAACGCGGCGGTGATCGAAAGCCCGCTGATCGACATGCTGCGCTATCACGAGCTGCCGGCCGGCGCCTCGTGGATCGGCGAATACGGCGACCCGCGCATCCCCGAAGAGGCGGAATGGATCGCCAAGTACTCCGCCTATCAGCAGCTGCGGCCGGAGGCGGAGTACCCCCGCGTCTACATCACTACCAACACCCGCGACGACCGCGTCCATCCCGGTCATGCGAGGAAGTTCGCCGCCCGCCTGGGCGAACAGGGCCATGAGCACCTCTATTACGAGGACACCGCCGGCGGCCATTCCAATGACGCCGACCCGGTCGCCAACGCCCGCCGCTGGGCCCGGCACTATGTCTATCTCGCCCAGCAGCTGATGGACTGACACGAAAAAGGGGAGCCGCATCGGCGGCTCCCCTGATCGTTGGGCGAGGACGCGGAGCGTCAGTCGGCGCGGACGCGCTTCTTGCGGAAGGAGGGGTTCAGGACTTCCTTGCGCAGGCGGATCGACTTGGGCGTGACCTCGACCAGCTCGTCTTCCTCGATGTAGGCGATGGCCTGTTCCAGCGACGGGCGGCGCGGCGGGGTGAGGCGCACGGCCTCGTCCTTGCCCGAGGCGCGGACGTTGGTCAGCTGCTTGCCCTTGATCGGGTTGACGTCCAGGTCGTCCGAGCGGCTGTTCTCGCCGATGATCATGCCCTGGTAGGTCTTCTCGCCGGCGCCGACGAACATGACGCCCCGCTCTTCCAGGTTCCACAGGGCGTAGGCGGCCGTGTCCCCGTCCGAGTTCGACACCAGGACGCCCTTCAGGCGCCCTTCGATCGCGCCCTTGTGCGGCTCATAGTGGCTGAACACGCGGTTCAGCACGCCCGAGCCGCGCGTATCGGTCAGGAACTCGCCCTGATACCCGATCAGCGCCCGCGACGGGCAGTTCAGCTGGATGCGGGTCTTCCCCGCACCCGAAGGCCCCATGTCGCGCAGCTCGGCCTTGCGCTGGCTCAGCTTCTCGATGACCACGCCGGTGTATTCATCATCAACGTCGATGACCACGTCCTCGATCGGCTCCAGCCGCTCTCCGTTCTCACCGGTTTGATAGACCACGCGCGGGCGGCTGATCGACAGTTCGAAGCCTTCGCGACGCATGTTCTCGACCAGCACGCCCAGCTGCAGTTCGCCGCGACCGGCGACTTCATAGGCGTCGGCGCCCGGGGTCTCGGTCACGCGGATGGCGACGTTGGCCTCGGCCTCCTTCAGCAGGCGGTCGCGGATGACGCGCGACTGGACCTTGTCGCCTTCGCGGCCGGCCAGCGGGCTGTCGTTCACCGCCACCGTCATGGAGATGGTCGGCGGATCGATCGGCTGGGCGTCCAGCGCCTCGGTGACCTCCAGCGCGCACAGGGTGTCGGCCACGGTGGCCTTGGCCATGCCGGCGATGGCGACGATGTCTCCCGCTTCGGCCCCCTCGTCGATCGGCTGGCGCTTGAGACCGCGGAAGGCTAGCACCTTGGTGATGCGGCCCTGCTCGATCTGCTTGCCGTCGCGGTCCAGCGCCTTGATCGGCATGCCGGGGATCGCCCTGCCGCTCTCGATCCGGCCGGTGAGGATCCGGCCCAGGAACGGGTCGCTCTCGATCAGCACGTTCAGGATGCGGAACGGCTTATCGACGTTCTGCGCCACCGGCGGCGGCGGCACGTGATCGACGATCAGGTCGAACAGCGGGGCCAGGGTGTCGGACGGCTTGTCCAGGTCCAGCGTCGCCCAGCCGTTGCGGCCCGAGGCGTAGATGTGCGGGAAATCCAGCTGCTCCGGCGAGGCGCCGATGGCCTCGAACAGCTCGATGGTCTCCAGGTGCACCCGGTCTGGGTCGGCGTGGGCGCGGTCGACCTTGTTGATGCACAGGATGGGCTTCAGGCCCATCTTCAGCGCCTTGGTCAGCACGAACTTGGTCTGCGGCATGACGCCTTCCTCGGCGTCGACCAGCAGGACGCAGCCGTCGACCATGCCTAGGATCCGCTCCACCTCGCCGCCGAAGTCGGCGTGGCCGGGCGTGTCGATGATGTTGATGCGGGTCTCGCCGGCCTTGCCGTTCCACAGCACCGACGTGGCCTTGGCCAGGATGGTGATGCCGCGCTCGCGCTCCTGGTCGTTGGAGTCCATGGCGCGCTCGGTCGTCGTCTCATTGGCTCGGAAGACGCCGGACTGGGCCAGCAGCTGATCCACCAAGGTGGTTTTGCCGTGATCGACGTGGGCGATGATGGCGACGTTGCGCAGGTTCATTTCGGGCTCGGGCGGACTGTGTTCGGTCACGGGAGGTCCGCGCCGCTGCAGGAGAATGCAGGAAAAAGGGGGAGTGTTCGGGGCGCTCTTACAGGCATGCGGCCGGAAACGCCAGAGCGGGCCCGCCACGACGCCTTACGGATATTTCACCTGCCGCGCCGCATCCGCCGACGTCAGGGCCGGCCTCTCCCTCCCGTCATCGAGAAGAGGAGACACCAATGGATATCGCCGCCCTGGTCCTGACCGGAGCGTTGGCCCTGGCGCCCGCGCCCGATCTTTCGGTTTCGACGCACGGGCTGGACCCGGCGCGTGCGTCGGACGCGGCCCGGCTGGCCGAGCGTTTCCGGGACGCCAGCCGCGCCTGGTGCGGCCAGCATCACCGCAGCGTGACGCCGCACGCCCGCGCCGCCTGCGAGCCCGAGATGCGACGCCGCCTAGCCGCCGCCCTGCCGCCCGACGATCGACGCGGTTTCGTACGCGCGGGCGGGATGCGCGTGCTGAACCGGCGCTAGCCCTTGTGGGCGCGGAAGGCGTCGCCGGAGCGGTAGCATTCACACGCCGCCCGCTCCAGCCCCGCCCGGTCCAGCACGGTGATGCGTCCCCGGGAGTAGGCGATGGCCCCCGCCTTCTGCAGTCCCTGGGCCGCCTCATTCACCGTGGTGCGCTGCGAGCCCAGCATCGAGGCCAGGTATTCCTGCGTCAGGTTCAGCGTGTCGCCGTCGACGCGGTCGTGGCAGCGCAGCAGCCATTTGGCGAACCGCTGGCCGGCGTGATGCAGGGCGTTGCAGGCGCTGGACTGCTCCAGTTCGCCCTGCAGCCGCGCCATGTAGTCGGCAACCACGTCTCGCATCGCGGGTCGCTGGGCCGCCAGGGCGCGGAAGCGGGCGGCGTCCACGCGCTGGGCGGAACAGGCCACCTGGGCCACGCTTCGGGTGTGGGCGCGCTGGGGCGTCGCCGAGGCGACGACGCCCAGCACGCCCTCGCGGCCGACCATGAGCGTCTCCACGGTGCGGCCGTCCTCCAGAACGGCCACCGAGGAGCAGAAGCCGCTGTCGATGAAATGCAGGTGCTCGATCAGGTCGTCGGGCTCGGAGAAGACGTGGCCCTGGGCGAACTCGGCCGGCGTCGCGATCGCCAGCAGGGCGTCACGGTCAGCGACCTCCAGTCCCTGGATCAGGATATTGCCGGGCGAACGACTGAGCATGGATTCGCGCTTAAGGCGATTGTGGGAACCCGTCTGTCGGAACCCGACACAGCGTTGCAGTATTTCCCCCCACTATCTGGGGACAAGTCGTTGAAATTGCGCCTTGTGTACGGTGCCGGATCAAACAGAGACGACTTCTGACCGCAGCCGCCGCCCGACGATGCGGTCGCCGTCGTGGACCTCGACCCCCTCGCAAGAGGTGTGCTGGAGCAGAAGGGCCTCGGCGGCCCGCAGGGCGTCGGCGTCGTCGACACCATCGTGGAAATCCAGCAGCGGACGACGGCCGTCGCCGTCGAAGAAATGAAGCTCGTAGATGCGCATCGCTCAGTCCCCGTGAGCGGCATGTTACGCTTGAGAGGCGATCGGCGTCCGTCGGAAGTCGACAGAAGACCCGCCTTTGCCGTGGCGGCGCCGTCGAGCCCGACGCCCCTGACGCTGAAACCTGGACTTCAGCGCGCGAGAAAGGCGTCGAGTTCGGCCTGGAAGGTTTCGGGTTGATCGAACATGATGAAGTGGGCGCTGTCGTCGATGCGCTTCAGCTTCGCGCCGGACAGATTGGCGAAGGACATGCGGTAGATGGCGTCCGTCAGCTCAGGCGTCATGCGGGGGTCGTTGAACTTGACATACAGCACCTCGGTCGGGGCCGTGATCTTCGACAGTTCGGGGCGCAGGTCGGTGACGATCAATTCGCGGAAGGCGGCGGCGGAAACCTTCTGGTCGCTCTCGCGCATGTCTTCCAGCGCGCCTTCCCGCCGGGATTCGGTGTTGATCATGCCGTTGATGGCCGCCGTGGCCTGGGGGATGTAGGCCTCGCGCGGGCTGTTCGCCTGGGCGGCCCAGATCTGGTCGGCGACAGGCACGACGCTTTCGGCGCTCGCGCCGGGAGCGGCGAACATCGCTCCCATGAAGGGCACCATGTCCACGACCATCAGCCGGCCGACCAGGTCCGGGTGGCGCGCGGCCAGCATCATGCCGATGGTCCCGCCCATCGAGTGGCCGACCACGGCAGGCTTCTCAAGCCCCTGCTCTCGGATATAGCGGGCGATGTCCTCGGCGACGGGCGCGGCGACCGGGGTCGGTTGGGCGCCGGTCTGGGCGTTGCCCTCGGCGGGCGCGCCGGCGAACCCCTGGATGTGAATGCGGTGGATGCGGTAGCGGCCGCCCAGGTGATCGACGGTCTCCTGCCAGACCTCCGGCGAGGACGACAGTCCGGGAATCAGTATGATGTCCTGGCCCTGGCCACGCGCCGCCCCGTCCACCCGGACGTGCAGCCGGTCCGAGGCGAAGTCGGCGTGTCGATGACCATGGGCGGCGTGGCCGACATGTCCATCTTGGGCCCCGGCGGGCGCCGCCGCGAGCAGAAGGGCGGCGAAGGCGATGGCTTGGATCATGGCGGTTCTCCCGTTTGAGGTCGCCCTTATGGCGTCAATACTTTATCCTGTAAAGTACTTTCGTATGGTCCTGAGGACAGACGCCGCCCGCCTCTGTTAGACAGGCGGCATGAAGCCAGCCGCCGCCGATCCCGTCCAGTCCCCACGAGCCGACGCCGCGCCGTCAAAGGTCGGCGCCTCGCCGTTCGGCAAGGGCTTCGTGACCGACGCCTGGTATTTCGTAGCCCTGGCCCGGGATATCGCGCCGGCCGGCCTTAAGCGCCATGAGATCATGGGCGAGCCGGTGCTGGTCGGCCGCACCCGCGCGGGTCAGGTCTACGCCATGCGAGACATCTGCCCCCACCGCGCCGCCCCGTTGTCGGCCGGCAGGCTGGTGGACAAGCCCGGCGAGGGCGAGACGATCGAATGCCCGTACCACGGCTGGCGCTTCCGGCCGGACGGCGTCTGCGCCGCCATCCCGTCGCTGGTCGAGGAACAGGCCTTCGAGGCGAACCGCATCCGCGTGCGCGCCTACCCGGTGCGCGAGAGCCAGGGGATCGTCTTCGTCTGGATGGCCTCCGATCCCCGCAATCCGATGGAGCCGGACCACGAGCCGCCGGTCTTCCCCGGCGTGGTCGGCGGCGAGGCCAAGCTGGTCGAAGGAATGGATTTCGACAGCCACATCTATCACGCGGTCGTCGGCCTGATGGACCCCGCTCATGGCCCCTATGTCCACCAGCAGTGGTGGTGGCGATCCGAACATTCCATGCATGAGAAGGCCAAGGCGTTCGAGCCGCGCGAGCACGGCTTCGCCATGGTGCGCCACGCGCCGTCGTCGAACAGCCGCGCCTACAAGATTCTGGGCGGGGCGCCCGCGACCGAGATCACCTTCCGCCTGCCGGGCTATCGCTGGGAGCACATCCAGGTGGGCGAGAAGCAGGTGCTGGCGCTGACCTGCCTGACGCCGGTGACCGAGACCAGGACGCGCATCACCCAGATCTTCTGGTCCGACCACTGGGTGTTCGGCCTGGCCAAGCCCTTCCTGCGCATGGGGGTGGTCGCCTTCCTGAAGCAGGACGGCGGCATGGTGAACCTTCAGAACGAAGGGCTGCGCTACGATCCGGCCTTGATATGGATCGACGACGCCGACAGGCAGGCCAAATGGTACCAGCAGCTGAAACGCGAATGGGCCAGGAGCCGGGCCGAGGGTCGGCCCTTCGAGAACCCGGTCCAGCCCGCCACCCTGCGCTGGAAGAGCTGAGGCGTCACAGCCCCGGCGGCGGGCCGAACTTTCCGGCCTGGTAGTCCTGGATCGCCTGCACGATCTCCTCGCGGGTGTTCATCACGAAGGGACCGTGGCTGAAGACCGGCTCGCCGATCGGCCGGGCGTGACCCAGCAGCACGACGGCGTCGGATGCGGCCGTGATCTCCACCGCCTCGCCGTCGCCCAGCGCCGCCAGGTTCCATTCGGGCACGTGCGTCCCGGCGACCGAAACCTGCCCCTTCACCACATAGAGGAAGACGTTGCGACCGGCGGCGACCGGCGCGTCGAACCGCGCGCCGGCGGCTAGGCGGACCACCGCCAGATGGACGTCGATCAGGGACTGGATGGGGGCGGCGACGCCCAGCCATTCGCCGGATACGGGCTCGACCGTCACGCCGCCGTCGGTGGTGAAGGTCGGAATGTCCGCCGCCTGCAGGCCGACATAGTCGGGCGTGGTCATCTTCAGCCGCGACGGCAGGTTGACCCACAGCTGCAGGATCTCCATCGGCCCGCCGTCGCGCTTGAAGGCGGCGGGCGACAGTTCGGCGTGGATCAGGCCCGAACCCGCGGTCATCCACTGGATCCCGCCCGCGCGGATGATGCTCTCGCCGCCCGCGGAATCGTTGTGCGCCAGCTCGCCGTCCAGGATGAAGGTGACGGTCTCGAAGCCCCGATGCGGATGCGGCCCGAACGGCAGGCCGCGATTGTTCGGCGGATAGGTCTGCGGCCCGTGGTGGTTCAGGAACAGGAACGGATCGACCTGCTCCAGCCCCGGCCCGGGCACGGGACGGCGCGTGATCAGGTCGCCGATGTCGTCGCGGTGAGCTGGGTGCAGGCGGACGACGGGGCGGGATTTCAGCGCTTCGCTCATCCGTCACATATAGAGTGACGGATCATCGATGGCGAGGGTCAGCCGGCCCTCGCCAGCGTCACGGCTCGACGGCGGCCGTCCTGCAACAGCACGCCGCTCCAGCCCCCGGCGACGGCGTGGAGGCGCAGCTCGCCGCCGGCGGCGGGCACCACCACCGACTTTCCATCGGTCTGCACCGGCCCGGCGAAGCCGCTGTCCTGCCCGGCGGCGCGCGGCGTCAGCCGGCGCCAGGCGCCCTCGACCAGCCGGCCGCCGCCCAGATCGGTCAGGGCCAAGGACAGGATCGGCCTGCCGTCGGCGTCCAGGACCCGCCATTTCCCGTCCAGCGGACCGGCGCGGCGGTCCATGTCGATCTCGGCCTGGGCCACGCCCTGGTCATAAGCCAGCTCGATGTCGGTGGGACTGGTCTCGTAGCTGCCGACGTAGGCGCCGACCACCACCGGCCGGCTCAGGGTGCGGCGGTGCAGCGCCTCATCAGCATCGCCCTCGGCCTCCTCTCGACCGAAATTCGACGCCGGCTCGAACGGGCGGACCGCGGGCGGCTGGTAGATTTCCGGAGTGGCCTCGAGATGGCCGTGGCGGGTCTGGAGGGTCAGGCTGGAAGCGAGGGCTGAAGCGAAGGCGAACCAGATCATGGGCTTAACCTGCCAAACGCCGACTCCCGACCGCAACCCCCAGCCCAAAACGCGCGAAAACGTGATCGCGCGTGATGGAACCGAGAGCCACCGCCGCGGCACGACACTTCTTGATCGCGTTTGTTGACACCGCCGTCTGACGGTCACAAAAGCCTTCGCAACCGCACACGGCGATTGAATTCATTCGCTTTTGAGAACGATTCGCATGACTCATCCCAACCCGACGTCGGGGGATGCGCGCGACGACCAGACCGGCCGTTTCGTCACCCAGCCGAACGGTCGTGTCCGACCTCTTTCGCCTCACATGAGCATCTGGCGCTGGCACATGACCATGGCGGCGTCGATCCTGTTCCGGGCCACCATCATCGCGGCGACCGTAGGCGTCGTGATCGCGACGGCGTGGTTGGGGGCGCTGGCGTTCGGACCGGACGCCTATGACACGGCCCTGTCCTGGGCCGGTTCGCCGTTGGGCCTGTTGATCGGGTTCGGTCTGACGCTGGTGCTGTTCTCCTTCATCCTGAACGGCGCGCGGCACACCATCAACGACACCGGCAATGGCCTGACCCCCCGATCCGCCACCGTGCTGTCGCACATCTCGGTATGGGGGCCGATCGTCCTGGCGGTGTTGTTCTGGGTCGTCCTGTTCGTCACGGGGAGGGTTGCGCTGTGAGCGGTCCCGCAAGGTTCAAGAACCACGTCAAGATTTCCGAACGCCACGGCGCCGGCGAATGGGCGACCGAGCGCGTCGCCCTGGTCATCCTGCTGCCGCTGGCGGTGTGGCTCGCTTCGACCGCATTCACCCTGACCGGCGCCGGCTACGACGCAGTGCTGGCCTGGTTCGCCAGTCCGCTGAACGCCGCCTTGCTGGCCGTCACCATGCTGATTTTCCTGGGATACGCCGGATTGGCCTGGAAGGTCATTCTGGAGGACTACATCAACCGGCCCGGAAACCGCGCCCTGCTGCTGGGCCTGCTCAACCTGGTCCTCCTCGTGCTGGCGGCCGCCAGCGTCTTCTTCATCGTGCGTCTGGCGCTGGGCTCGGCGCCCCTGCCCGCCGGCCTGGGAGCCTGATGCTGTAATGGCTGCTTACGAACTCATCGATCACGAATACGACGTCGTCGTCGTCGGCGCCGGCGGCTCGGGCCTGCGCGCCGCCCTGGGCGCCGCCCAGCAGGGGCTGAAGGTCGCCTGCGTCACCAAGGTCTTCCCGACCCGTTCGCACACGGTCGCGGCGCAGGGCGGCATCTCGGCCTCGCTCGGCAACATGGGCGAGGACAGCTGGCAGTGGCACATGTACGACACCGTCAAGGGGTCGGATTGGCTGGGCGACCAGGACGCCATCGAATACCTGGTCCGTAACGCGCCCAAGGCCGTTTACGAGCTGGAACACTGGGGCGTGCCCTTCTCGCGCACCGAAGAAGGCAAGATCTACCAGCGCGCCTTCGGCGGCATGACCCGCAACTTCGGCGAGGGCCCGGTGCAGCGCACCTGCGCCGCCGCCGACCGCACCGGCCACGCCATCCTGCACACCCTCTACGGCCAGTCGGTTCGTCGCGAGGTCAAGTTCTTCGTCGAATACTTCGCGCTGGACCTGATCATGCAGGCCCAATCTGATGGGACCCAGGCCTGCACCGGCGTCACCGCGCTTCAGCTCGACACCGGCCAGATGCACCAGTTCCGCGCCAAGATGGTGGTGCTGGCGACGGGCGGTTACGGCCGCGCCTACTTCTCGGCCACCTCGGCCCACACCTGCACCGGCGACGGCAACGCCATGGTGCTGCGCGCCGGCCTGCCGCTTCAGGACATGGAGTTCGTGCAGTTCCACCCCACCGGCATCTACGGCGCCGGCTGTCTGATCACCGAGGGCGCCCGCGGTGAAGGCGGCTATCTGACCAACTCGGAAGGCGAGCGCTTCATGGAGCGCTATGCGCCGACCGTGAAGGACCTGGCCCCGCGCGACATGGTTTCGCGCTCCATGACGATCGAAATCCGCGAAGGCCGCGGCGTGGGACCGAACAAGGACCACATCTTCCTGCACCTGGACCACCTGGACCCGAAGATCCTGCACCAGCGCCTGCCGGGCATCTCGGAGTCGGCCAAGATATTCGCCGGCGTCGACGTGACCAAGGAGCCGATCCCGGTCCTGCCGACCGTCCACTACAATATGGGCGGCATCCCCACGAACTATCACGGCGAGGTGCTGACGCTGCGCGACGGCAACCCCGACAGCGTGGTTCCGGGCCTGATGGCCGTCGGCGAAGCGGCCTGCGTCTCGGTGCACGGCGCGAACCGCCTGGGCTCCAACTCGCTGACCGACCTGGTGGTGTTCGGCCGCGCCGTCGGCCTGCGCTGCGGGGAAGTCGTCGACAAGGCCGCCGCCGTGCCGTCGGCGTCCAAGGCTCAGACCGACGCTCACCTGGCCCGGCTGGACCGCTTCCGCCATGCGAACGGCTCGACCCCGACCGCCGAGCTGCGCCTGTCGATGCAGCGCGCCATGCAGGCCGACGCGGCGGTGTTCCGCACCGGCGAGACCCTGCAGCAGGGCGTCGACAAGCTGCGCGCCATCGACGCCGCCGGCGCCGACATCAAGACCACCGATCGCGGCCTGATCTGGAACACCGACCTGGTCGAGACGCTGGAATACGACAACCTGGTGGCCCAAGCCCTGGTCACCATCGAGGGCGGCCTGAACCGGACGGAATCGCGCGGCGCCCATGCCCGCGAGGACTATCCGGACCGCGACGACGTCAACTGGATGAAGCACACCCTGGCCTGGAAGCGGCCGGGCGAGAACGTCCAGATCGATTACCGACCGGTCCACAACTACACCATGACCAACGAAGTCTCGTATATCGAGCCCAAGGCGCGGGTTTACTAAGATGGTGCAGCTCACTCTCCCCAGGGGCTCCAAGCCGACCAAGGGCAAGGTCTTCAAGGCTCCGGCCGGCGCCAAGGACGTCAAGACCTACAAGGTCTATCGCTATGATCCGGAGGTCGACGCCGATCCGCGCTGGGATGTCTATGAGGTGCCGTCGGGCGACCACGGCCCGATGCTGCTGGACGCGCTGATCCACATCAAGAACGCCATCGACCCGACCCTGTCGTTCCGGCGCTCGTGCCGCGAGGGCATCTGCGGCTCCTGCTCCATGAACATCGACGGGCGCAACGCCCTGGCCTGCACCAAGGGCTGGGAGGAGTGCCAGTCGGCCAACATCACCATCGCGCCCCTGCCGCACCAACCGGTGGTCAAGGACCTGGTGACCGACCTGAGCCTGTTCTACGCCCAGTACGATTCCATCCAGCCATACCTCCAGTCCGACGAGCCGGACCCGGAGAAGGAACGGCTGCAGACCCCGGCCGAGCGCGAGAAGCTGGACGGTCTGTACGAGTGCATCCTGTGCGCCTGCTGCTCGACCTCCTGCCCCAGCTACTGGTGGAACCAGGAAGAGTATCTCGGCCCGGCGGCGCTGCTGCAGTCCTATCGCTGGATCGCCGACAGCCGCGACGACGCGACGGACAAGCGCCTCGACGACCTCGAGGATCCGTTCAAGCTCTATCGCTGCCACACCATCATGAACTGCGCCCAGGTCTGCCCCAAGGGGCTGAACCCGGCCAAGGCCATCGCCGAGACCAAGAAGCTGATGGTCGCGCCGTCCCGCAACAAGCGCGCGGCCTGATATGTCCAATGGCGGCCTCTAGGAACACCGCCGCTATGTGAGAGTTGCTGGAGGCGCGCGTGTCGCGCCTTCAGGAGCTCTCTATGAAAAGACTTATGTTTTGCGCGGCCGCCGCGCTTCTCTCCGCCTGTAGTTCCATGCCGACCGGCCAGGCCGCGATGGTCGCCGAAGCCGCGATGGAGCAGCCCGCCCCCGCCGCCATGGACTTCGTGCGGATGGCCGGGGCCAGCGATCTGTACGAGATTCAATCTAGCCAGATCGTGATGCAGACGACGCAGAACGCGGATCTGCGCGCCTTCGCCCAGATGATGATCGACCACCACACTCAGACGACCGCGACCGTGACCGCCGCCGCCCGGGAAGCGGGCATGACGCCGCCGCCTCCGGCCCTCGACACGGCGAAGAGCCAGATGATCCGTGAGCTGCAGGCCGCCCAGGGCATGGACCGCGACATGCTCTACATCCGGCAGCAGGTGGCGGCGCATCGCGAGGCCCTGACTCTGCACACCAGCTATTCCAGGAACGGCGACACGCCTCAGCTGAAGGCGGCGGCGACCTCAGCCGTTCCCATCGTGGCGCGACACTACAACGCCGTCGTCGCCATGCAGGAAGGCGGCATGGACCACCAGATGTAGGTGGAGGAGGCGGGGCGGCCGCGACCGCCCCGCCTGTATGTCGGATCAGGCCGCCAGCGGTTCGCCCATCTGGCAGCGTTCGAGTTCGACCGGGTCGTGGGCGCAGATCATGCGCACGCCCGCCGAGCGGTCCAGCGACAGTTCGCGCAGACGCCGCTGGTTGGCTAGTCGCGCCTCGCGGTCGACCTCCATGAGGTTCTGATAAAGCCGCAGGCCCGGGGTGCATCGGCGCTCGGGCTTTCGCACTTCGTCCCGATGGAAGTAGGCGTCGCCGGCGTGCAGCAGCCAGCCGTCCGCGCCCTGTACGGCGACACCGGCATGGCCCCAGGTGTGACCGGCCAGCGGCGTCAGCAGGATTTCCGGCGGCAGCCCCTGAAGATCCCTTACCGCCTCGAACCCGAACCAGGGCTCGCCCTTGCCGCCGTCATAGGCGACCCAGTCGGAAACGCCGTCGTACTGCATCGGGCGATAGCGCTTCCGAGACGTCACGCCGCCGTCCCCACGCCTCGCGGCGTCGAGTTCGGTCGTCGTCACGTGAACGCGCGCTTCAGGAAAGTCCTCGATGCCGCCGGCGTGATCAAAGTCGAGGTGGGTCAGGATAATGTGGCGCACGTCGCGGGCGGAGAAGCCCAGCGCCTCGACCTGGCGCAGAGCCGTCTCCTCCTCGCGGAAGCGGATGTTCATCAGCGCGTGCATCAACCGGCTGGTGCGAGGGTGGGGCGCCCGCACATCCTTCAGTCCATAGCCGGTATCGACCAGCACCAGGCCGGACGTGGGCGTCTCGATCAGCAGACAATGGCAAACCAGGCGGGCGAACACTCCATGGCTGCAGCCGTCCATCAGCCGCCCGCCCAGGGGACAATCGGTGCCGCAGTTGAGGTGATGAATCTTCATTTTTCCCGAACCCGCCGCGGGCAGGCCAGTTCCGGATTGCGAACCTTCCAAAGCGCGCTATGACCCCGGCATGCCCAAGATCACCTACATCGAGCATGACGGGACCGAGCACGTCGTCGACGTGAAGCCGGGGCTGTCCGTCATGGAAGGCGCGATCCGCAACAGTGTGCCGGGCATCGACGCCGATTGCGGCGGCGCCTGCGCCTGCGCCACCTGCCACGTCTATGTCGACGAGGCCTGGCGCGCAGCAACCGGCCAGCCCAGCGCCATGGAGGAGTCGATGCTGGACTTCGCCGAGGAGGTGGAGCCGAACTCGCGCCTGTCGTGCCAGATCCGCGTCTCAGACGCGTTGGACGGCCTGATCGTCCGCCTCCCCGAGAACCAGCACTGACATGACGCGGGTCGATCCGGACGTCCTGGCGATCGTAGGGCGGCTGATCGACGAGGCGAGCCGCGAAGACGGACGCCCGCCGGTCATCGGCGTAGCGGGGGCGCAGGGCTGCGGGAAATCGACGCTCGCGGCCGAGGCGGCCGTCGTCTTCGGCGCCGTCGCCCTTTCGCTCGACGACGTCTATCTGACACGGGCCGAACGCCTGGTCCGCTCACGTGACCTCCATCCTCTGTTCGCCACGCGCGGGCCGCCCGGAACGCACGATCTGGCGCTGCTAAACGGCGTGCTTGATGCGCTGCAAGCCGCCGGGCCTGACGCCGCGACGCCGCTGCCGGCTTTCGACAAGCTGGCCGACGAAAGGCGTCCCGAGGCGGATTGGCGCGTGGTGCGCGGTCGACCCCGCGCCGTCATCCTCGAGGGCTGGTGCCTCGGCGCCCTGTCCCAATCCGAAGAGGCTGTGCACTCGCCGCTCAATGCGCTGGAACGGGAAGACGACCCCCAGGGCGTATGGCGACGCGGCGTCAATGCGCGGCTGGCCGGCGAGTATGCGGCGGTGTTCGCGCGGCTGGATCGGACGCTTTACCTGCGACCGCCAGCTTTCGAGCAGGTGCTGGACTGGCGTTGCGAGCAGGAGGCGGCGCTGCTGGGCGTCGCGAAGCTGCCGTCCGGGCGCCGCGCCGAACTGGGCCGCTTCGTCCAGCACTTCGAGCGGCTGACGCGGCGCATGATGGACGGCGGGGTCCGCGCCGACGCCATGGTCCGGCTTGACGCGGATCGCCGCGCCGTCGCCACCGGCGGCGTCGGGGCGCGTTAGCGGGGCTGTGGGTTGGTTCGGTCCAAAATTCGGTCGCGCTTCCGATCCCGACGATCGCCGGGGGGAGCCGCGCCGGGCGGCGAACGCGCGCGGCGTGGTGTCCGGGCCCGGACTGGAGATGACCTGCGTCATCGCCGACCTGTCCGTCTCCGGCATGCGGCTGCGGCTGGACCGAAACGCCGCCCTGCCCCGCGAGGTGGTGGTCATCGACGTCTCGGAGGCGCTCGCCTATCCGGCTTCGGTCGTCTGGCAGAAGGGGCAGGAAGCCGGAATCAAACAGGCCGGCCCGACCTCGCTGAGAGGCCTGGTGCCGGCCCGGATGGCCGCCGCGCGCGACGCCTGGCTTCGCGCGGGCGGCCGTTAGGCGGGAAGACGGCTCAGGCCGCCTTCGCCTTCTTGTCCGCCTCGCCCTGGACCTGCCCCTCGATCAGAGGCGTGCCCGAGCCGATCTCGATGCGGCGGGGCTTCAGGGCCTCGGGCAGCTCGCGCTTCAGCGAGATCGACAGCAGGCCGTTGACCAGGTTGGCGTCGGTGACGACCACATAGTCGGCCAGCTGGAACCGGCGCTCGAAGTCACGCTCGGCCAAGCCGCGATGCAGATAGGTCTTCTGCGGCTGGTCGTCGTTGGCGGTCTTGCGGCCGGTGACGGTCAGCAGGTTCTCCTTCACCTCGATGTTCAGCTCGTCGGGGGTGAAACCGGCGACGGCGATCTCGATGCGATAGGCGTTCTCGCCCGTGGTCTCGATATTGTAGGGCGGATAGCCGGTGTCCTGGCTGGTGCGCGCGGCGCTCTCCAGCAGGTTGGCCAGACGGTCGAAGCCCACGGCCGACCGGTACAGCGGGGTGAAATCATAGGTACGCATCAGCATCCTCCTGAGGATCAGCAAGGTTGAGCCGCCCGGCGTTTTGGCCCGGACGGATGGAGCTCAGTCCTGCCGGCCCGAAATCGGCTCCGGCGGGTCTGGAGAGCCCGGGATCGGCGCTCTCGGAGGCTGAGATGGGATCGGCGGACAGGCCGTCAAGGGCCGCGCGTCAATTCGTCGACCGCCCCGAAAGCGCCATTGGCCTGTCGCCCCGGCCTGCTATGGAGAAGGGCAATCCGGGAGGACATTCATGCGTCTCGCCATCGTCGGTCTCGCCGCCGTTCTCGTCTCCGCCCTGCCCGCCGCGGCCCAGACCCCGCCACGGTCGGCGCTCTCCACCGCCATTCCAACGCCGCAGGAAGACGAGGCGCTGCTGGCGGCGGTCGCCTCGACCACGCGCCCGGAAGCCGACCGCGCCCGCGACGCCGCGCGCCGTCCGTACGAGGCCCTGACCTTCTGGGGCCTGACGCCGGGCATGACCGTGGTCGAGATCGAACCCGGCGGGGCCAGCTGGTGGCGCCACATCCTGGAGCCCTACGCCGCCGCCACCGGCGGCCGTTACGTTCCCGTCAATCGCCCGTTGGAAGGCATGGTCGTCGCCGATGGTTCGGCTGACCTCATCCTGGTGGCGCGCGCCTTTCACAACTGGTCCCGCAGCGGTCGGACCGAACCTTATCTGGCGGCCTTCTTCACGGCGCTGAAGCCCGGCGGGATCCTGGCCGTTGAGCAGCATCGCAGCGTCGAGGGCCTGAACGTCGCCGACGTGGCCGGAACCGGCTATGTGCCCGAGAGCTACGTCATCAAGGCCGCTCAGGACGCCGGTTTCGTGCTGGAGGCGCGCAGCGAGCTGAACGCCAACCCGAAGGACGACCGCGACCACCCGTTCGGCGTCTGGACCCTGCCGCCTATCCGCCGCAGCTCCGACGACCAGGGCCGCACCCTGAGCGCCGACGAGCGGGCCGCCTTCGACGGCGTCGGCGAAAGCGACCGGATGACGCTGCGCTTCCGCAAGCCGGAATGATCCGCGAGGACCGTCAGGCGTTTTGACCCCGCCGCCGAACCTGATTAAGCCCGTTTTCGCCGAGGTTCGTCGGGCGCGGGGGCCGATGCTCTGCGGGGATGTTTGATGGCCGATCTTCCAGCGATCCATAGGGGCGTCTCCCGTCGCGCCATGCTCGGCGGGGCCGCCGGCCTAGCCCTGGCGGGCTTGGTCGGCTGCGGGCGCGAAGAGGCGCGCAAGGTTGACGCGCCGCCCGCGCCCCAGGGTCCGCCGGAAGGCTCTCTGGAATGGGCCATCGCCGGAAGCTGGCGATCGGCCCAGGACAAGGCGCGCGACGCGGCGCGCCACCCGATGGAGACGCTGCGCTTCTTCGGCCTGCAACCGCGCATGACGGTGGTGGAGTTCTGGCCCGGCAGCGGCTGGTACACCGAGATCCTGGCCCCCTATCTGGCCCACGGCGCCGGGACCTTCATCGGCGCCCTGTTCCCGGAAGGACCGACGGCCGATCCGGCCCAGGCCGCGCTGAACGCGGCCTTCCGCACCCGCTTTTCCTCCGATCGGCGCCTGTTCGGCGAGCCGCAGTTCTCCATCTTCGGCGCCGCCAGCGGACCCGTGGCCCCGCCGGGCACGGCGGACATGGCCCTGTTCCTGCGCACCCTGCACGGCTGGATGGCCGCCGGCATCGCCGAAAAGGCCTTCGCGGACGCCTACGCCGCGCTGAAGCCGGGCGGCGTCCTGGGGGTGGAGCAGCACCGGCTGGGTCCGGAGGAAGACCAGGATCCCGTGGCCGCCAACGGCTACGTTCAGGAGGCCTTCGTGCGCCAGCTCGCGGCCGAGGCCGGCTTCGTCTTCGTCGCCGCCTCCGAGGTCAACGCCAACGAGAAGGACACCAAGGACCATCCGTTCGGGGTCGACACCCTGCCGCCGATGCGTCTGACCGCGCCGCGCGGCCAGCCGGCCGATCCCGAGTTCGACCGGTCGAAGTATGACGAGATCGGCGAAAGCGACCGCATGACCTTGAAGTTCAGGAAGCCCCAGTGAACCGCGCCCAAGCCTTCGCCGCCAACGCCCCGCTGATGGGGGTTCCCGGCGGCGAGCCTCCGCCCGGGGGGCAGGGCGACTGGTTCCGCGGCGCCGGCGGCATGCGCCTGCGCGCCGCCCTGTGGACGCCTTCGGCCAGCGTGGCCAAGACGCCGCGCGGCACCGTCGTGCTCAGCCCCGGTCGCACCGAACCGATCGAGAAATATTACGAGCTGATCGGCAACCTTCTGGCGCGCGGCTGGTGCGTGCTGGCCCACGACTGGCGCGGCCAAGGACTGTCGGCCCGCCTGCTGCCCGACCGACTGAAGGGCCACGCCCGCGCGGTGGAGGAGTTCCTGGACGACTACGGCCGGCTGCTCGACGCCTACGAGGCGCGCCTGCCCAAACCCTGGATCATGATCGGCCATTCGATGGGCGGCTGCCTGAACCTGCTGACGCTGGAGAACGGCGAGGCCCGGTTCGCCGCCGCCCTGCTGTCCAGTCCCATGCTCCGGGTGAAGACCGGCAAGCGTTCAATGTGGTCGGTCAAGCTGGCCCTGCGCTGGAACATTCGCCACGGCAAGGCCGGCGACTATGTGCTCGATGACGCCGACGACCCCTTCGATCACGAGTTCGAGGGCAACACCCTGACCTCGGACGCCGCCCGCTACGAGCTATGGCGGCAGCAGCTCTACGCCTGCCCGCATTTGGCGGTCGGCGCGCCGACCTACGGCTGGCTGGCCTTCGCCATCGACGCCGGCGAGCGGGCGCTGAAGCCGCGCGCCCTCAAGAGCGTGAAGATCCCCGTCACTATCGTCCAGGCCGACCAGGACGAGCTGGTCTGGAAGCAGACCAACCGCTGGGCCGCCAAGCGGCTCGAGCGCGGCCGCTACGTCGAGGTGCCGGGCGCCCGGCACGAGGTCATCATGGAGGCCGACGACATGCGCGCCGTCTTCCTGCAGGAATTCGACGCCATGGCGGATACGGCGGCGCCTGTTCTGAAGACTGCCGGCGGGTAGCCGCCGGCGGTCTGTGGACGACGGTCATGGGCCCTCGGTGGGCTGACGCGCCCCGTCGATGGTGCTAGACGCCGCGCCATCCCTCTCCAGCCTCCACGGACGCCGCCATGCCCGCCGCTCCCGACTTTCCGCCCGCCCCTGACCGGGTCAGGCCGCAGCGCGCCCTGATCTCCCTGTCCGACAAGGCGGGGCTGGAGGAGGCCGCCCGCGCCTTGGCCGGACTGGGCGTCGAACTGGTCTCGACGGGCGGCACCAAGGCGGCGATCGAGAAGATGGGCCTGCCGGTGAAGGACGTTGCCGACCTGACCGGCTTCCCGGAGATGATGGACGGACGGGTCAAGACCCTGCACCCGGTGGTGCACGGCGGCCTGCTGGGCGTGCGCAACGCCCCGGCCCACGCCGCCGCCATGGAGGCGCACGACATCGACCCTATCGATATCGTCTGGATCGACCTCTATCCGTTCGAGAAGACGGTGGAAGCCGGCGGCGTCTTCGAGGCCGCCATCGAGAACATCGACATCGGCGGCCCGGCCATGATCCGCTCGGGCTCCAAGAACCACGGCCATGTCGCCGTGGCGGTGGACAGCGAGTCCATCGGCCTGATCCTCGAGGCTCTTCAGGCGGGCGGATCGACCGACCTGCCGCTGAGGAAGCGTCTGGCCGCCCGCGCCTTCGCCCGCACCGCCGCCTATGACGCCGCCGTCTCTGCCTGGTTCGCCGGTCAGCTGAACGACGCCGCCCCGGCGCGCAAGTCGATCGCCGGAACCCTGGCCCAGACGCTGCGCTATGGCGAGAACCCCCACCAGACCGGCGCCTTCTACAGGACCGGCGAGAAGCGCCCGGGCGTGGCCCACGCCACGCAGGTTCAGGGCAAGGAGCTGGGCTACAACAACATCGCCGACGCCGACGCCGCGTATGAGCTGGTGGCCGAGTTCGAGGCGCCGGCCTGCGTCATCGTCAAGCACGCCAATCCCTGCGGCGTGGCGATTGGCAAGGATTTGTCGGAAGCCTACGCCCGCGCTCTTGAATGCGACGCCGTCTCGGCCTTCGGCGGCGTCATCGCCGTCAACCGCCCGCTGAACGGGCACGACGCCCGCGCCATCACCGGCATCTTCACCGAGGTGGTCATCGCGCCGGGCGCCGACGACGAGGCGCGTCAGGTCTTCGCCGCCAAGAAGAACCTGCGCCTGCTGATCACCGACGGCCTGCCGGACCCCCACGGCCCTGGCGAGGTGTTCCGCTCGGTCGCCGGCGGCTTCCTGGTCCAGAGCCGGGATCGCAGCCTGATCAAGCCGTCGGACCTGAAGATCGTCACCCGCCGCCAGCCGACCCCGACCGAAATCCAGGACATGCTGTTCGCCTTCACCGTGGCCAAGCACGTCAAGTCCAACGCGATCGTCTACGCCAAGGACGGCCAGACCGCGGGCATCGGCGCCGGCCAGATGAACCGCCGCGACTCGGCCCGCATCGCCGCCATCCGTGCGCGCGAGGCCGGCGAGGCCAAGGGTCTGGCCCATTCGCTGGCGGAAGGATCGGCCTGCGCGTCCGAGGCCTTCTTCCCCTTCGCCGACGGCCTGCTGGAAGCCGTCACGGCGGGCGCCACGGCGGTGATCCAGCCCGGCGGCTCGATCCGCGACGACGAGGTCATCGCCGCCGCGGACGAGCGCGACATCGCCATGGCCTTCACCGGGGTGCGCGTGTTCCGGCACTGATGTCTGAAGAGGGGCGCTAACGCTCGCGACGCGGTCGCTCGCTGCTTGAGCGCCCCTCTTCAGTCCTCGATGACCTCATGGGCGCCGACCGCGCCTTGGCGCCAGTAGCCCGCCGCCTTCATCGCCCTGGGGCTGAACCCCATCGACAGCGCCTTGGCCCGCAGGGTCTTGGCCACGGCGGATTCGGCCGCGATCCAGACATAGGCGTCGGCCCGGTCGACGGCCGCCAAGGCCGTGCCCATCGCCGCCTCCAGGCCTTCCGACCGGGCGCGAGGACGCCCGTTCCGCTCGACCCACACGACGGTCAGATCGCCGGCGCCGCCCAGCGGCAGACGCGACGCTGCATCGTCCACCTCGACAATCGCCAGCGCGCGGACGCCGACCGGCAGTTCCTCCAGCCGCCGCGCAATGGCGGGCAGGGCGGTCTCATCGCCGATCAGCACATGATCGGCGAAGGCGCTCGGCACGATGAAGGACCCGCGCGGCCCGCCGACGCCGACCACGGCGCCGGGTGTCGCGCCTTCCGCCCATTCCGTCGCCGGGCCGCCGTGGCCGGTGACGAAGTCGATCGTCAGCCTGCGGTTCGCCGCGTCGAAGGCGCGCGGCGTATAGTCGCGCGCGACCGGACGCGGCTCCGGAAACACCGGGCCGTCGGGGCCGAGAGTCGGCAGGGTCAGGGCCTGGCCCGGCGCGACCGGGAACAGCTTCACATGGTCGTCGAAGCCCAGGGAGACGAAGCCGCCCAAATCCTCACCCTCCAGCACGATCCGCCGCATCGTCGGGCCCAGGTCCTCGACCGAGGCGACCGTCAGCGTACGGAACTTCAGTTCGTGGCGGACGCGGCGAGGGACGCGCAGGGTCGTGCTCATGCCTTCTCCACCCGGTCGGCGGCCTCGGCCAGGATGTCGGCGATGGCCTGGACCTGGGCCTCGGTCAGGGCGGTCTCGCCGGCTAGGCGGTCGTGGATCGTCGAGCGCAGGCGGCCGATCGCCTCCTGGATCGCCTCGGGCCGCATGGCGCGGGCGGAGAACTTGTCCATCACCGCCTGGACGGCGGTCAGGGCGTCGGCGTTCTCGGCCAGCAGGGCGCGGCCCGTCTCGGTGATCGAATACAGTTTCTTGCCGCCCTGGGTCTCGGATGTCAGGGCGCCCATCTCCTCCAGCAGGGTCAGGCTGGGGTAGATGACGCCGGGGCTGGGCGAATAGGCGCCGCCCAGCTTCGTCTCCACCGCCTTGATCAGCTCATAGCCGTGGCTGGGCTTCTCCGCGATCAGCGACAGCAGCAGCCAGCGCAGCGTCCCGTGATCGAACAGCCGACCGCCGCCGCGCCGCCCGTGACCGCGCCCGCCGCCTTCGCCGCGTTCCCAGCTCCGGTCGAAGCCGCCGCGCATGCCGCGCTTAAAGTCATGGCCGAACCAGCCGTGCTTCTCGCCGCATCCCTCGCGGCGGTGATGAAAGATCCCCTTGGATCGCATTGGTGCTTCCTTTTCGATATATCTATTCACGAGCATTCAGATATATCGATCTGTCGAGGCGATCAAGAGGGCTGGCGTTTGCGCCCGAGACGCGGCGTAACTGGCGCATGGACGACCTGACGCAACGCTGGGCCCGGCTGGCGCCGCACATGACCATCGTAGGACCGGAAGACGACCGTCCCCGGCCCGCCGTGCTGATGTTCCACGGCTGCGGCGGCCTTCGGGATCATCTGCCGCGCTACGCCGAGGCGGCCGGCGCGGCGGGTTGGCGCGCCTTCATCATCGATTCCTACGCCCCTCGGGGTTGGGGCCGCGCCTTCACCCTGACCGCCGTCTGCACCGGCCTGGCGCTGCGCGGGTATGAGCGGGCGGGCGACGTGCTGGCGGCCATCCACGGCGTCTCGGCGCGAGGAGATGTCGACGCGTCCCGCCTGGTGCTGGCCGGCTGGAGCCACGGCGGCTGGTCGATCATGGAGATGATGAGCGCCGCGCCGCAGCCCAACACCATGGGCGTGGCCGATCCCGCCTCGGCCGATCTGTCGGGGGTGCGTGCGGTCTGGCTGGCCTACCCCTATGTCGGGCCGTTCGCCTTCAACAAGATGAAGCCCTGGCGGCATTGCCCGAAAGTGCTGGCCGTCACCTGCAGCCGCGACCACCTGACCACCGTCCGCAACGCCGAACAGGTCAACGCCATGATCCGAAACTGCGGCGCCGAGGTCGAGAGCTGGATCGCCGAGGCCACCCATGCCTTCGACGAGCCGACCAACAACGGCCCCATGCGGCATCATCCCGCTCTGGCGGAAGAGGCGCTGATCCGCTTCCGCGCCTTCCTGACGGACGCCGCGCCGCACGGCTGAAAAGATCCTCCGGGCGCCGCCTTGACGTGGTGGTGTTCACGTAACAATTGATGTTACATGAAGCGAGACACACGGCTCTCCAACATCCTCCACGCCCTGTTGCACATGGCCGAGCATGAGGCGCGGCATGGCGCGCCGATGACCTCGGACCAGCTGGCCGTCTGCCTTTCGACCAATCCGGTGGTGGTGCGCCGCACCCTGTCCGGCCTGCGGGAACAGGGGCTGGTGGCGTCGGAAAAGGGCCACGGCGGCGGCTGGCGGCTGACCCGGCCGCTGGATCAGGTGACCCTGGGCCAGGTCAACGCAGCGCTGCGCGAACCCGGGCTGTTTCCCGAGACGCCGCCGGTCGAGGCCGACGGTTGCCTGGTCGAGGCGGCGGTCAACGACGCCTTGTCCGACACCTACGCCGCCGCGCGCGCCCTGCTGGTCACGCGGCTCGACTCGATCACCCTGGCCGATCTGGCGGCGGACTTCTCGCGCCGGATGGCCGCCCATCCTGAAAGGGGCAGGCTTCATGCTCACCATCACCACGCGCGCGGACCGGGCAAGCCCGATGCCCCATGACGCCGTCATCATCGGCGGCTCCTACGCCGGCCTGTCCGCCGCCCTGCAGCTGGTCCGCGCGCGTCGGCGCGTGCTGGTGATCGACGACGGCCGCCCGCGCAACCGCTTCGCCGCTCGCGCTCATGGCGTCCTGGCCAACGACGGTCGGCCGGGCGCCGAGATCGCCGCCGCCGCCCGCGCCCAGGTCGCCGCCTATCCCACCGCCGCCTTCCGCATGGCCGAGGCGGTGGCGGTCGATCGGATCGAGGGCGGCTTCTCCGTCGCCTTCGCCGACGGGACGAAGACCAGGGGCCGCCGCCTGCTGCTGGCCCATGGGGTCGAGGACGTCCTGGCCGACATCCCCGGCGTGAAGGAACGCTGGGGCCGTACCGCCCTGCATTGCCCCTGGTGCCACGGCTACGAAATCGGCGGCGGCCCCATCGGGGTGCTGGGCCGGGGAGAGCATGCGGTGCAGTACGCCGCGACCGTCGCTGAATGGGGCGACGTCACCCTGTTCATGGGCCTGGATGAGGGCCTGTCGCCCGAGGATGCGCACCTGCTGTATCGCCGGGGCGTGACCATAGAACCGACGCCGATTGAACGGCTGGAGGGCGAGGCGCCGACCCTGACCGGCGCGCGTCTGGCGGACGGCCGTTTCGTTCCGCTGAAGGCCATCTTCGTCGGCGCCAGTGTCCGCGTCGCCAGCCCCTTCGCCGAAAGCCTGGGCTGCGAGATGACAGACACGCCGATGGGCCGTGTCGTGAAGGCCGACGCCATGCAGCAGACGACCCAGCCCGGCGTCTTCGCCGCCGGCGATCTGGCGCGCGCGGCGTCCAACATCACGCTGGCGACATCCGACGGCATGATCGCCGCCCACGCCCTGTTCCGTTCGCTGGTGGAGGAAGAGGCGGGCTGACCTCTCCGTCATTCCGGGTTTCGCGGCGCCAATTCCCGAACTGACGGATGGCCCTCAGCCGACGGCGGCATCGACGGTGATGGTCGAGCGCACCGAATGGGCCATGTCGCAGTGTTCGTGCGCCTGATGGTGCAGGGCGTCGAGCTCGGCTTGGTCCGGCTGACGGCCCGAGAAGACGGCGACGGGCCGCAGCGTCACCCGGGCCAGGTAGCGCTTACCGGTCTCGTCGCGGTCCAGCTCGCCGGACGCGGCGTCGCGGTAGGAATCGACCACCAGGTCCGCATGCGCCGCGAAGGCCAGGAACCACAGCATGTGGCAGCTGGACAGCGAGGCGATCATCGCCTCCTCCGGATCGACGGCCGAGGCGTCGGACATCGGCACGGGCACGCTGGCCGGCGCGGACGAGGCGGGCACGACCGCACCGCCGTCGAAGGTCCAGCGGTGGGCGCGGCTGTAGCGCTTGTCGACGAAAGGCTGATCGCCCCGCTTCCATTCGATGGTCGCCCGGTGCGCGCTCATGCCCGTCTCCTCTGTCAGTCGGCCAGGATCGTATAGAGCATCTGCGCGCGAACCTCGAAGCCCAGCGAGCGATAGAAGGCGATGGTCCTCCCGTGATCGGCGAAGGCGTGCAGGAAGGCCGCCTCGCCCGAGGCCAGGATTTCCCCGACCACCGCCCGCGACAACGCCGCCGCCAGCCCCTGGCCGCGATGATCGGGATGAGTGCAGACGCCGCTCAGTTCGGTGAAGCCGTCCACGCGCAGCCGCCGCCCGGCCATGGCGATCAGTTCGCCGTCGCGCTTCGCGCCGATGAACGGCCCCAGCCGCCGCGTCCGCGACCGGAAGGGACCGGGCCTGGTTAGGGTCGCCAGCGCCAGCATGGCTGGACCGTCGGTCTCGGTCAGGGTCTCATACGCCAGGCTCGACCCGCCGGGCGTCAGTTCGGTCGCCGTCATCTGCACCAGGGCCACGCGGCGTGCGACGCCGACGCCCTCCGGCAGGACATCGACCATGGGCCCGCCCACCGCTTCGACCAGACCGGCGCCGGGATGGCGATGCGCCAATTCCGTCAGGCGCGCTCGGCTCTCGGGCGAGGCGTCGGCGGCGGCCAGGAAGACCCCGACCTCCGGGTCGATGCGCACGGCGCGCACGTCCGAGTCGGGCGTCGCGAACGGAGACAACCGGGTGGTCAGGGCGTTCCAGACGGCGCGGTCGAGGGGATGGCTCATGGCCGACGATCTAGGCGTCGACGGCCGAAGGCGGAATGGCCCGAAGCGACGCCGCGTCCGGAAACCGCCGTCTCCCTTTCGTCATCCTCGGGCTTGACCCGAGGATCAGACGTGTTTCCCCATCCCGTAGGAACGGCCTTCACCTCATAGGCGCGCCTATGATCCGACCCTCGGGTCAAGCCCGACGGTGACGGAGGCGTGGAAGCCTACGCCCGCCAGAAGCCGACGATCTTCTTGACCTCGTCCACCACCGGATCGGCGATCTCGGCGGCGCGTTCGGCGCCGTCCTTCAGCACACGGTCGATCTCCGCCGGGTCGTCCATCAGGCGGCGCATCTCGGCGGTGACAGGGGCCAGCGACGACACCGCCAGATCCGCCAGCGCCGGCTTGAAGGCGCCGAAGCCCTGGCCGCCGAACTGCTCGATCACCTGTTCGCGGGTCAGCCCGGCCAGCGCCGCGTAGATCGCCACCAGGTTCTTCGCCTCTGGCCGCTCAGCCAGTCCGTCGAGCGTCTCCGGCAGCGGTTCCGGATCGGTCTTGGCCTTCCTGATCTTCGACGCGATCGTGTCGGCGTCGTCGGTCAGGTTGATGCGGCTGTTGTCCGACGGATCCGACTTGGACATCTTCGCCGCCCCGTCGCGAAGGGACATCACCCGGGTCGCCGGACCCTGGATCAGCGGATCTGGCAGGGGGAAGAAGTCCGGGACGCCGAAGTCGTTGTTGAACTTGGCGGCGATGTCGCGGGTCAGCTCCAGGTGCTGCTTCTGGTCCTCGCCGACCGGAACCTCTGTCGCCTTGTAGAGCAGGATGTCGGCGGCCTGCAGCACCGGATAGGTGTAGAGGCCGACCGAGGCGCGTTCCTTGTGCTTGCCCGACTTCTCCTTGAACTGGGTCATCCGGTCCAGCCAGCCCAGGCGGGCAACGCAGTTGAAGATCCAGGCCAGGTCGGCGTGGGCGCGCACGGCCGACTGCGGGAAGATGGCGGCCTTCCTCGGATCGAGGCCCGAGGCCAAATAGGCGGCGGCGATTTCGCGCGTCTGGGCCGTCAGCTTGTCCGGGTCCTGCCAGACCGTTATGGCGTGCATATCGGCGACGAAGACGAACAGCGGCGCGCCCTGGTCCTGCAACTCGACGAAGCGCTTCAGCGCCCCGAGATAGTTGCCCAGGTGCAGGGCGCCGGAGGCCTGTATGCCGGACAGGATGCGGCGTGGGCCGTCATAGGCCGGAGCGGGGGTCGCCGGGGTTTGGTCGGTCATGGTTCGGGTCTCGAAGGGTCAAGGTCAGGCATGGCGAAGGGAACGGCGTTCAGCCGCGCCATCGCCATCCGGAGGGGAAGCCCGAAGTCGTCATGGTCTCGCGCTTATCGGTTCGCGGTTCGTCAGTCCAGACCGGACGCCCGTCCCGCGCCGGGCTCTCGGCGCAGCACGCCCTTGAGTTCTGACAGGGATACGGCGCGGAACACCAGCAGGCCCGCGCCATAGACCGCCGCCCCGGCGCCGCAGACGATCAGCACCGCCGCCTCCTTGGCCAGGAACAGGTCGCTGAGCAGCGGGTAGGCGACGCCGGCGGCGAAGAGCAGGGCGGCCATCACCGCGCTGGCCGCGAGGATGCGCGACAGCCGCGACATGAAGGCGGGGGACGGCCGCCATGTGTCTTCCCTCACCAGCGTCCCGGCCAACAGGGCGACGTTGACCCAGGCCGAGGCGCTGGTGGCGATGGCGAGGCCCAGCACGCCGTCCCAGCCCCTCGACCCAAACCAGAAGAACAGGACCGAGCCCAGCAGGACCGTCAGGATCACCGATGACACGGCGAAGATCATCGGCCGCCTCGTGTCCTCGCGCGCGAAGAAGGGGGGGGTCAGCACCTTGACCAGGACGAAGGCCGGCACGCCCCAGGCGAACTGGCGCAGCACGTCGGCCGTTCGCGCCGCGTCCGCCGAGGTGAAGGCCGCGCGCGTCACCGTGGCGTCGATGATGAAGAAGGGAATGACGAACAGGGCCACGCCGGCCGGAAGGGCGAAGGCCAGGGCCAGCCCCAGTCCGTCGTCCATCGTCTTGCGCCCTCCCGCGTGGTCGCCGGATACGAAGGCCCGGGTGAGCCGCGGCACCAGGGCGAGGCCCAGCGCCACCCCGACCAGCCCGAGCGGCAGCTGGTACAGGCGGTCCGCGTTGTACAGCACCGACCGCGCGCCTTCGTTCGACCCGGCCAGGAATTGGCTGACCAGGGAGTTGATCTGGAAGGCGCCGCCCGCCAGCACGCCGGGCACGGCCAGGCTCAGGGTCTTCTTCACGCCCGGCGTCAGGCGCGGCCAGGAAAGGCGAACGCCCACGCCGAGCCGCCGCACGCCCCACCACAGCAGGCCTGCCTGGATAACGCCGGATACGGTGACCGCCGCGCTCACCGCCATCAGGATCTCCGGCTGGGACATGGGCGTGACGCTGGGCGCGATCAGCGGAACCAGGGTGCACAGGTTCAGGAACACCGGCGCCCCCGCCGACAAGGCGAACCGCCCGCCGGTGTTCAGCACGCCCGACAGCAGCGAGGCGATGGTCATGCACGCCAGGTACGGCATGGTCAGCTGCGCCGCCGTCGCCGCCGCCTTCATCACCCCCGCGTCGTCGCGCCATGCCGACAGCAGCCACGGCATGGCCCAGGGCATGATCAGCTGAAGCAGGATGCAGAAGCCGGCGACAACGGCGAAGATGAAGCTCAGCGCCTCGGACGCCGTCACCGCCGCCGCCGCCTCGCCCTCGCGCTGCCGCACCCCGCCGTAGATCGGCACGAACGCCTGGGCGAAGGCGCCCTCGGCGAACAGGCGCCGGAACATGTTGGGCAGCATCAGGGCCGTGGTGAAGGCGTCCATCATCGGCCCCTGGCCGAAGCGCGCCGACAGGAACAGGTCACGGGCGAACCCCAGGACGCGGCTGCCCAGCGTCAGGGTGGCTTGCACCAGGGTGTTGCGGGCGAGGCTCATCGGACTTCCAGCGGCTGACGGGCCCGCTTAGCGCGCTTCCACGGATGACGATACGGCCTTGGCGCGCGGACTGCGGCGGCCCAGTTCGGACACGTCACGTGCGCTGGCGCGGGCGGTGGCGACCTTGCGTCCGGCGGGGGCGGGGGCGCGGCTGTCCAGCACCGCCTCCAGCGCCGCCTTCAGTTCCGACGCCACCTCCTCCGAGGCGATTTTCCGCCCCTTGCCGTCGACCACGTAGAAGCTGTCCACCGCCCGCTCGCCGAAACTGGCGACGTGAGCCGAGCGTATGTTCAGTCCCTGATCGTTGAACACGCGTGACAGGGCCGCCAGCAGGCCGGGGCGGTCGGCGCCCGACACCTCGACCACCGTCGCCGCCTCGCTGGCGTGGTGATCGATCATCACGACGGGGCGCACCTCGAAGGCGGCCTTGCGGGCGTTGACCGCCGGCTCGGGCGCCTTGCCGATCCGCCCGTCGCCACGCGCGGCCCGTTCCAGCGCCTCCAGCAACCGTTCCAGCCGGCGCGGCTCCGCCTGGCCGTAGGGCAGGCCGGCCCCGTCCTGCACCCGGAACACGTCCAGCACCACGCCCTCGGACGTGGCGACCCTGGCGTCGACGATATCCGCGCCGGCCGCCGCCATGGTCTGGGCCAGGTCGGCGAACAGGCCGGGCCGATCGGCGGCGGCGATGGAGATCTGGGTCGTCTGGACGGGAAGGCCCTCGACCGCCGGCGTCGGCTGGGCCTCGGCCGCCGCCCCCGTCTCATGGGCGCGCGCGACCAGGGCGGGGTGGTCGGCCAGAGGATCCTCGCGCACCACGTCCTCGCCCCGGAACAGGGCGGCGACCTGGTTGTAGAGGGCGCGCATCAGCTGGCCCTTCCAGCCGTTCCAGACCCCCGGACCGACGGCGCGGATGTCGGCGACGGTCAGCACCAGCAGCATACGCAGCCGCTCCGGATCGCCGACCAGTTCGGCGAAGGCCCGCACAGTGGCCGGGTCCGAGACGTCCCGCTTTTGGGCGTAGTCCGACAGGGCCAGATGGTTGCGCACCAGCCAGACCACCAGTTCGATCCGGCGCGGATCGACGCCCAGCCGCTCGCAGGCGCGGCGCGCGGCGATGGCGCCGTCCTCCAGCTGCCCCCGCTCGCCGCCCTTGCCGACATCGTGCAGCAGCATGCCCAGCATCAGGGCTTCCATGTCGGCGATCAGATGCACGATCTCGGTCGACATCGGGTGGTCGGCCTTCAGCTTGCCGCGCGCGATGTCGTTGATGACGCCGATGGCCTGCAGCGTGTGCTCGTCCACCGTATAGGCGTGATACATGTTGAACTGGGTCTGGCCGACGATCCGTCCCCATTCGGGCAGGAAGCGGCCCAGCAGCCCCGTCTCGTTCATCAGCGTCAGGGTGCGATAGGGCCGCTGCCCATGCGCCAGAATGTCCAGGAAGGCCCGCGTCGCCGCCGGATCGCGCCTCAGCTTCGGCGTCACCAGCGACAGCGACCGCGTCACCGCCGAATAGGCGTCGGGATGCAGGTCCAGGTCATGCTTGTCGGCGCAGACGAACAGGGTCAGCAGCTTGACCGGATCGCGCTGGAACACCTCCGGCCCGTCCACCGACAACCGCCCTTGGTCGATCGACAGTCCAGCCACGTCGAGCCGCCTGCGATTGGGCCGGAACGGGCTCATCAGCCGCGACAGGCCCGACGCTGTCTTCTGGTGCCGCGCCTCCAGCTTGGCCGACATGGCGCGCGTCAGGGCGCCGACGTCGCGCGCCACCAGGAAGTAGCGGCGCATGAACCGTTCCACCGCCGGCTCGTCGCCGCGCCCGCGCCAGCCCATGCGTCGAGCCACCTCGGGCTGAAGGTCGAACGTCAGCTTTTCCTCCGCCCGCCCGGCGATCAGGTGCATGTGGATCCGCACCCGCCACAGGAAGTCGAACGCCTCGTCCGACGTCCGCCGTTCGCGCGGGGTGAACAGCTCGTCCATCACCGCCGCGCCAAGCCGGCTCTCCGGGGCCAGCGAGCGGGCGATCCAATACAGGGTGTTCAGGTCGCGCAGCCCCCCCTTGCCGTCCTTGACGTTGGGCTCGACCTTGTAGCGGATGGCGCCCGCCTTCTCATGGCGCAGGTCGCGCTCCTCCAGCTTGGCGGCGATGAAGGGCCGGGGGTCGGCCTTGACCACCATGTCGCGGAAGCGCCGGATCATCAGCTCGGCCAGGGCCTCGTCCCCGACCAGGAAACGCGCCTCCAGCAGGGTGGTGCGAACCGTCATGTCGCTCTTCGCCAGCGCCAGGCATTCGTCGAGCGAACGCGCCGCCGGACCGACCCTCGCCCCCAGGTCCCACAGGACGTAGAGGACGAACTCGATCACCTTCTCGGCGCGGGGCGTCGCCTTGCCGGGACGCAGGAACAGCAGGTCCAGGTCGGAGAACGGCGCCAGCACCCGCCGCCCGTAGCCCCCCACCGCGACCAGGGCCAGCCGCTCGCTCTCGACCGGCGACACCGGCCACAGCGTTTCGGTCGCCACGGCCCACAGCGCCGTCAGCATCTCGTCGGCCGCGGCGGCGTACAGCCGCGCCACGTCTCGGCCGTTCATGCCCGCCTCCAGCTTGCGCTGCGCCCTCGCGCGGGCCGCGTCGTAGCGGTCCTTCAGCAAGGCGGCGACGGCGGCGCGGGGGTCCTGGGCGCGCGCGGCCTCTACGAGGCGGTCATCCAGGGGCGTCGACGCATCGGGCATGGCCCGATCATAGGCGGCGGCGGCGGGCGTGTCGTGCTAAAGGCGCGCGCGTGAGCGACCGCCTCAAGACATTCATCCGCCAGCGAGCGTCCGACCTCGGCTTCGATGTTTGCCGCTTCGCCTCGGCCACTGACGCCTGGCCGGCGGGCGATCGGCTGCGCGCGTTCGTCGGCGACGGCCGCCATGGCGAGATGGAATGGATGGAGACGACGCTGGACCGCCGCGCCCACCCTACCGCCATGTGGGACGGAGCGCGGACGGCGGTGGTGCTGGGCATGAACTACGGACCCGACCGGGACCCGCTGCCGGAACTGGCGGACCGCTCGGCCGGCTACGTCTCCGTCTATGCGCGCGGCGACGATTATCACGAGGTGATCAAGGGCCGGCTGAAGACCCTGGCCGGTCAGATGGCGGCGCGGCTGGGGGCGGACGTGAAGGTCTTCGTCGACACCGCCCCTCTGATGGAGAAGCCGCTGGCCCAGCGCGCCGGCCTGGGCTGGCAGGGCAAGCATACCAATCTGCTCAGCCGCACCCATGGCAACTGGCTGTTCCTGGGGACCATCCTGACCGCCGCCGAGATCGAGCCGGACGCGCCCGAGACCGAACACTGCGGCCGCTGCACCGCCTGTCTCGACGCCTGTCCGACCAAGGCCTTTCCCGCGCCGTTTCAGCTCGATGCGCGCCGCTGCCTGTCCTATCTGACGATCGAACACGCCGGACCGTGGCCGGTGGAGTTCCGCACGGCGACGGGGTCGCGCATCTACGGCTGCGACGACTGCCTGGCGGTCTGTCCGTGGAACAAGTTCGCGCAGAGCTCGCGCGAGATACGGCTACAGGCGCGAGAGACGCTGTCGGGCCCGCGCCTGGCCGACCTCGTCGCCCTGGACGACGCCGCCTTCCGCGCCCTCTTCGCCAGGAGCCCGGTTAAGCGGATCGGCCGCGATCGCTTCATCCGCAATGTTCTCTACGCCATCGGCAACTCGGCCGATCCCGACCTGATCGCGCCCGCGCGCGCCCTGTTGGACGATCCGTCGCCCGTGGTGCGCGGCGCCGCCGTCTGGGCCCTGTCGCGGCTGATGGCGCCGGCGGATTTCGCGGCGCTCGGGGCCTCGGTGACCGAAGCCGATCCCGCCGTGCGCGGGGAGTGGGCCGGCTATCCTGTTTCTGACGGAAAAAGCCTTCCCGACCTTTCGCTTGAGGCCGCGAAAGGATGATCGACCTGGGGCCGCTTCACTCCGGCGTATGATGCGCGGTCTTTGACATCCTTGCCGTACGCGGCCTCGCCGGCGCCCAAGGTGCGCTTTTGCACACTATCTTTTCTAGCGCGGTTCAGCCCATAGCCGTGCCGACGCCCGATCCGCCGCCCGGCGCACGGGCGATGTCCAGCAACTTCAGGCGGAAGATCAGCACGGCGTTTGGCGGAATGGCGGGCGGGCCGCCCATCTCACCATAGCCAAGCTCGGGCGGGACATAGAGGATCCATTCGTCGCCGACGCGCATCTTCTGCAGCGCCTCGGTCCAGCCGGGCACCACTGTCTCGGGCGTGAAGATGGCTGGGGCGCCCCGCGCGAAGGAGCTGTCGAACACCGTGCCGTCGACCAGCTTGCCCTCGTATTCGACCTTGACCAGGTCGTTGCGGTCGGGACTCTCGCCGCCCGGCGGGCCGGACTGGACCACCTGATACTGCAGGCCGCTGGGCAGGGTCTGGACGCCCTCTTCGCCGGCGTTTTTCGTCATGAAGGCGGCGGCCTCGGCCTTGCCCGCCTCGGGATCGACCGGCGCCGGCTGACCGCAGGCCGACAGCAGCAGGCCCGCGACGACGGCGGCCCTAGCCCATGCGAAGTTCATATCCCCGGTCCTTCAAGGCGTCGCCGATCTCGTCGGCGTGGGCGCTATCGCGCGTTTCGACCATGATGTCGAACTCGGCCCCCTTGGCCGGCACGTCCAGCGCCAGGCGGTTGTGGACCACGTCGATGATGTTGCCGCCCAGGCCCCCGATCACCGCCGCCATGGCCGACAGCATGCCCGGCCGGTCGTCGCCCAGGATGCGGTAGACGATCAATCTCCGTTCACGGACCATCTCGCGGTTCAGCACCACCGCCAGCATCCGCGCGTCGATGTTGCCGCCGGTCAGCTCAATCCCGACCTTCATGCCCTTGAACCGGTCCGGATTGGCCAGCAGCGCCGCCAGGCCGCCCGCGCCGGCGCCCTCGCACACCGTCTTCTCCATCGTGGCCATGAAGGAGACGCCGCGCTCGAAATCGGCCTCGTCGACCACGAAGACCTCGTCGATCAGCCTGTCGGCCAGGCCGAACGGAATGTCGCCGACCGCCTTGATGGCGATGCCTTCGGCGATGGTCTGGCCGGTGCAGACCGGCGGCTTGCCCGCGCGTTTGGCGGTGAAGGACGGATACCGCGCCGCCTCGACGCCGAAGACCTTGATGTCCGGCTTCATAGCCTTGGCCGCGATGGCGCAGCCGGCGATCAGGCCGCCGCCGCCGATGGGGATGATCAGGGCCTCCAGCTCCGGCGCGGCCTCCAGGAACTCGATGGCGCAGACGCCCTGGCCGGCCACGATGCCCTCGTCATCAAACGCCGAGACGAAGACGTATCCCTTCTCCGCCTCCAGCCGCTTGGCCTCTTCGGTCGAACCGGTGAAGTCCAGGCCGTGGATCACTACCGTCGCCCCGTGCGAGCGGGTGCCGTTGATCTTGGCGAAGGGCGTGCCCTCCGGCATCACGATCGTCACCGGAACCCCCAGCCGGCCGCCGTGATAGGCCAGGGCCTGGGCGTGATTGCCGGCCGAGGCGGCGACCACGCCGCGCTTGCGCTCCTCCGGCGTCAGCAGCAGCAGCCGGTTCAGGGCCCCGCGCTCCTTGAAGCTGCCGGTGAAATGCAGGTTGTCGAACTTCACCCACACCTCGGCCCCGGTCAGCTGGGAAAGCCGGCGGGAGTAGCGCGTGGGCGTGTGGTCGACCTGACCCGCGATTCGTGCGCGGGCGGCCTGAATATCCTCGAAGCTGACGGGCATCTGAGCGTTTCCATCTTCACCGGAGCCGTGCGGCCGGCGGATTCTTCTTTCGCCTGTTTCGCGCTTTGTCGGCCTCGGGTCCAGAGGCGACGCCTTGGCCGTGGAAACGACCGCCGCCGTCGTGCGATACTGGCCGAAACGTTCGTACGCCGTCCGTGGAGGAAGCCATGTCCATCCGTCCGATCATCCTGCTGGGCGCCTTCGCCGCCTCCCTAGCCGCATGCGCCCCGACGCCCGGACCGTACGGGACCGTCCAGCCGGCCGCCTTCCGAGCCGACGACTTCGCCTGGTCTCAGAAGGCCGGACAAGGCGGGATCGAAGGTCGGGTGGCGTTCACCCAGGACGGCAAGAGCTATGCCTGCGTCGGCTCCGCGGGCCTGACGCCCGACACCCCCTACACCCGCGCTCGCTTCCGCACCCTGTACGGCTCCACCGAGCGGGCGGTCGTTCCGGCCGCCGTGGTCCGCGCCCGCGACGTGGGCGAGGCCGGGGCCGACTATCGCGCCTATGTTCGGTCGGAGACCTGCGACGGCGGGCGGTTCAGCTTCTCCGACCTTCCCGACGGCGGCTGGTTCCTCATCGTGCCCGTGCGCGCCCAGGGCGACGAGGGGCCGATGGTGCTGATGCGGCATGTGACCACGCGCGGCGGGCGGGTGGTTTCCGTCACACTCTGACGCCTCGTCCCACAAAGAGACCCCGGTAACGCGGATCGCCATCTTCTCGCCGAAAGCCCCCGGCGAGATCGCCGGCTCGTAGTTCGGTGGGGAGGCTTTCTTGTCCCAGCACAACATCTCGGGGTCCGAGGCTTTCCGCCGCGGCCCGTCCGTCATCATCCGCCAGTACCGCCCCGGAGGCATGCGCCGGCGGCGCGCCCGTTCCGGCCTGGCGTTCGTCGCCGGCGCGATCGTCATGCTCCTGCTGGGCCTGGGCGCCGTCGCCGCCTACGGCTCCAGCCTGGCCGGCTGAGCGGGAACCTTCGCCCTATCCATGCGTATGAACGGCCGGCGCTCCGCTGGAGCGCCGCGACGGCCCGCCTGAGTCCCGATTTGGCAGGCGGGCCGTTTCTCTTCAGACCATCCAGACCATCATCCGGGTGTCGGCCTCGGCCCGGCGGGCTTGGCTCCATGCGCGGCGCGTCTCGCCGGTGTAAAGGAAACCCGCCTTCTCCAGCACGCGGCCCGAAGCCGGATTGTCGGCGAAGTGCCCCGCCACCAGGGCGCGCCGGCGCCACTTGCGGCTGGCCCAGACCAGGGCGCCTTCCAGGGCTTCGGTGGCGAAGCCCCGGCCCCAGAACTCGCGCCCGATCCAATACCCCGTCTCCGGCACGGGGTCTTCGCCCTCGAACAGGCCGATGACGCCGACCGGCCCCCGGTCCTCGTGCTCAATGACAAAGGTGTTGGCGCGCGCGGGGTCCTGCGCCGCCACCTGCAGCACGAAGTCGTCGGCGTCCTCGATCCGGAACGGGTGGGGCATGCGCTTGGTCATGCGCGCAATGTCCAGATCGTTCGCCAGGGCGGCGATGCGCGGCGCGTCCTGCGGAGCGGGCGCGCGCAGCAGCAGGCGCCGCGTCTCGAGAACGGGAGAGGTTTCAATGACGCACATTGTAGTCGCCTCACTCTTCGCGCCGCCTCCTTGGAGGGCTCGGACGGCTTCGAGGCGGGGAAACGCAAACGGGGAGCCTGGTGATCCAGACTCCCCGCGGAATATTTCCCTGGTCCGGATCGGCTGCTGGAGGAGCAACGCGATCCGGAGAGTTCCAGACTGCGTTACTCGGCGGCCATCGCCTGAGCGGCGTCGTCGTTGGCCGCGAGAATCGACACGTAACAACGGCCGCCACGCTTGGTGGTGAATTTCACGGCGCCGTTGGTGAGGGCGAACAGGGTGTGGTCGCGGCCCATGCCGATGTTCTCACCCGGGTGGAAGGTGGTGCCGCGCTGACGCACGATGATATTGCCGGCCAGCACGCGCTCGCCGCCGAACTTCTTCACGCCGAGGCGCTTCGACTCGGAGTCGCGACCGTTGCGCGACGAACCGCCGGATTTCTTGTGAGCCATCGTATCGCTCCGCTCTTTCCTAAGCGTCCTACCGGCCGTTCGGCCTGCTTGAGGACGCCCCTTGCATCATATGGCGCCGGTGAGAGGCGCCGGTGAATGTCTTTAGGCTTCGTCGCCGGCCGCTTCGGCCTTCTTGGCGGGAGCCTTCTTGGCCGGGGCCTTCTTGGCGGGAGCCGAGCTCTCGACCACGGCGGCCTTGACGTCGGCGCCTTCGACCTCGTTCACGACGGTCTCGGTCGAACCCAGCGCCGAGGCAGCGCCGCGCGTGGCGAGGCCGCGGGCCCGAAGGTTGATCTCGGCCTTGGTGATCAGCTCGACCTTGCCGTCCCACTTGGCGGTCTCGCCGGCGCCTTCGATGCCGGTGATGCGCAGGACCGATTCCATCTGGCGATGGCCGTTCGTGCGGCGATAGCCCTGGCGGCGGGTCTTCTTGAAGATCTTGACCTTCTCGCCCTTGCGGGTCTCGATCAGGGTCGCGCCGACGAAGGCGCCGTCGATCAGCGGGGCGCCCAGGGTCACGCCCTTGTCGCCGCCCAGCATCAGGACGCTGTCGAACTTCAGCTCCGAGCCGGCGTCGCCGTCGAGCTTTTCGACGACGATGGTGTCGCCCGGTTGGACCCGGTACTGCTTGCCGCCGGTCTTGATCACCGCGTACATGTTGAAGCCTCAGCGCAAACGCAAAAAAGAGTGCGCCCGCCGGGTGACCCCCGCGGGCGAAGAGCGGCGACATATACGGAAGGCGGTCGCAGAGTCAACGCCGAACCCGGTCGAAAACAGCCTCCGTCGCGATTCGCGCCTTGGCCGACGCCATCCTCCGAGGCCGATATGGTCAAGCCGCGGTTGCTTCTGCACTAGCTTCCAAATGCAGAAGCCTATGCCCGCAGGTTACCGCCGCCGCCTCTGGGACGATCTGACCGGCGCCTCGACCCGCTGGCTACGAACAATTCTCCTCGCCGCCCTCGTGGCCAAGTTGGCGATGACGCTTGTCGGCGTGCTGGTCGAGCGGCTAGCGGGGCCGTCCAGTGGGGACGGCTTCAGCGGCGTCATCGACAATGTGTCGCCGGTCCTGGTGTTCGTTACTTTGGTCGCCGCGCCGCTGTTCGAGAGCCTGGGCGTCGTGGCCCTTGTCTGGTTCTTCAGCGGTCGGCTGAAATGTGCAGCCATGCCCACCGCCTTGGCCGTCGGGCTGCTGGCTGTTCCGCTTCATGGACTGACGCTGGGGTCGGTCTCGGTCCTGCCCATGTTCACCCTGTTCGGCGCGGTCCAGCACCACTGGCGGGCGCGGGGCCAGGCCTGGAGCGGTTTCTGGATCATCACCGCGGTCCATTTCCTGGCGAACGGCGTCAGCGTGCTCGTGGTCGCCTTCGCCCCCTCTGCATAATCTGGCGAGGCGATCCGCCGCGTTCAGAGCCCGGAAGCGGTCGGAGAAGGCAACGCGATTTGCCGCGTTCTCGGGGCGAGTTCGGCCAAGTCGGCCCCTGGATGTCGCTGCAGCGGTTCGCACGGCCGCGCAATGGGCCCCAACGAAAAAGGCCCCGCCGAAGCGGGGCCTAATTCATCTGGTGACGATCGGATTCAGCGGGCGACGAGCGCGCCGGCCAGGATGACGTCGATCTGCTTGGCGATGTGGTCCGACAGCGCCTGGGCGTCCCAGTTGTCGTAGGCCGCGCGGCGGTAGTTGGACAGGTAGGCGTCCCAGATCAGTTCGACCAGCAGCCGCAGGTCGGCGTCCTGGCTGATCTCGCCCTTGGCCACGGCGTCCTGCAGCAGGCTGCCGATCGCGAGCTGGAGCTTCTTGGTCGCCGTGCGCGCGCGCATCTCGGCGGCCAGCGGCTGGAACCAGGACCGGGCGACGATGGCCTGGAACAGGGGCAGGTGCTCCAGCGAGGAGTGGTACCCGGCGCTCAGCGCCCCCACGAGACGGTCCCGCACCGGCTCGTCCTTGGGCGCGCCGGCCTCAACCACTTCGGCCAGGCGGGTCATGTCCTCCGTCAGGACCGCCTCGAACAGTTCGGCCTTGTCCTGGAAGTTGGCGAAAACCGCGCCGGTCGACATGCCGGCGCCCTTGGCGATGTCGCGAATGGTGGCGGGTTCGTAGCCACGCTCGGCGAAAAGCGACCGGGCGGCTTCCAGCACCTTCTGCCGCGTGCGGATCTTGGCCGCCTGTCGGCGGTTCAAGCGGGGCTCGGAGGGGGCGACGAGGGGGGAATCGGTCATGAAATCAGGCTTTTACTCTACGAAAAACTTCAACCCGGGGGATGATCAAAGTTGACTTAGGGTTGGGGGCCGGAAGCGACCCAAGGCAAGCGGGCCCTGCAATCTCCGCCAACGCGAATGAATACAGAAGGCAGCGCTTCCATCATGGAACCATGACAAAAATGGGTCATGGCTATGGTTCCTCCGGCAACTTCGTCTTCTCTGACGGGCCGCCGGAACGCTTTTGGTTAAGCTGGGTGTTTCTTAGGGCGCGGGTCGGGCGACCTCCGCGAGCCTCCGGCGCGGCCGCCTGGAAGGCCTGGCGGAAGCGATCGCGGCGTTCGTGGATCGAAGCCAGGACCAGCCCCATGGGCACCCCCAGGTCGACCAGGGTGTTCTCCGCCAGCTGCAGGCTGGCCTCGGTCGTTTCCGGCACGGCGTCGGTGACCCCCAGGGCGTAGAGGCGCGCGGCGTGCTGGTCGTCGCGCGCGCGCGCGATCAGGATCAGGTCGTCGCGCAACGGCCGGGCGACGCGCACCACCTCGTCCACCTTGGCCGGCGAATCCATGGTGACCACCAGGGCCCGGGTGGACATGACGCCGCACTTCACCAGCATCTCGGCCCGGCCGGCGTCGCCATAGAAGACGTCGAAGCCTTCGCGACGCCCCGCCGCCACGGCGACCGGATCGGTGTCGACGGCGATGAACGGCTGGCCGTGCTCGCGCAGCATCTCGCCGATCAGGCGGCCGACCCGGCCGAAGCCGACGATGACGGTCCCGCCCTCGCGCGGGTCGGGGATGGCCCTCTCGGCCTCGGAGGCAGCCTCGCCTTCGGGCGGTGTGGTCAGCTTCTGGCCGATGAGGGCCAGAAGGGGGATAGAGAAGATGCTGAGGGTGGCCGACAGGGTCACCGTCGCCGTGACGACGGGCGATGCGATCCCTTCGACCAGGCCGGTGGCGAAGACGACGAAGGCGAACTCCCCCGCCGGCGCCAGGACCAGGGCCGTCTCCAGCGCCGTGCGGCCGCCCAGCCCCCAAAGGCGCGCCAGGGTGAAGACGATGGCGGCCTTCACCACCGTGATGGCGATCGCCAGACCCACGACCCCCGTCGGATTGGCCGCGACCGCGTCCAGGTCCAGCCCCAGGCCGACGCCGACGAAGAAGACGCCGAGCAGCAGGCCCTTGAAGGGCTCGATCGCCACCTCGACCTCGCGCCGAAATTCGGTCTCGGCCAGCAGCACCCCGGCGATCAAGGCGCCGATGCTCATCGACAGGCCGCTGGCCTGGGCGGCCAGGCCGGCGCCGATCACCACCAGCAGACTGGCGGCGACGAACAGTTCGCCGCCCTGGTCGACCTTGCGGGCCTTGGCGACGGAGCGGAACATCGGTCGCAGCACCACGCGGCCCAGAAGCACCAGGGCGCCCAGGCCGATCGCGGCCGGCACTAGGGTGAGCAGGGCGCGCCCCAGGACCGCTGTGTCCAGCACGTCCCCGCCCTGGGCCAGCGCGGCCAGGACGGTGACGGTGATCAGAATGGGGGCCACGGACAGATCCTGGGCCAGCAGGACGGCGAAGGTGGACCGGCCGACCGCCCCCTTCAGCCGGCCCCGCTCGGCCAGCACCGGCATGACGACGGCGGTCGATGACAGGGCCAGCCCCATGCCCAGCACCGCCGCGCTGGCTAAGGTCTGGCCGGTCACCATGAACAGCCCCGCCAGAACGACCGTACAGGCCGCGACCTGCATCAGCCCCAGCCCGAACACCAGCCGCCGCATCGCCCGCAGCCGTTCCCAGGAAAGCTCCAGCCCGATCATGAACAGCAGGAAGGCGACGCCAAGCTCGGAAAGCTGGCCCAGCTGGCCCGGGTCGCTGATCGTCGCCCACGAAAGCCAGGGCAGGGTGTCGGCGAACCGCGCCAGGCCGTCCGGCCCCAGCAGCACTCCGGCGGCGAGGAAGCCCAGGATTGGACTGATCTTGAGCCGGTTGACCAGGGGGACCATGACGCCTGCGGCCGCCAGGAAGACCACCAGGTCCTTGTAGTCGCCGCCGCCGTGTCCGTTGGTCATCCGCCCTCCTCGCCGATCGTAGCAGAGGGCGCCCCGCCCCGTCTGGCGATAGGGCGGTCGCTTTCATGAACTTTTTTTAAGACGACAGGTCCCGGCTCGGGTCTAGGGTCCGCCTCGCCCGACCGCATCTGGGCCGGGATCGAGGATGAGACGTATGAAAAGTCTGCTTATCGGGGCCGCCGTGGGCGCCCTGCTTCTGCCCGCCGCCGCAGCCCTGGCGCAGGACGTCGGCCACGACCATGCCTGCCTGGACGAGAGCTGCTCGATCGTCTCGCTGTTCTCCGGCGAGGAAACCGCCGCCGGCTGGCAGGGCATCGAGGCGCCGAAGTACGGGACCTGGGGCTTCGACCTGAACGGCCGCGACACCTCGGTGAAGCCGGGCGACGACTTCTTCCGCCACGCCAACGGCGCCGCGGTCGACAGGCTGGTGATCCCGTCGGACCGCACCAGCTACGGCTCCTTCGCCCTGCTGCGCGAACTGTCGGACAACCGCATGAAGGAACTGGTGACGGGACTGGCCGCGCGCACCGACCTCGCTGGCGGCTCGGACGAGGCCAAGATCTCCGACGCCTACCGCGCCTACATGGACGAGGCCCGCATCGAGCAGCTGGACGCTCAACCGCTGCAGCCGTACCTGACCGCCATCCGCGCCGCCGACAGCCATGACAAGATGGCCGTGTACATGGGCCAGACGGTCGGCCGCTTCGGCTCGTCCTTCTTCGGCACCGGCATCACCATCGATGCGAAACAGCCGACCCGCTATGTCGTCTCGACCGGTCAGTCGGGCATCGGCCTGCCGAACCGCGACTATTATCTGGACGCCCGCTACGCCGACAAGAAGGTGCTGTACCAGGCCTATGTGGCGCGCATGCTGGAGATGATCGGCTGGGAGAATCCGGCCGAGACCGCCGCCCAGATCGTGGCCATGGAAACCAAGATCGCAGAGGCGCACTGGACCCCGATCCAGAACCGCAACCGCGACGAGACCTACAACGACTACACCATCGACCGTCTGACGACCGAGGCGCCGGGCTTCGCCTGGCGGGCCTATTTCGACGCGGCCGAACTGGGCGGCGTGCCGCGCCTTATCGTGCGCCAGGACACGGCCATGCCGGCGATCGCGGCCATCTACGCCGAGACGCCGATCGCGCTGTTGCAGGCGTGGGAAGCCTTCCACACCGCCGATGACATGGCCCCCTTCCTGTCCAAGCGCTTCTCCGACGCGCAATGGGAGTTCCGTTCGCGGGACCTGTCGGGCCAGCCCGAGCAGCGCACGCGCGAGAAGCGCGCCATCTCCTTCGCCGAGAACGCCCTCGGCGAGGCGACCGGCCGTCTCTATGTCGCGGAATACTTCCCGGCCGAGTCCAAGGCCAAGATGGAAGAGCTGGTCGCCAACCTGCGCACGGCCCTGTCGCACCGCATCGACGGCCTGAGCTGGATGGGCGCCGAAACCAAGACGGCGGCGCAGGAGAAGCTGAAGAAGTTCACCGTCAAGATCGGCTATCCCGAGAAGTGGCGCGACTATTCCGGCCTGGAGGTCCGCGCCGACGATCTGGTCGGCAATGTCGAGCGCAAGGGCCTGTTCGAATGGAACTACGACCTGTCGCGCCTGGACGAGCCGGTCGACAAGGCCGAGTGGGGCATGACCCCGCAGACGGTCAACGCCTACTACAACTCGGCCAATAATGAGATCGTCTTCCCGGCGGCTATCCTGCAGCCGCCCTTCTTCGATCCTGACGCGGATCCGGCGGTCAACTACGGCGGCATCGGCGGCGTGATCGGCCACGAGATCGGCCACGGCTTCGACGACCAGGGCTCCAAGTCCGACGGCGACGGGGTGCTGCGCAACTGGTGGACCGCCGAGGACAAGGCCAATTTCGAAGCCCTGACCACGCGTCTCGGCGCCCAGTACGAGACCTATGAGCCGCTGCCCGGCTATCGCGTGCAGGGCGGGCTGACGATGGGCGAGAACATCGGCGACGCATCGGGCGTGGCCGTGGGCCTGGAGGCCTATCACCTGTCGCTGAACGGCCAGCCGGCTCCGGTGCTCGATGAGGTGACCGGCGACCAACGCTTCTTCTACGGCTGGGCGCAGGTCTGGCAGTCGAAGTACCGCGACGAGGCCCTGAAGCAGCAGGTGGCCACCGACCCGCACTCGCCGGCGCAGTTCCGCGTCATCGGGCCGCTGCGCAACGTCGACGCCTGGTATGAGGCGTTCGGAGTCCAGCCGGGCGACAAATACTATATCGCCCCCGAGGACCGTGTCCGCATCTGGTAAGGCGAAGCTTCTTCGAGAATCGCGAAAGGCCGGGATGTCATCCCGGCCTTTATGCTTTCGGGCGATGTCGCGGCCACCGGGCGAAATCCCTGGGCGGCGGGATTCCAGGCACGAAAAAGCCCGCTGCGGGGGATACATCGCAGCGGGCTTTCCGGGGCTCTTGTGAGCCGACGTTTCCTCCCCGAAACGCCTTCGAGAACTGCGCGCTAGGAGCATCGCTCGCTCTCGAGTGAGACCAAATGACGCCATTGCCACGCCCGCGTCAACGGGGCGGGCGGATCAAATCGAACTTTCTTCGACTTATCGTCGATAAGTCATCCACGATGTCGATGATTATCGAAGCTTATTCGATAATGCGCCGGATCGCGGCGACCAGGTCGGCGCGCGGCAGGGTCGCCTGACCGGGCCGCTCGGCCTTCCAGGCCTCGTTGTCGGTGATCCCCGCCGCCGCCGCGCGCCCCGCGTCCAGGTCCTTGATGGTGACCTGTCCCGCCGCGATCTCGTCGCCGCCCAGGATGACGGCCGCCGGCGCGCCGCGCCGATCGGCGTACTTCATCTGCGCCTTCATCCCCGCACGCCCCAGGTACAGTTCGGCGGCGATCCCCGCCCCGCGCAGTTCGGCCACGGCCGCCAGATAGTGGGCCATGTCGGCCTCGGAGAAGACGATGACCACCACCGGCCCGCGCACCGCGTCCTCGCCGCCTCTTCCGGCGGCGCGCAGGGCCGAGGCCAGGCGCGAAACGCCGAAGGAAAAGCCGGTCGCCGGCACGCTCTGGCCCGTGAACCGCGCCACCAGGTCGTCATAACGGCCGCCGCCGCCGATCGAGCCGAAGCGCACCGGTCGGCCCTTGTCGTCGGTGGTGTCGAGCAGCAGCTCGGCCTCGAACACCGCGCCGGTGTAGTATTCCAGCCCGCGTACGATGGTCGGATCGAACGTCACCGCTTCCTGGCGCACGCCCATCGCCGACAGCGCCCGGTCGACGGCCGCCAGCTCGGCAAGCGCCGTTTCCCCGGCCGCGCCCAGGTCGCCGGAACGCGCCACGGCGTCCAGCGTGTCGGCTCGCGACAGGCCCGGGGTCCCGGCCGACGCCAGGAAGGCCTCGATCGCCGCCGTCACCTTCGCGGGCAGTTGCGCGCCCCGGGTGTAGTCGCCGGACTCGTCCAGCCGGCCCTCGCCGAGCAGGGCGTGCACGCCTTCCCAGCCCAGCCGGTCGAACTTGTCGATGGCGCGAAGGGCGGTGAGCCGCTGTCCCGGCTGGGTCACGCCCCCCGCGTCGAACAGGCCGTCGAACAGCTTGCGGTTGGAGACGCGGATCTGCGCCTGGCCCTCGGCCAGGCCCGCCGCTCTCAGGCCTTCGCAGCCCATGGCGATGATCTCGGCGTCGGCCTCGGCCCGATCGGAGCCCACCGTGTCGGCGTCGCACTGCCAGAACTCGCGGAAACGGCCGGGGCCGGGCTTCTCGTTCCTCCACACCGGGCCGTAGGCGTAGCGGCGGAACGGCTTGGGCAGCGTCTCCCAGCTTTGGGCCGCGAACCGGGCGAGGGGCGCCGTGTGGTCGTAGCGCAGCGCCATCCAGCCGCCCGGCTCGTCGGATCCCGCGTCGTCCTGAAGCGCGAAGACCCCCTCGTTCGGCCGGTCGGCGTCGGGCAGGAACTTGCCCAGAGCGTCGGCGTACTCGAACGCCGGTGTCTCCAGCGGCTCGAACCCCCAGCGCTCATAGACCTCCGACACCTGGCGCACGATGCGGCGCTCGGCGGTCAGGTCGCGACCGCGCCTGTCGGCGAAGCCGCGGGGATTGCGGGCGAGGGGGCGTTGAGGGGCGTCTGACGTCATGGCGCGCGCTTACGCCATGGGCGGCGGGGGCTCAACCTTCCAGCGTCTCGACCGTCAGGTTGCCGTTTGTGTAGACGCAGACCTCGGCGGCGATCTTCATCGCCTTGCGGGCGATCTGCTCGGCGTCCAGTTCGGTCTCCTCGATCAGGGCGCGGGCGGCCGACAGGGCGAAGTTGCCGCCCGAGCCGACCGCGGCGACGCCGTGTTCCGGCTCCAGCACGTCGCCGACGCCGGTGACGGTGAAGATCGACGACCTGTCGGCCACCAGCAGCATGGCCTCCAGCCGGCGCAGGTAGCGGTCGGTGCGCCAGTCCTTGGCCAGGTCGACGCAAGCGCGCGCCAGCTGGTCCGGATACTGCTCCAGTTTCGCCTCCAGCCGCTCGATCAGAGTGAAGGCGTCGGCCGTGGCGCCGGCGAAGCCCGCAATCACCTTGCCTCCGGCAAGGGTGCGCACCTTCCGCGCCGCGCCCTTCACGATGGTGGGTCCCATCGAGACCTGGCCGTCGCCGGCGATGACGGTGCGACCGTTCTTGCGCACCGCCAGGATGGTGGTGCCGTGCCAGTCGGGGAAGGAAGGATCGGAAGCTCGGGTCATGTCCAGGAAATGGCGGTGGGACCGCCCAGGGGCAAGCCCCGTTCTCCGGACCGCCCAGCGAACAGACGGATGCGCCCAACTTCCACCACAACTTGCCGTATACCGCAGTTCGATATCGCCGTAGGAGCGATATGGGGAACAATTAAATTGCTCTACCGGCTCATATTCGTGAGTAATGCTGTCGGCGACACCGGCCGCAGCGCCCAGTCGCTTGCCCAGATCCTCGGCGTGTCCGACCGCAACAACCGTCGCGACGAGCTCGGCGCGGTGCTGATGTTCTACGGAGAGGAGATCCTTCAGATCGTGGAGGGCGCGCGCGCTGACCTGGACCGGCTGCTGCGTCGCGTCGCCGCGGACCCGCGCCACGCCGATCTCCGGGTGATCGACGACCGGCCGGTGATGCAGCGGCGCTATCGCGAGCCGATGCGCCTGTGCCAGGCCGACCATCGCTGCGTGAGCGACCATTCCGGCGGACGACCTCTGCGCGACATGGACCCTGGCGAGCTGGAACGACTGATCGGCGTTTGCAGCCTGCAAGCGGCTTGAGAACACGCCGACGCCCCCCTAGGCTGCGCCAACGGCTCCGGTGATCGTGGCCTGAGTTCGTGAGTCGCCCGTGAAACTGTTCCGCATCGTCTACGTCAGCCGCGCCGCCGAGAGCGTGACGGACAACCTGATGCCGCTGATCGACATCATCGGGGTTTCGGACCGCAACAATCGCCGCGACCAGCTGACCGGCGTCCTGCTGCGCCACGGCGGCTTCTTCATCCAGGCGATCGAGGGCGCCCGCGGCGACTTGGACAGGTTGCTGACGCGACTGCGCGAGGATCGCCGCCACGCGGACATTCGTATCCTGTCGGATCGGCCGATAGAGCAGCGCCAGTTCCCCGACTGGGCCATGGTGCGGCTGGAGGCGCCGGCGGCGACCTCGGCCTTCCTCGCCGACCACCTCCACGCGCCGGACGTCGGGATGCGGGCCGAAGCCCTGCTGGTCCAGGCGAGCCGCTCGATGGCCGTCACGCCCTAAGCCGACTGTCGCGCCTCGCGTCCAGACCCTACATAGGCGCGTGACCTTTTCCGAAGACGACGTCGAACGCTACGCCCGTCACCTGGTGCTGTCCGAGATCGGCGGACCGGGCCAGCAGGCGCTGAGGCGCGCGCGCGTGCTGATCGTGGGCGTCGGCGGCGTCGGCGCGCCTGCGGCGCTCTATCTGGCCGCGGCGGGCGTGGGCACGCTGGGCCTGGTGGACGATGACACCGTCGCCCTGTCCAACCTGCAGCGGCAGGTGCTTTTCACGACAGCGGACATCGGCCGCCTCAAGGTCGAAACGGCGGCCGAGCGTCTGGCGCCCCTCAATCCCGGCGTGGCGCTCGAGACCTTTCCGCGCCGCCTGACCCTTCGGGATGCCGCCGATCTCGTCCGCGGCTTCGACATCGTGCTGGACGGGACCGACGACTTCGCGACCCGCCAAGCCGTCAACGCGGCCTGTGTCGCGGCCGGCAAGCCGCTGGTTTCCGGCGCCCTGGGTCGGTGGGAGGGCCAGGTGGGCGTGTTCACCGGCCGCCCCTGCTATCAATGTCTGGTGTCGGAGGCGCCGCCCGACGCCGAAACCTGCGCTCGCGTCGGCGTGGTCGGCGCCCTTGCCGGCGTGATCGGCTCGATGGCGGCGCTGGAGGCGATCAAGTGGATCGTCGGCGCGGGCGAGCCCTTGCGAGGCCGCTTGCTGCTGTATGACGGGCTCAGGGGGCTGGCCCGGACAGTGCGGATCGCGGCTGATCCGGCCTGCGCCGTGTGCGGCGAGCGCTGAGCGGTCAGTCCGCGTCCTCGATCGCGTGGATGTCGTCGTCGGACAGACCGAGGTGGTGGCCGATCTCATGGATAAGGACGTGCGCAATGATCTCGGCCAGACCCACGTCGCCGCGCTCGCACCATTCATCGAGAATCGGTCGGCGATAGAGGAAGATGCGCGACGGCTCGGCGGCCGGCCCGAGACTGTCCCGCCGGCCGATGTCGACGCCATGATAGAGGCCGGTCAGTTCGAACGGATCCTCGATCTCCATCTCGGCCAGGGTGTCCTCGTCCGCGAAGTCGTCAATGCGGAAGACGACTTCGCCCGCCGCCAGCCGGAACGCCTCCGGCAGGGCGTCGAAGGCGTCGCGCGCCAGTCGTGCGAAATCGTCGAGGGAAGGGGCGGCCTGGTCGGCCCAGACCGGCGGCGCTTGATCGTGCATGCCCTTCCCCTAGCAGGGCGGATCGGCGGCGCCATCGGCCAAATCGACGCTGTCTGGCCGCCGTGTTCGAGGAGGCCGTTTTTTCCTCGGCTTGAGGTATGGTGAACGCGCGAATCGGGGCGCGGCCCCGCCTCAGGAAGGAACATGGCCGAGGCCGACATCGCCTATGCAGCCACAGCGGGCGCGGCGGGGCTGGCGCTGGCGGTCAGCGCCTGGGCCTGGCGCCTGCGCGCGCGGCTGGAGGCGCGGACGCTGGAGGCGGAGGCGGGTCGCGCCGCGCTCCTGGCCGCTTCGGGCCGACAGGCGGCCCTGATGCAGGCCTTCGACGACATCAACCTGGCGCTTGGTCCGGACGGTCGTCCCGACGGGGAGCCGATCGGCCCGGCCGAGCTGATCGCGCGCCTGGCGCCGGGCGTGGAGAATCAGGCCGACGCCCTGCTGGCGCGGCTGGCGCCGATGCACGGCGCCGCCATCACCGCCCTGGTCGAGGAAGGCCGGCCGTTCGAGGGTCTGGCGATCTATCAAGAGAGCGGGCGCGACGACGCCGAACCCTGGCGGGTGGAAGGCCGAGTGTCGGGCGGCCTGGCGTGGCTGCGGCTGTCGCCGGCCTCCAGCGTCACCCTGACCGGCGCGGAGGCGGTGGAAAGCGGCCTGGCCATGCTGGCCGACGCCTCTCCGACCCCGACCTGGGTCGCGGACGGGGCGGGCGTCCTGGCCTGGGCCAACCGGGCATTCCTGGACGAGATCGGCGTCGAGACGGTGGAGGAGGCGCGCGAGCGGCAACTGGGCTTCGACCGGGGCGCTGACGCCCTTGTCGCCGAGGCGAGACGGCTGGGAACACGGCAGGAGGGCTTCCGCTGGACCACCGGCGGCGACCGGCGGCGCGCCTGGCGCATCATCGCCGAACCCGCCGGCGGCGGGGCCGTGACAGCTTTCGCCATCGAGGTGACCGAGGCCGAGGAGACGCGCGACACCCTGCGCCGCCACGTCGAGGCGCATGACGAGACGCTGAACCACTTGGCTGACGCCGTGGCCATCTTCGGACCGGCCAAGCGGCTGGCCTTCCACAACACCGCCTTCCGCACCCTGTTCGACCTGGATCCCGCCTGGCTGGACGAGCGGCCGACCCACGCCGAGCTGCTGGATCACCTGCGCCAGCGCCGCCGCCTGCCGGAGGTCGTCGACTACGCGGGCTGGAAGGCGCACGAGCTGGACTTCTACGGCGCCTCGGAGGCCGCGCCCGACGACAGCTGGTCGCTGCCGGACGGCCGCACCTTGCGCGTGGTCCGCCAGCCTCACCCGCTGGGCGGCATCCTGCTGATCTTCTCCGACATCACCGGCGAACTGCAGTTGCGCAGCCGCTTCAACGCCCAGCTTCAGGTGCAGCGCGCCACCCTGGACAAGCTGAACGACGCCGTGGCCGTGTTCGGCTCCGACGGCCGCATACGGCTGCACAACGAGGCGTTCGAGCGGTTCTGGAGGCTGAGCGGGGATCAGATCGCCGCCGCCGCCGATTTCGACGCCCTGGCGGAACTGTGTAAGGCCGTACTGTCCGATCCCGCGCTGTGGCTGGGCCTCAAGGCGCGGGTCGCCGATCCGGATCCGGAAAGCCGCATCGCGATATCCGGAGAGGGCCGCATGGCCGACGACCGGATCGCCGCCTGGCAGACGCGGCCGCTGCCCGACGGCGCCACCCTCGTCGCCTTCTCCGACGTCACCGCCCGACGCGAACTGGAGCAGGCCCTGGTGCAGCGCGAACAGGCCCTCGCCGAAAGCCAGGCGCTGAAGCGCGAATTCGTCGGCAGCGTCTCCTATGAGCTGCGCACCCCGCTGACCACCATCGTCGGCTATTCAGAGCTGCTGGAGGTGTCCGGCGAACTGCCCGAGCGTGTGCGTCAGCATGCCGGCGCCATACGCATCGCCGCCAGCCAGCTGGCGCGCTCGATCGACGACGTGCTCGACATGGCCCAGATCGACGCCGGCGAGATGGAGCTGTCGCTGGGCGACGTGCGTATCCGCGATCTGCTGGACCAGGCCGCCGCCGCCGTGCGGCCCAAGGTGGAAGGACGCGGCGCGACACTGACCGTCGTCTACCCGCCGGACCTGCGACCGATACGCGCCGACGCCCACCGCGTCAGCCAGGCCCTGCATCACCTGCTGGAGAACGCGGCGCGGTCGGTGTCGGAAGGCGGCGCGGTCGTGCTCAAGGCCGAAACAGGCCCGGCGGAGGTGCGGCTGACGGTGTCGGACACGGGGCGAGGCATCCCCTATCACCTTCAGGCCCACGTCTTCGACCGCTTCGTGCGGCGCGAGCGCGGCGGGCCAGGCGTCGGCCTGGCGCTGGTCAAGGCGCTGGTCGAGCTGCACGGCGGCTGGGCCGAGGTCGAGAGCGAGCCCGGCAAGGGCGCGGCCTTCATTCTGCACCTGCCGCTGGGCGCCGCCATCCGCGCCGCGCCGCCGGAACTGCAGCTGGAAGACGGCGTCTAGGGTTCGATCACCGTCAGTTCCGGCCAGCGGCCGCGCGCGTTCTCGATCGTGCGGGTCCATCCCTTGGCCAGCGGCCGGTTTGGATTGGGCCGGATGGCCATGGCGAAGACGTCTTCCAGCCCGAAGGGCGCGGCGACAGTGATCTCGTCATCCGCTTCCAGCCGAATTCCGACGGCGAAGGCCGGGGCCACGAACCGAGACAGCGCCGCGTCCGTCGACGCCAGGGGCGTGTAGGACTCGCCGAACCGGTTCTCGAACCACAGGTGGACGCGGGCCTGGTTGCGCACCTCGACCCGGCTGCGGAACGGCTCGTCGAAGGCGGCGGCGACGCGCTTGATGACCCGGTCCTCCGCCTCGTAGGTCAAGTCCGAGGCGTCGAAGTAGGCCAAGTCGTAGTCCTTGACGCCGTAACCCGCCGGCCGGCCGGTCTGCGCGTTCCAGACGGCCTGATATACCGCCCCCGACACGAGGCGCCAGTCAGTCAGGTTCAGGCCGCGCACGACCCGCAGCACGTGCATCAGCCCCGGCTCAGCGCGGACGATGGTCGCCAGGCGCCCGGTCAGGAGGGTCGAATCGCTCATGCGACCTGATAGCCCTCGAGAGCGTTCTTCGAAAAGCCGGGTCTTCGGCGGCAGCACGAGGAGGCGAGCATGGACAAGGTTTCGACCTGGCTATGGTGCGACGGAACGGCCGAGGCGATGGCCGCCTTCTACACCGAACTGATCCCCGACAGCCGCATCGTCGAGATCGTCCGTTCGCCCGTCGACTACCCCAGCGGCAAGGCCGGCGACGTGCTGACGGTCGAGTTCGAGCTGGCGGGGCGGACCTTCGTCGGCCTGAACGGCGGGCCGGACTTCAAATATTCCGAGGCGATCTCGCTGCAGATCGAATGCGAGGGCCAGGCGGAGGTCGATCGCTACTGGGCGGCCCTGTCGGCCCATCCGGAGAATGAGCAGTGCGGCTGGGTCAAGGATCGCTTCGGCCTTTCCTGGCAGATCGTGCCGAAGCGGATGAATGAGCTTCTGGCCGATCCTGACCGCGCCAAGGCCGCGCGCGCCATGGCCGCGATGATGACGATGAAGAAGTTGGACATCGCCGCGCTGGAGGCGGCGGCGGGCGCCTAGCCCCTGACCGGCCAAGCGTGATCCAGGGGGCCGTGGCCGCCGCCCAGGCCGGGGGCCCGGCGGATGGCCTCGCCGACATAGGCCCAGGCCTCGGCTACGGCGACCTCAAGCGGCCGGCCCAGCGCCAGTCCGGCCGCACACGCGCTGGCCAGGGTGCAGCCGGTGCCGTGGGTGTGGCGGGTGTCAATCCTCTGGGCCTCCAGCACCGTCTCACCCTCGGTGGTCATCAGCAGATCGATGACGGTGGAGCCGGGCACATGTCCGCCCTTCATCAGCACCGCCTGGGCGCCGAGCATCAGAAGGGCCTCGCCTGCACGGCGCTGTCCGTCGATGTCACGGACGGCGAAGCCCGTCAGGCTCTCCGCCTCGGGCGCATTGGGGGTCAACAGGGCGGCCCGGGGGATCATCAGGGCCTTCACCGCCTCGACCGCCGCGTCGGCCAGCAAGGCGGCGCCGCCCTTGGCGATCATGACGGGGTCCACGACGGCGGGGGCGCCGGCCCGGTCCAGCAGGGCAGCGACCGTCTCGACCACCTCGACCGAGCCCAGCATGCCGGTCTTGACGGCGTCGGTCCCGATGTCATCCAGCACCGCCTTCGCCTGAGCGGCGATCAGGTCCAGCGGCAGCGGGTGCACGCCATGGACGCCCAGGGTGTTCTGCACGGTGATGGCGGTGATCGCCGTCGCGGCGTGGCCGCCCATCATGGTCACGGCCTTGATGTCAGCCTGGATTCCCGCGCCCCCGCCGGAATCGGATCCCGCCAGGATCAGCACCCGGCCCAGGTTTCCCGCGCTACCGCCCGTGCGGCGGGCGTCTGCTTGAGCCAAGCTCATCAGTGCGCCCCAGAGAACAGCTTCAGCCCGACGATGCCGGAGACGATCAGCAGGATGCAGACCGCCCGCACCGCCGTCGCCGGCTCGCCGTAGACGGCCACGCCGACCAGGGCCGCGCCGACCGCGCCGATGCCGGTCCAGACGGCATAGGCGGTGCCGATCGGCAGCTTCTGCGTGGCCACCCACAGCAGGACCATGCTGCCGGCCAGGGCCACCAGCACGCCGAGCGACGTCAGCGGCCGCTGCACCCCTACGTTCTTCAAGCCGGAGGCCCAAAGCACTTCCAGCAGACCGGCGACGACCAGCGTCAGCCACGGATTGATCGACATTATCCAGGACATAGCCGCCAGATGGGCCAAGCCGTCGCTCAGGGCAAGCTGGGGACGGCTCATCGGCGCCGAGTCAGTTCGGGCGAGGAGATCAGCGAGTCGCTTGCACCGACTTCCGCCACTTTCATATAGCCAAATGGCTATATTGCTAGTAAGGCATATATATGCACGCCGCTCTGCAAGCTCTGGCCGAACCCCATCGGATGACCATCCTCTCCATGCTCGCCGAGCGCGAACGGCCGGCCGGCGATTTCGTCGACGCCCTGCCGGTCAGCCAGCCCACCGTGTCCAAGCACCTGTCGGTGCTGCGCGAAGCGGGGCTGGTGGCGGTGCGCAAGGACGCCAATCGGCGGCTCTACAGCCTGAACCCCGCGCCGCTGGCCGAACTGGACGCCTGGCTGGGCCGGTACCGTCGCTTCTGGACCGACCGCCTCGACGCGCTCGAGGCTCATCTCGACAAGGAGTTCCCGAAATGAGCGAGGTCGTGAACCGCGCCGACCACGGCGCCTGGCGCGAGATCGACGGCGGCTGGGAGCTGCGTTTCGAGCGCCGCCTGCGCCATTCGCCCGAACGCGTTTGGCGGGCCCTGACCACGCCGGAAGGCCTGCGATGCTGGCTGGCCGAGGCGATCGTCGATGCCCGACCGGGCGGACGGCTGGCTCTGCACTTCCGCCAGTCGGACCACGAATGCCTGCCGGACCGCCCAGAGTCGCGACGGCAGGAGAATGAAGTGCTGGTGTTCCAGCCCTTCAGCCGTTTCGAACACACCTTCGGCGGCAATCCCGATTCAGTCGTCACCTGGCGATTGGCGCCGGACGGAGACGGCACGCACCTGACGCTGGTGCACCGCATCCCCGAAGGCTGGCGCGACGCCCGCCGCAACGTGCTCAGCGGCTGGCACCATCACATGGAGGGGCTCGACGACGCCGTGCGCGGCGTGGCCCACCCCTGGGACTGGGCCCGCTGGCTGGCCCTACGCGACGCCTATGCCGCCGACATCGCCGATCGGGAGGAGAGGGGGTGAGCGCGCCCGTCGCCGCCGCCGGCATGCTGGTCCGCCGTCCGATCGCAGAGGTGTTCGCCGCCTTCGTCGATCCAGACGTGACCCGTCGATTCTGGTTCACGCGCGCCGAGGGGCCCCTGACGCCTGACGCCCGCGTCCGTTGGGAGTGGGAGATGTACGGCGTCGGCACGGACGTGCAGGTGAAGGCGCTTGAGCCCGGCCGACGAATCCTGATCGACTGGGACGTCGACACGGCGCCCACCGAAGTCGAGTGGCGCTTCGAAGCGCGCGGCGACCACACCTGGGTGACGGTCGAGAACCGAGGCTTCGTGGACAGCCCGGAAGGCGTCGCGGCGGCGCTGGATTCCACCGGTGGCTTCGCCTTGGTCCTGGCCGGAGCCAAGATCTGGTTGGAGCATGGGATCGAGCCCGGCTTCGTCCTCGATCGACACCCGGACGCCTGTGTCGAGGATTGGACGACGCGATGAGCGCTGTCGTCGAGGTCCGTGTCGAGAGGCGTTTCCGCCACCCGCCGGAGCGATCTGAACCGCATGATGGAGACGACGTGATGAGCGAGACATGGCTCGACGAGTCGGTCGCACAATGGACCTTCGACGGCCGCGGCGCGCCGGAGAGGCCCAAGCCTCGCCGTGAGGGTGAGGCGACCGTCGCGCGCCGGACCGACCGGGGCGGGGCGTCACGGTCGCGAGCCATGGCCGCAAGGGCTCACGCATGATCTGCTCCGCCCATCCCTTTCTGATGTTCCAGGGCGGCTGTGAAGCGGCCCTGAGCTTCTACGCCGAGGTCGTCCCAGGCGCCCGGATCGTGTCGCTGGAGAAGAAGCCCGACGGCTCGGTCGCCATGGCGCGGCTGTCGGTGGCCGGGCTGGAGATCCTGGCCAACGATTCTCCGCCCGTGCACGCCTTCGACTTCACCCCGTCCACCTCGACCTTTCTGACCGTGGATGCCTCGGAGGATGTCGATGCCCTCGCTTCCGCCCTGGGGGAGGGCGGGAAGCTGCACATGCCGCCGGGCGAATACGGCTTCTCGCGGCGCTTCGCCTGGGTCCGGGATCGGTTCGGCGTCTCCTGGCAGATCAACGCCGCCTAGAGGCTCATCGCCACGGCCGCCTGGACCTGCAGCGCCTGGATCGTCTCGCGGACGTCGTGAACCCGGACCATCCGCGCCCCGCGTCGCGCCCCTTCCAGCGCCAAGGCGATCGAACCGCCCAGCCGGTCGCCCGCTTCGACGGCGGTGGCGTCTATGGCCTGGATCGTCCGCTTGCGACTGGCGGCGTAGAGCACGGGAAAGCCGAGATCGACCAGAGCGCCCAGCCCCGCCGTCAGCGCCATGTTGTGCGCCAGGGTCTTGCCGAAGCCGATGCCCGGATCGAGCCAGATCTTCTGGCGCGCCACGCCCGCGGCCATCGCCCCCTCGGCCCGGGCGGAGAGATAGTCCCGCACCTCGCCGACCACATCGTCATAGCTCGGGTCGCACTGCATGGTGCGCGGCTCGCCCTTCATGTGCATCAGCACCACCTCGCAGCCCAGTTCGGCGGCGACAGCGGCGCTGTCCGGCGCGTGGGTGAGGGCCGTGACGTCGTTCCACATCGTCGCTCCGGCGGCGACGGCTGCGCGGGCGACCATGGGCTTCATGGTGTCGACGCTGATCATCCCGCCCCATCGGGCCCGGACCGCGGCGATCACCGGGACGACCCGGTCGATCTCCTCCGCCGCCTCAACCGGGTCGGCGCCCGGCCGAGTGCTCTCCCCGCCGATGTCCAGCACGTCCGCTCCCTGCTGGACCAGCCGCATGGCGTGATCCGCCGCCCGGTCGGCCGACGCCCAGCGCCCCCCGTCCGAGAAGCTGTCGGGCGTCATGTTCACGACACCCATCACCTGCGGCAACGCGGACTTCGGCGAGGTTTGACTTTCAGCCTGCATGGGATCAGCCTCTAGCCGTGATCGCTCATCTCGTCAGCCAGGCTCGACGCCTTTCCCACGCGGGACGCCTCGTCGCAGGCATCTGACCCGGAACGGCCGCGCGCCTTCGCCCCGTTCCGGGCGCTTTCGAGACCCCCAGCATCCCTCCGACGCCTTTCGAGCGTCCCCGATTTATGAGAATTCCCATGCCCAGCACCGCCTCACGGGCGACCCTGCCCGTCCGCCCCGACATCTTCCTCAGCGCCGAGGACCACGAGATCCTGTCCCGCCTCGTCGGCGACATGCCGGCCGAGGGCGTGGCCGGCCTATTGCAGGAGGAGCTGGAGCGCGCCGTCATCTGCGAGCCGGGCGACCGCCCCAAGGGGGCCGCGCCGCTGCATCGCTGGCTCCATTACGTGGACGGCCGCGCGTCCGAGCCGCGCCGCATCCAGATCGTCTTGCCGCACGAGGCCGATATCGACGCCGGCAAGGTGTCGGTGCTCTCCCATGTCGGCGCAGGCCTGATCGGCCTGGTCGAGGGCCACACCATCACCTGGACCGACCCCTCGGGCGCCGAGCGCAGCCTGACGCCGGTGATGATAGAAGATCCGGAGGATCTGCCGGGCGACTGAGGCCGGGGGCCAGGTCAGCCCTTGTGTCCGATCAGCCCGCCCAACGCCTCCAGATAGCCGGCGAAGGCCTTGCGCCCCTCGGTCGTGATCGTCGCGCGGGTCAGGGGCTTGTTGTTGACGAAGCTCTTGGCGATGGCGACATAGCCCGCCTCCTCCAGCTTCTTAAGGTGGACGGACAGGTTGCCCTGCGTCGCCTCCAGCACCGTCTTCAGTTCGGTGAAGTCGGCGGACTCGGCATCGGCCAGATAGACCATGATACCCAGCCGCATGCGGCCGTGGATGACCTCGTCGATCTTTCCGAGTTGCTCCAGGCTCATGGATCAGGCGGCCCGGCGAGCTTTCAGCGCGCCGCGCAGCATGATCCAGCCGGGGGCGGCGAACAGGCCGAACAGGGCCGCCGTGCAGACCGCCAGATAGGCCACCGGCTCGCGCACCAGCAAGCCCAGCGCGACCGCGGTGGCCCACCCGCCGAGCGACGTCGCCAGCATCCATGGCGACTTCCTCAGGCTCCACGCCACCCACCACGCCGCGGCCTGAAGGGCGAACACCATGGCCGGATAATAGAGCCAGACAGCGAAGTCCTGGTCCCGCATCGCGCCCACGCCGAAGACCACGATCACCGCCAGGTTGACCATGCCGGTGGCGCTGAAGGCCGCGTTCAGGGTCCGCGTCACCATTGGTCCGGGACGCGGGCCCTTGCGATCCTGGCGCACGGCCCAGATCAGCACGCCGATCATGGCGACGGTGATCGCCACGACGAACACCAGGGTGGCTAGGCCCGGCCACCGGACCCAGCCCAGCGCCTGACCGATGTGGAACAGGCACTGCACCCCATACAGCAGGCCCCCGGCCAGATAGGCCACGCCCATGGTGAAGTGCCCCTGGGGTCCGGCGCCCGAGACGACGGAGCGCAGGAAGGCCAGGTCGGCCTCGGCGGAACGGGCGGCGTCGGTCATGACGGGCTCCTCGGATGTGCGGTCTGGGTGGACGAGCGGCGGCGGCTTGGCAAGCTATTCGGCCGGGACCAGCGCGGCCTGGCGGGCCTTGCGCCAGGGTACGCGGCGTCCGTTCAGCCATCGGCCCATGAAGGTGTGGCGGATCAGCAGCTCATAGCTCGCGGTCGAGACCGCCAGCACGCCGACCACGACGATCGCCAGCTTGATCGGCCAGGGCCAGGCCAGGTCCTGAATCAGCACCTGCGCGGCCATCACCGGCGGCAGGTGCACGATGTAGATCCAGTAGGAGGCGTCGGCCAGGTAGCGGCGCACGGCGCTGCGGCCGGAGAAGAACCGCATCGCCAGCCCCACTGCCGCGAAGACCGCCGCGTAGGTGGCGACCCCGAACGCCGCCGCCGTCATGGCCTTGATCGCCGGGTCGGTCATCGGGATCAACTGCGGGTCTGGTCCGCCGACCAGCATCATCGCCGCCGCGCCCGCTCCGGCCGCCAATCCCAGATGGGCGGGCGCCCAGGCCTCGATCCGCTTCAGCAGGTCGCGTCGCCGATCCAGCAGCACGCCGAAGCCGAACGCCAAGCCGAAGCCGACCAGGGCGGGCGTGTTGGGGATCAGGCCCGCGTCCGGCGTCGGCACGCCGAAAAAGGCGACCCAGTTCGGATGCAGCCACAGCGCCAGCGCCAACGGCGCCCCCAGCACCAACGGTCCCCACGGCCCTACCAGTCCGGCCGTGATCCGATCGACCGTCCGCCCCCAAGCCCCCCTCCGATCCAGCGCCGCGAAGGGGGAGCGCAGGATCAGCAGGGCGGCGTAGAAGATCATCAGCACCCACAGAAACCACAGGTGCGTAAGGGGCACGTTGCTCCAGTCATAGGTCGGTTGCGGCGGCGCATCGGCCGCGGTCAGACCCTGCAACGAGGCGTTCCAGATAAGCACGGCGACAATGGCCGTGAGCACCAGGCCCCAGAACACCGCCAGCGGCGCGGCGATGCGGACTAGCCGGTTCTTCGCAAAGCCCCACACGCCGCGCCGGCCGATCATCATGTGCGCGAAAAGGCCGGCGATCAGGAAGAAGGTCGCCATTCGGAACAGATGGATGACGAAGAACAGGCCGCTGGCCCAGACCGATCTCTGGTCGTCCGCGACGATCCAGATCTGCGTCGGAAAAAAGGACATGGCGCCGTGCAGCCCCACGCCCAGAAGCAGGGCGGCGCCCCGCAGCGCGTCGAGGCCGTGCAGGCGCTCCACGCGATCGATTTCGGATGTCGTCATGACGCCCTCCCTATGGACGACGTCGATATCTCATGAACTAGTCTAAAATGCAAACTAGTTCATGATAAAGAACCCGCCGGGACACGCCGCGGCGGGTTCAGGAGGTCAGTGGACGGTCGGCACGCTGGTCGCCGCCGGGGTGGGGGGCGGGGCCTCCACCGTCACGCCGTCGGAAACCGGGGTCACCGGCACGGAGACCGAGGGCCCGGCATTGGGGAAGTTGTTCTCGTCGCGATTAGGCGCGACGCCTTTCTCCAGCAGGTCCTTGATCTCCTCGCCCGACAGCGTTTCGTACTCGAGCAGGGCCTGGGACAGCTTCTCGTGATCCTGCGCCTTCTCGGTCAGGATGCGGCGCGCCTCGTCCCAGCCGAAGGTGACCAGACGCTTGACCTCGGCGTCGATGGTGCGCGCGGTCTCCTCCGAGATGTTCTGGGTGCGCGAGACCGAGTGGCCCAGGAAGACTTCCTCCTGGTTCTCGCCATAGGCCACCGTGCCCAGCTTTTCGGAGAAGCCCCAGCGGGTGACCATGGCCCGCGCCAGCTTGGTCGCCTGCTCGATGTCGGAGCTGGCGCCGGAGGTGACGTTCTCCTTGCCGAAAATCATCTCCTCGGCCACGCGGCCGCCGGCCATGATGGCGATGCGGTCGATCATCTGCTGGTACTTCATCGAATAGCGGTCGCCTTCCGGCAGCTGCATCACCATGCCCAGGGCGCGGCCGCGCGGCACGATGGTCGCCTTGTGCACGGGGTCGGCCATCTTGACGTTCATGGCGACGATGGCGTGGCCGGCCTCGTGATAGGCGGTCAGGCGCTTCTCTTCCTCGTTCATGGCCATGGAGCGACGCTCCGAGCCCATCAGCACCTTGTCCTTGGCGTCCTCGAAGTCGCGGTGGGTGACCATGCGGCGATCCCGGCGCGCCGCCGTCAGGGCCGCCTCGTTCACCAGGTTGGCCAGGTCCGCGCCCGAGAAGCCGGGGGTGCCGCGCGCGATCGTCTTGACGTTGACGTCGGCGGCCAGCGGCACGTCCTTCATATGGACGCGCAGAATGCGTTCGCGACCCGAGACGTCGGGGTTCGGCACCACCACCTGGCGGTCGAAGCGGCCGGGACGGAGCAGGGCCGGATCCAGGACGTCGGGCCGGTTGGTCGCGGCGATCAGGATGATGTTCTCCGACGCCTCGAAGCCGTCCATCTCGACCAGCAGCTGGTTCAGCGTCTGCTCGCGCTCGTCGTTGCCGCCGCCCAGGCCGGCGCCGCGATGACGGCCGACGGCGTCGATCTCGTCGATGAAGATGATGCAAGGGGCGTTCTTCTTGGCCTGTTCGAACATGTCGCGCACACGCGACGCGCCGACGCCGACGAACATTTCAACGAAGTCCGAGCCGGAGATGGAGAAGAAGGGCACGCCGGCCTCGCCGGCCACCGCACGGGCCAACAGCGTCTTGCCTGTGCCGGGAGGGCCGACCAGAAGGGCGCCCTTGGGGATCTTGCCGCCCAACCGCTGGAACTTGGCGGGATCCTTCAGGAAGTCGACGACCTCCTGCAGCTCCACCTTGGCCTCGTCAACGCCGGCGACATCATCGAAGGTCTTGCGGCCCTTGTGCTCGGTCAGCAGCTTGGCCTTGGACTTGCCGAAGCCCATGGCCCCACGCGCGCCGCCCTGCATCTGGCGCATGAAGAAGATCCACACGCCGACCAGCAGGGCGATGGGCAGGATGCCGATCAGCAGGCTGGCCCACCACGACTGGCGGGTGCTCTTGGCGTCGACCACGACGCCGTTGGCCAGCATGGAATCGACCAGCGAGGTGTTGGGCATGACGGTGACGGCGTTGAAGCGGCGGTCGTCCTTGTAGACGCCGGTCACGTCCTCGCCGCGGATCGTGGCCTCCTTCACCTGCCCCGCCTCGACCTGCTGCAGCAGCTGCGAATAGGTGACGGTTTCGGGACGGCCGGCCCCGCCGCCCTGTTGGGCGCCCGCGCCCGACATGGCTCCGCCTTGTGATACGAAGGCGTAGAGGGCCAGCATGCCCAGCAGGATCATGCCGGTGATCGCCAGATTGCGCAGATTCATAGGGGTCCTCGATCGTCCGACGCGCCGAACCCGGCCGCCGGTCTGGATGTCTTGCCCGTGAAAATAGGTCGTTCCACGGCGTTACGCCATCGGGCGCGGGTCAGATCGTCCTCATGCGTCGTTTCGTCCAAGGCCAGAGCCAGCCGTTCGGGCGCCAGATCGCGCGTCGCCACTCGCCCGTCTGCAAGAACCGGCCCGTCGCCGCTGTCCCGGATCAGGACCGGCGCGGCGGCCCGCACGGCGGCCGGACGGCGGTGCAGGATTGTGCGGTCAGGCGGAGAAAGCGCGCCCATTCGCCCCAGCGCGGGCGCCACGGTCCATCCTGGTTCGGCCGCCGTGAAAACGAAGCGACCATCCCAAACCGCCGCTCGACCGGCCTCCAGGCGCAAGGGCGCAATGGGGCGCCGCCGCATCTCTCCGGCCTCCCGCATCACCCGCACTACATCGCCGCCCGCCTCCAGCCGCGCGCCGGCGAGCGTCGCGGCGAAGGCCTCGCCGCCTCGCAATCGCTGCAGCAGGGTGGCCAGTCTATCCCCGCGCGGAGGTCTGGCGCCGCCGCCGGCGCACACCAGCGCCGCCGCCAGCGTCCGCCCGTCCACACCGCGTTCTACCTGAAGCACTCCTGGCTCCGGGCTCCACCAAGGCGCGGCGGCGGGCGCCTCATGGCCGCTTCCGGCCGCCGCCCCGGCCAGGGCGATGCGCGCGCGGCTGCGGCCGAACCGGGGATCGGCATTGGCCGGGTCCTCGATCCAGCGGGCCCCAAGACCATCCAGCCAGTTCCGCAACTCGGCGCGGCGCTCGGCCAGCAGGGGCCGCAGCAGCATGAGACCGCGGCCCTCCGGCCAGGCGGGCGAGGGCGACCATTCGCGCAGACGGCCCAGCGTCGTTCCCCGCGCCCGCATCCAGTCGGCTTCGGCGATATCGTCGGCGGTATGGGCGAACAGCACCACTCGCGCGCCGGCCTCTCGCGCCGCCTCAGAGACCAGGCGATGCCGCGCCGCCCGCGCCGCCGCCGTCAGACCCGCCGTCGGCTTAAGTCCGTCCCAGCTCAGCCCCCGCCACAGAGCGCCGGCGGATCGCGCGGCCTCTGCCGCGAACCGGGTCCAGGCCACGCTTTCGGGATTGAGCCGATGATCGACGGTGAGCGCCAGCAGCGGCCGGCCGCGCTCCGTGGCCCAGCGCGCCGCGATCAGCAGCAGGGCCATGGAATCGCCGCCGCCCGACAGGGCCAGGGCGATCGGCGCGGCGGCGTCCCGCGAAAGCCGGGCGTCCAGACGCTCGCGGACGCGCCTCTCCAGGCCGGCGGAGAGTTCGGTCGTCAGTCGCACCCGGCGGCGGTGCGGATCTGGCCGGCGCGGGCCTTCAGCGTCGCCGAGGCGGTCTCGGCATAGCGCCGGTTGAACTCGGCCAGAGCGGCGCAGCCCTGGGTGTCGCGATCGGTGGCGACCAGGGCGTCCGCCAGCTTCAGCGTCGTCTCCGCCGCCCAGCCGATCCGCGGCCAGTCCTTCAGGGCGGCGGCGTAGTAGGGCACCGCGCCCGCCTTGTCGTTGGCCGCGACGCGCAGGTCGCCCAGGCGCGAGTTGGCCTCGCGCGCCTGGGGCGTGTTCGGCCAGGTGACGACCACGGTCTCGAGCGCCCGCTCGCCGCGCGGGCGATCCTCGGACAGAAGGCGGATGGCGGCGGCCAGGTCGCGCGCGGCGTCGCCCGTGGGCGAATTGGCCACGACCGGGGCGTTCAGCTCGGCCTGGGTCTCCAGCTTCCCGAGCCGCGCCTCGGCGTCGGCCAGGCGGGTGCGCAGGGCGGTGCTGTCCCGCTGGGATTCATCCAGCTGGAAGGTCAGCCGCTCGTTGTCGGCGTTGATCCGGCGGAAGGTCGTCTCCAGGTCCGACAGGCGTCGGTCCATCAGCGCGACCCGGTCCTGAAGGACCAGGACCTCGGGATCCGGCTCGACCAGGACGGGCTGGCCGGCGGCGTTGCGCTGGGTCAGGGCGCGCTCCAGTCGGCGAACATTGCGGTCCAACTGTTCGAGCCGGCGGTTGTCCCACTGGGTCCGCTCCATGATCTGGGGCGTCTGCTGGGCGACGGCGGCGCCGCCGATCACGGCCAGGCCGACGGCGACGAGAAGGACCGCGCGGCCGCGCGGAAGAGAGAGCTTGAGCGTCATGGGGCGCTAGGTTCCACCGTTTTGGGGCCGCCGCAAGGCGTCACTGTCCCTGGCCGAGATACACCATGGCGGCGACGAACAGGGAGACGACGATGTTGCAGAAGATCAACAGGGCGGCGGTCCGCCAGAGCGCTGGGAAGATCGACGAGCCTGGGCGCCCTTCAGCTTGGCGCAGACATGCACCGGCACGACCAGGGAGGCCGCCGCCAGGCCAGCATCTCCAGCACGCCGCAGTCCGAGCAGACGCCGTGGCGCCGGCTCGCCTTACCCGTCGGCTTCTCGACCGCGCCCGCCATCACGCCGCGGTGACGGCCGCTCCGCCCGCGTCGATGTCCATGCCTGTTCCCCCGCCGGAATCGGCCGGACTGCGAGGATGCGGCGGACAAAGAAAAGAGGCGCCGGCCGGGCCGACGCCTCTCTGCGCTCTAGAGAAACCCGTCCTAGCGCGGGGCGCCGGACACGATCGCCGTATGGGCGTTGCGGTTGCGGGCCCAGGCCTCTTCGTTCGAGCCCTCGGCGATCGGGCGCTCCTTGCCGAAGCTGATGGTGTCGATGCGGCCCGCGGGCACGCCGCGATTGATCAGATAGGTGCGGACCGCCTCGGCGCGGCGGGCGCCCAGGGCCAGGTTGTACTCGCGGGTGCCGCGCTCGTCAGCGTTGCCCTCGATGCGGACGGTGACGGACGGATAGCGCAGCAGCCACTGCGCTTGGGCGTCCAGACGCGGCATGGCCTCGGGCCGGACGTCATAGCTGTCCAGGTCGAAGTAGATGCGGTCGCCGACGTTGACGACGAAATCCTGTTCAGAGCCGGGGACGGCGGCGCCCACCTGGCCGCCGGTGACCGGACCCGTCGGGGCGGTCGGATAGGCGGGGCCCGACGGCTGCGGAATCTCCGAACCGGGAACCGTCCCCTCGACCGGCGGGCGCCGGGTGCAGGCGGCCATGGCGGCGACGGCGCAGCCCACCATCGCCAGCTTGATCAGTTTCGAGGATGTCATCGGGTCGTCTCCTGGTGTCTTCTATCTGAGGACGGCGGCCTCAAGCTTGACCTTAATCCTTGCTCCGGGCGGATTTTGGGCGCCAGTCGCGGTAACGCACTGTTGAGCCGAAAGGCTCCGCTTTCCGCCGAACGGCGTCAGGCGGGGCAGCTGTCCGGGCTCTGGCCGATGCCGACGTTGGCGGGCGGAGCGTCCAGCAGGGGCGACCAGGCTGGGTCGGTGCCGCGTCCGTTGTATCCCGCCTGGGCCACCACCCGGCCGGACAGGTCGACGGTCCACAGCCGCGTGTCCCCCCCTCGGGCCTGGCGCGCGAACATGACATAGCGGCCGTTGGGCGCCCAGTTCGGGCCTTCCTCGAAATAGCTGGAGGACAGGATGCGCTCGTTGCCTCCGTTGGCGTCCATCACCCCGGTCGAGAACCGGCCGCCGGATTGTTTGGTGAAGGCGATCAGGTCGCCGCGCGGGCTCCACGCCGGCGCCGTGTAGATGCCGCCGCCCCGGCTGATCGGCCGCTGGCCCGAGCCGTCGGCCCGCATGACGTAGAGGCGCGCCGTCCCCGACCGGTCCGAGTTGAACACGATCATCGAGCCGTCCGGGCTGAACGAGGGCGAGGTATCGATGCCGGGATCGGACGTCAGCCGCGACAGCTGCCGGCTGCGGAGGTCCATGACGTAGATGTCGGTGTTGCCGTTCCTGATGATCGAAAAGGCCAGCTTGTTGCCGTCGTTGGAGAAGCGCGGGGCCAGCACCTGGCCGTCGAACTCGCCCAGGCTCTCGGTCTGGCCGGTGGTCAGGTTGCGCAGATAGATGCGGCTGTAGTCCTTGCCCAGCGCCACATAGGTGATCTCGTCCGGCCGCGACGCTGAGAAGCGGGGCGACATGATCACCTCGTCACCCTGGGTCAGATAGACCGGCTGGTAGCCGTCCTGGTCGACAATGGTCAGGCGGTTCTTGCGGTTCAAAGCGTCGCCTTCCTCGGACACGAAGATCACCCGCGTGTCGAAGAAGCCGGGCTCGCCGGTCATGCGTTGGTAGATCATGTCGGAAATCTTGTGGGCGATGCGGCGGTACTGCTCGGGCGTGGCGGTGAACTGATAGCTGACCAGCTGGCACTGGCGGTACGGGTCGTACAGGCGGAAGCCGACGTCGATGCGATTGTCCGCCCGCGCCGTCACGCCGCCGTACAGCACCGCCTGGGCGCCGATCTGGGTCCACTGCGGGAAGTTGGGCGCGTTCGCCAGGGTCAGGCCGGTCTCTATGAAGCCCGCCGGGTCCATGGGTTCGAAGAAGCCGGAGCGGCGCAGGTTGCCGCTGACCACGTCCGAGATGTCGCGCCCGCGATCGCCGGAGAAGGGCACGACGGCGATCTGGAACGGCCGCAGCACGCCCTGGTCGATCTCGACCTCCACCGGCGCCCCCGTCGGGTTCGCCTGTCCCGGAGTCTGCGCCTGCGACAGGCTCGAGGCCGCCAGCGCCAGGACGGCGACGGAGGCGAGCAGGGGGGTCAGACGCATGAGAGGCTCCCGTTAGTCTCGAACGATCGGCGGCCCTTATCGCCGGGCCTCGCGACACCCGTCAGCTTGGCGGCGAATAGGGCGACTTTGAGGACGCGTGGCGGCTCTATCGGTTCCGGCACGCGCGCTCGGTGTTGAAGGTCGGGCGATAGGCCCCGCCGGGGAAGCCGTCGGGCACGTCGAACGGCGCGGTCTGGCGCAGCGCGCGCAGCGCGCCGTCGGCCGCCGCCCGATAAACCGAACTGGACTGCGGATTGACCAGGGTCGGCCCGCGCGTGATCCGCCCGTCCGCCGACAGGGTCAGATCGACCTGGATGCGCAGCTGGTCGGCGCCGGGGATGTCGCAGGGCAGGATCCAGTTCGGATAGACCTGGTTGAAGATGGCCGTGATCTGCGGCCCGGTCGCCTGGCTGGCCTGACCGGCGCCCTGTTGCCCGGCGGCGGGCCGCCCCCGGTTCTGGGTCTGGCGCGGCGGGCCCTGCAGGGCGTCCAGGTCGAGCGTCGGCTCCTCGCGCTTCGGGGCAGGCCGTTGCGGCGTCGGGCTCGGACGCGGCGGCGCGGGGCGGGCCTTCTCCGGC
>JAEXZS010000014.1 GCA_023451375.1 Pseudomonadota bacterium
GGCTGACGGCGGCGGGCGTATAGACGACCGCCTCCATGCTGCGGATGACCGGCGCGGGTTCCGGCGCCGGCGGGCAGGGCAGGGCGGCGGCCAGCGGCATGACGCAGGCGGCGCACTTGGCCCCGACATGTTTATTGATCGGGCCGTCCATGCCGCCCGACTGGATCGTCTGGGGCCCTTCGGCCGAGCAGATGACCAGGGGATGGCCGGGCTGAGACGCCGCCAGGGCCGCGAACGGCAGCAGGGCGCCGATGGCGAGCGCGAACACCGCCGCCAGGAAGGCGAGGGATCGGGCGGTCGACCAATTATCGGCCTGGGGGCGGGTCACAGGACGCCTTTACGGCTATTGCGCTGAGGGCGAAAGGCGTCAGATGGTCCTACTGTTCCCGCGCCGCCTGTCGGGGGCTGAACTTGGGCGCGGGCGCCAGTCGCATGACCTCGCCCTGGTAGCGTTCGTCATCGCCGGCGACCGCGAAGGGCAGGGCGTCGGCGCAGGCCTGCAACAGCGCATTTAGCCACGGCTGTTCGGCCTTGTGGAAGTCGCCTAGCACGTGCGGCATGACCAGGTGGCTTTCCCCGGGGTGGCCGATTCCCATGCGGGCGCGGCGGAAATCGGCCCCCAGGTGGCTGATCAGACTGCGAATGCCGTTCTGGCCGGCCGCCCCGCCGCCGGTCTTCATGCGAAAACGACCGGGAGCCAGGTCGATCTCGTCGTGAAAGACGATCACTTCCGACGGCTTGATCTTGTAGAAGCGCGCCGCTTCGCCGACGGCCCGGCCGCTCTCGTTCATATAGGTCTGCGGCTTCATCAGCAGGACCTTGACCGGCCCATTCGTCGTCTCGACCTCGCCTTCGGAGACGATCGACTGGAACTTGGCGCGCTCGGCGCCGAACCGCCAGCGGCGCGCGATCTCGTCGGCCGCCATGAAGCCGATGTTGTGCCGGTTCTTCTCGTACTTCGCGCCCGGATTGCCGAGCCCCGCGATGATGATCATGGCGCTCAGTCGCCCAGACCGAGCACGAACATCAAGCTGGAATCGAGTTCCTGGAGCTCGGTGTCTGTGAGTTGTCCAATGCGTTCGCGGCATCTGCGACGCGGCACGGCCGTGACCTTGTCGGTCATCACGACGGAGGGACTGGTCAAGCCATTCTCGGTCGTCGGCGAGAGAGCCATCCTGAACGGGCCCGTCGTGGAGATGTCGGAGGTCAACGGGCAGATCAGCAGGCTCTCCGCCTCGAACAGCGCTTCGCTCTGGACCAGGACAGCGGGTCTCGGCTTGCCGTAGTCGCCTGACAGCACGACGATCAGCAGGTCGCCTCGCTTCATTCGGGAAGGTTGGCCCACAATTCGGCCGTGTTCTCTTCCATATCGGCCAGGATCTGCGCGTCTTCTTCGGAGACGTTGATGCGGTTCACGGCGTCGCGGATCTGTTCGCGCACGCTCGGCGCATCGAGATCGATCACCCAGCGCCGCACTTCCTTGTAGCCCCGCGCGCGCATGTCGCCGGGGCCGGAATTCTCTGGAGAGGTTATCGCGCCGTCCATGAATGGAATTTAGGGCGCCTCGCCCTTCCGGTCAAAGAAAAGCCCCGCCGCGGCGGCCCGGGCGGGGCGTGATCTTCGTGAAGGGCGGGACGCTTAGTCTTCGCTCTTCTCTTCGGTCGCGGCCGGAGCGGCTTCGGCGTCCGCGGCTTCATCGGCGGCGGCCGACAGGGCGGCGGACGAGACCTTGATCGTGGCGATCACGAAGTCGCGGTCGGTGATGGTCGGCTCGGCGCCTTGCAGGTCGATGTCCGAGATGCGGATGGTGTCGCCCATCTTGTGGTTCATCAGATCGACGACCAGCTCTTCCGGGATGCGGTCGGCGCGGACCGACACTTCCACGGCGTGGCGGACGATTTCCAGCGAACCGCCCTGACGGTTGAACGGCGCGTCCTCCTGGTTCTTGAAGTGAACCGGCACCTCGATCTTGATCGTGCCCTTCTCATCGACGCGCATCAGGTCGAAGTGGACCGGACGGTCCGACACGGGGTCGAACTGCACGTCCTTGGCGATGACCGGCTGGGTCTCGTCGCCGTACTTCAGCGTCACCAGGTGGCCCAGCAGCTTGCCGGTGTAGAGCGACTTCTTGAAGTCCTTCTCGTTCACCGAAATGGCCACCGGGGCCTTGTCGCCGCCGTACAGGACGCCAGGCACGGCGCCGGCGCGACGAACGGCGCGGGCGCCGCCGGTGCCGACGCCTTCACGGACGTCCACGTTCAGAATGATCTCGGCCATCTGGCTGCCTCAACAAACAACGGAATCGCCGCGCTGACGAAAGGGCCCGCGCGGCGGGGGGCATGAACCCTCGAATTCAAGAGCGCGGGCTATTACACGCATCGGGCCGGGGGCGCAACCGCCTATGGCCGCGTTTCAGGCCGCGCGCGCGTGGGTGTCAAGAATCGCCGCCGGATCGGCCACGATGGCCAGCAACTCCGCGGCATTGAACGGCTTGGCCAGATGCCGGTCCGCGCCCGCCGCGCGTCCGGCGGCGATGTGCTCGGGCATGGCGTTGGCGGTCAGCATGATCAGCGGCGTGCGCGACAGGCCCAAGGCGGTCTCGTGCAGGCGAATCTCGTGCGTGGCGGTCAGGCCGTCCATCACGGGCATCTGCATGTCCATGAGGACCAGGTCGAAGTCTTGCTGGCGGAAGGCCTCCACCGCCTGGGCGCCGTTCTCGACCAGGACGATCTCGACCGGGGCCTGGGCCAGGATCAGTTCGATCACCCGGCGGTTGGTGGGGTGGTCGTCGGCGGCCAGCACCCGGATCGACCGCGCGATCACCGGTTCGGCCTCGTCCGCCCGCGCGCCGGGCGCCTCGCAGCGGTTCAGCGGCAGGGTGAGGATGAAGGAGGACCCGCCGCCTGGTTCGCTTTCGCAATCCAGGTCGCCGCCCATCATCTCGGCCAGCTGGCGGCAGATCGACAGGCCCAAGCCCGATCCGCCGAACTTGCGGGTGATGCCGCCATCGGCCTGTTCGAAGCGCCGGAAGAGACGCGCGCGCGTCTGGGCGTCGAAGCCTATGCCTGTGTCCTCGACGGCGAAACGCAGCGTCGGGACCTCGCCGCGATCGGGTCCGCGCTGGACCGTGACGCTGACGAAGCCCTGATGGGTAAACTTGATGGCGTTGGAGATCAGGTTGGTCAGCACCTGCTTCAGGCGCACCGCGTCGCCGCGCACCCAAAGATCCTCTTCCAGGTCGATGTCGACGTGGAAGTCCAGATGCTTCTGGCGGGCGTTCTCGGCGTAGAGCTGCGCCGCCTCGCGGACCGCCGCCGACAGATGATAGGCGTCTTCCGTCAGCTCCAGCTTGCCGGATTCCACCCGCGCCAGGTCCAGGATGTCGCCCAGCACCGTCTGCAGCGTGCGGCCCGACGACTGGATCAGGTCCAGCATCTCGCGCTGTTCGGCGGTCATGTCGGTCTTGGACAGGGCCTGGGTCAGGCCGATCACACCGTTCAGAGGGGTGCGGATCTCGTGGCTCATATTGGCCAGGAACTGGCTCTTGGCGACATTGGCCGCCTCGGCGGCGTCGCGGGCCTCAGACAAATCCTGAGCGTCACGCTTCAGGTCGGTGATGTCGTTGGTGACGGTGACCACGCCGCCTTCCGCCGTGCGGCGGTCCTGCACCCGCAGCCAGCGGTCGCCGTGGACGCGCTGCTCCAGGGTGGCCGAAAGCTGGCGTCGGGCGGCCAGCCGTTCCTCGATCCATTCGGCTTCGCGTCCGACGGCTTCGTCGTATCGACCTTCGCTGATGCCGATCTGGAGGATGCTGCGGAACGACAAGCCGACCGCCAGATGCGCCTGCAGTTCGGGGTTCACCTCGGCGTAGCGGGCGTTCCACAGCACCAGCCGGTCGTTCTCGTCGAAGAAGGCCAGGCCGTCCGGCATGGCGTCCACCGCCTCGCGCAACTGCTTCAGGGCGCCCGAGCGCGACAGATGGTTCATCCACGCCGCCAGCCCGACCGCCCAGCCGATGACGACCACGGCGGCGAAGGTCAGGGTGTTGACCACTTCCGGCGCCAGGCCGGCTTCGTAGGCCCGAGAGGCCGGGGTCAGCGACACGGCGGAAAGGCCCAGCAGATGCAGGGCCAGTATGGCGGCGGCGTCCGTCAGGGCCAGGATCGCCATGCTGCGCGCGGGGCCGCGCCGATAGAGGTAGCCTCCGCCCGCCGCCAGGGCGATGCCGACGAAGATGGAAAGTGCGACCAGGCCCGGATGCCACTCCAGCGTCGCCGGAGTCCTGAGGCCGAGGAGCCCGACATAATGCATGGCGGCGACGCCCAGCAGGCCTACCGCCCCGCCGATCGCCTTCATGCGCCGGGTGTCTTCCCGGAATGAGATGGCGATGGCCAGGGCCAGGGAGCAGGCGGCGATCAGGAAGGACGCCAGCGTCAGCGTGACGTCATAGGTCACCGGCGCCTCGACGCTGGCGACATAGCTCTGCATGACCAGGCAGTGGGTGGTCCAGACCGATCCGACAGCGGTCACCGCCGCCAGCAGGCCCGGACGGCGACCACGGATTCCGCCCCAGGTCCAGGCCCGGTTCATCAGCCAGAAGGCGGCGCTCAGGCCCACGACGCAGATGGTCGCCGCCAAGGCGATCAGGCGCCAGTCGTGGCCGTGGCTCAAGCTCTCGATGAACCGATGCACGTCGCCCCCTTCCCGAACCTGAAGCTTGACCGAAAGTCCTAAATAAAAGGTGCGAAGCCGAGGTTTACGCGCGCAACCTGTCGGCGCGCCGTCATAAAATCCGTGCAAGGATGGCGATCCCCTCGGTCCGCCTTCGAGAATCGCCCCGTCCCATGCCGTATGAGGTCTCGCCTTCGCCCGTCGCGCCGATGTCGACGTCCCGGCTTTGGACGATCGGCGCCACGGTTGCGATCGCGGTCGCGGTGATGGTCGGGCTGGCGGTGGCGCACCCGGAGCTGGCGAACTGGCTCATCGGCGGGGCGGTGCTGATCGCGGGTTCGGCCTGGCTGCTCAACGCGCCGGACCGGGCCGCGGAAGCCAAGGCGGCGCACACGGATGCGAGGGTGGACGCCGCGCCGACGGGCGCCTCCGCTGATCTGCTGGACAAGGTGTTCGAGGCGCTGGAGGACCCCGTGCTGATCGTCAGCGGCGACGAGCCGGACGACATCGCCGGCCGCCGCATCGTCCTGGCCAATGCGGCGGCGCGCGAGCTGCTGCGAGTCCAGCGCCAGGGCGGTCTGCTGGTCCAGGTCATTCGCGAGCCGGGCGTGCTGGAGGCGGTGGACGAGGCGCTGTTCGGCGGCGTGTCCCGATCCACCGATTTCACCACGGGCGGGCAGAGGGACCGGCGCTGGCGAGCCTGGACGCGTCCGCTGGAGCGGGGCGGCATCCCGATGGCCCTGGTGGTGCTGCGCGACGAGACCGACGTGCGGCGCATGGAGATGATGCGCGTCGATTTCCTGGCCAACGCCAGCCACGAACTGCGCACCCCGCTGGCCTCGCTGAGTGGCTTCATCGAGACGCTGAAGGGCCATGCGCGCGAGGATGTGGTGGCCCGCGATCGCTTCCTCGACATCATGGCGGCGCAGGCGGATCGCATGGGCCGGCTGGTCGCCGACCTGCTGTCGCTGAGTCGGATCGAACTGAACGAGCATATCCCGCCGTCGGGTCGGGTCGATCTGGATCGGGCGGCGGCGGATGTCGTCGACGCCGTCAGCGTCATCGTTCAGGAAAAGGACGTCACCGTCGTGCTGGACCGCGGCGAGGCGCGCGCCTCGGTGAACGGCGATCGGGATGAGATCGTCCAGGTGGTGCAAAACCTGCTCGACAACGCCGTGAAATATTCGGCCAAGGGCGGGACGGTCGAGGTCACGGTGCGCGCCGACCTGTCGTTCGACGACGCCTGGGCGTCACGCATGTCGGGCGCCACCCGTCTGCCGCTGGTGACGCCGGACCGGGCCAGCGGCGTCCTGTACGCGGCCGTCACCGTGCGGGACCACGGGCCGGGCATGGCGCGCGAGCATCTGCCGCGCCTGACCGAGCGCTTCTACCGCGTCGAGGGGCAGAAGAGCGGCGAACGGCAAGGCACCGGCCTGGGCCTAGCCATCGTCAAACACATCATGAATCGCCACCAGGGCGGGCTGGTGGTGGAGAGCGCGCCGGGCCTCGGCGCGGCCTTCACCGCCTGGTTTCCGATGGTCGTCGAGCGGCGCGGAGATCGTCCGGGTCCGGCGTTGTAATCGAACTGTCATCGACCCGTCTTATTCCGCTGACCATTCGCGGGCAGAAGTCCCGCCGAGTTGAACCCGGAGCGCCGGGCGTCTCTTCGATTCGCACGCTTCGGTCGGGCCCCGAATGATCTGGATTTATCTGCTGATCCTCGTCGCGTTGGCGACGGCCGCCTATTTCGGCGGTCGGGCGCTGGCCCGTCGTCGTTTCGAAGGCGCGCGGTCGCACTCGCGTCCCGGTCAGCACGGGGCCTATGCGCTGATCTGGGTGGCCGCGCCGGCCCTGCTGGTGCTGATCCTTGGCGGCGTCTTCGCCGCGCCGCTGGAGCGCCAGCTGACCGCCGCCGGCACGCCCGAGGCGGTCGCGGCGCTTGAGCCGTTCCGCCGTGAGGCCTTCTTCGCCGACGCGCACCGCGTCGGCCGCGGCGAACCGGCCGCGCAGATCTGGGAGCGCCCGTTGGCGGAACAGCTGCCGGTCGAGGCGCGCCGGATGGTCCGCATCGAACGCACCCTGCAGTGGGGCTCCGGCGTCGCCGCCCTGCTGGCCGCCGTGCTGGGCGGCCTGTTCGCCGCCACCCAGATTCGTCCGAACACTCGCGCGCGCAATCGTGTCGAAGGCTGGGTCTGGGGCGCGCTGTTCGTCTGCTCCGCTGTCGCCGTGCTGACCACCCTGGGCATCATCGCCTCGCTGGCCTTCGATTCCTTCCGCTTCTTCCAGCACGTGCCGGTCACCGAGTTCCTGTTCGGAACCCAGTGGAGCCCGCAGGTCGCCATTCGCGCGGACCAGGTGGGTTCGTCCGGCGCCTTCGGGGCGGTGCCGCTGTTCGCCGGCACCCTGCTGATCATGGTCATCGCCATGCTGGTCGCCGCGCCCATCGGCCTGATGTCGGCCATCTATCTGTCGGAGTACGCCGGCCCCACGGCGCGCGCGGTGATCAAGCCGGTGCTGGAGGTCCTCGCCGGGGTGCCGACCGTGGTCTACGGCTTCTTCGCCGCCCTGACCGTGGGCCCGACGCTGCGCGTCTTCTTCAATGAGATCGGCCTGTTCCTGATCGGCGGTCCGCTGGACGGCGTGGGGCAGTACTTGGCCCTGGTTCAGAACCAGATGGCGCTGACCGCCGGCGCGGTGATGGGCATCATGCTGATCCCCTTCGTTTCGTCGCTGTCGGACGACATCATGAACGCCGTGCCGCAGAGCCTGCGTGACGGCTCCTTCGCCATGGGCGCGACCAAGTCCGAGACGGTCAAGCGCGTCCTGCTGCCCGCCGCCCTGCCGGGCATCGCCGGCGCCCTGCTGCTGGCCGTGTCGCGCGCCATCGGCGAGACCATGATCGTGACCATGGCCGCGGGCCTGGCCGCCAACCTGACCTTCAATCCGCTGGACACGGTGACGACCGTGACGGTGCAGATCGTCACCCTGCTGACCGGCGACCAGGAGTTCAACAGCGCCAAGACCCTGTCGGCGTTCGGCCTGGGCCTGACCCTGTTCCTGGTCACCCTGATGCTGAACATCGTCGCCCAGCGCATCGTCCAGACCTATCGAGAGCAGTATGACTGACGCGACCCCCGAACAGATCGGCGCGGCCGCGGACAAGCGCCTGGGACGGCTGCGCGCCGGCCTGAAGCGCCGCCATGCGCGCGAGACCCGGTTCAAGCTGTATGGCCAGCTGGCCATCGCCGCCGCCGTGGTCTTCCTGGTGATCCTGCTGGGCCGGATCGTAGAGCAGGGGCACACCGCCTTCTACACCCACACCGTCACCGTGCCGGTCTATATGGACCCGGCCCGCGTCGATCAGGCCTATCCGCAGGGCACCAACTTCGAGCAGTTGGCCGCAGAGCAACAGCTGGCGCGCTGGAACATCCAGGACGATGCCCAAGGCGACGTGTCGCGCGACATGCGCGGCCTGTTCTCGTCAGAGCTGAAGTTCGTCGCCGCCGACCTTGTCGCCAGCAGACAGGACGTTATGGGCCAGACCGTGCCGCTGGCTGCACCGCTGTCCGACGACGCGGATCTGTATCTGAAGGGCGAGATTTCGAAGGAGACGCCGGAGGACCAGCGCCGCCTGAACGACCGCCAGATCGCCTGGCTGGACCGGATGCAGGCCGAGGGCGTGATCGGCTCGCACTTCAACACCGCGCTGTTCACCAACGGCGATTCCACCCAGCCCGAGATCGCAGGGGTGCTGGGCGCCGTGGTGGGGTCGGCCCTGATGCTGCTGGTCACCGCCCTGATCGCCATTCCGCTGGGCGTCGGCGCCGCCGTCTGGCTGGAAGAGTTCGCGCCGAAGAACAAGCTGACCGACATCATCGAGGTCAACATCAACAACCTCGCGGCCGTGCCGTCGATCGTTTACGGCCTGTTGGGCCTGGCCCTGTTCATCAACTGGATGCACCTGCCGCGCGCGAGTCCCATCGTCGGCGGCCTGGTCCTGGCCCTGATGGCGCTGCCGACCCTGATCATCGCCACGCGCTCTTCGCTGAAGGCGGTGCCGCCGTCGATCCGGGAGGCCGCGCTGGCCATGGGGGCCAGCCGCACCCAGACGGTGTTCAGCCACGTTCTGCCGCTGGCGATGCCGGGCGTCATGACCGGCGCGATCATCTCCATGGCCCATGCGCTGGGCGAGACCGCGCCGCTGCTGCTGATCGGCATGGTCAGCTTCGTGCCCGGCGTGCCGGCCGCGATCGACCAGCCGGTCGGCGCCCTGCCGTCGCTGATCTATATCTGGGAGAACGCCTCGGAGCGGGCGTTCCACGAACGCACCGCCGCCGCGATCATGGTCCTCCTGGCCTTCATGATCGTGATGAACGCGGCGGCCATCATCCTGAGGCGGCGCTTTGAGCGTCGGTGGTAAGAGAATGAAATTCCGTATCTTCCGCGCTCCAGACGGCCAGAACGACGGCGGCGATCCGACCGAGCGTCCGCGCATGGGCGGCCAGGTCCTGCCCGAAGCCGCGCCCGCGCGCGCCGACACCCGCCCCGAGCCGCGTCTCGAGGACGCCGAGCCGATCACCGGCCCGACCGTGGTCGACAGCCCGCCGGAAGGGCCGATCAAGATCGCCGCGCGCGACGTCTCGGTCTTCTATGACGGCAAGCAGGCGCTGTACGACGTCTCGCTGGACATTCCGGACAAGACCGTCACGGCGCTGATCGGTCCGTCGGGCTGCGGCAAGTCGACCTTCCTGCGGACCATGAACCGCATGAACGACACCATCTCCGGCGCCAAGGTCACCGGCCGGATCGCCATGGACGACGAGGACATCAACGACCGCTCGATCGACCCGGTGCTGCTGCGCGCGCGCGTCGGCATGGTGTTCCAACGTCCGAACCCCTTCCCGAAGTCGATCTACGAAAACGTCGCCTACGGGCCGAAAATCCACGGCCTGGTCTCGTCCAAGTCCGAGATGGACGGCGTGGTCGAAAGCGCCCTGAAGCGCGCGGGCCTGTGGGACGAAGTGGCCGACCGCCTGCAGTCCTCGGCCATGGGTCTGTCGGGCGGCCAGCAGCAGCGCCTGGTCATCGCCCGCGCCATCGCCGTGAACCCCGAAGTCATCCTGATGGACGAGCCGTGCTCGGCGCTGGATCCCATCGCCACGGCGCGGATCGAGGAACTGATCGACGAACTGCGCGAGCGGTTCTGCATCGTCATCGTCACCCACTCCATGGCCCAGGCGGCGCGCGTGTCGCAGCGCACGGCCTTCTTCCACATGGGGCGGCTGGTCGAGACGGGCGACACGGAAACCATCTTCCAGAATCCGCGCGAGCGGCGCACGCTCGACTACATCACGGGACGCTTCGGCTAATCCGATGAACCAGCACACCGTCAAAGCCTATGGCGACGAACTGAACCAGATCACGGCCGAGGTCGCCCGCATGGGCGGCCTGGCCGAGGCCCAGGTCGCGGACGCCATCGATTCCGTCGCCCGCCGCGACGTGGCCCTGGCGCGCGCGGTAGTCGACCGGGACGTCAAGCTGGACGCCCTGCACCGCGACATCGAGAAGAAGGCGATTCGCCTGATCGCCCTGCGCCAGCCCGTCGCCAGCGACCTGCGCAAGACGCTGGGCGCGATCAAGATGGCCTCGGACCTGGAACGCACCGGCGACCTGGCCAAGAATATCGCCAAGCGCGCGCTGATCCTGGCCGAGGTCGAGCCGATGCAGCCGCTGACCCGCTCGATCGAGCGGATGGGCCGGCTGGTGTCGAACCGTCTGCGCGACGTGCTGGACGCCTACACCGCCTCGGAACTGGATCGCGCCGTCGCCGTCTGGCAGACCGACGACGAGGTCGATGAGCACTACAACGCCCTGTTCCGCGAACTGCTGACCTACATGATGGGCGACCCGCGCACGATCGGCGCCTGCACCCATCTGCTGTTCATGGCCAAGAACCTGGAACGGATCGGCGACCACGCCACCAACATCGCCGAGACGGTCCACTACGAGATCACTGGCGACGAGATCCTGGGCGACCGTCCCCGCGCCATGCCCACGGCTGAGGACGAGGCTCCGACGCCCAACCTGTCCACCGATACGCACTGAGCCGAGACCGGAGAACCGACGTGCAGCCCTATATCCTTGTGATGGAAGACGAGGACGCGCTGGCGACCCTGCTTCAGTACAACCTCGAAAAGGAAGGCTACGAGGTCACCGTCGCCTCGGACGGCGAGGAGGGGATGCTCCAGGTCGACGAGCGCCTGCCGGACCTGGTGCTGCTGGACTGGATGCTGCCCAAGCTGTCGGGCATCGAGGTCTGCCGCCGCATCCGGGGCAAGGCCGAGACGCGCAACCTGCCGATCATCATGCTGACCGCGCGCGGCGAGGAGAGCGACCGCGTGCGCGGCCTGGACACCGGCGCCGACGACTATCTGACCAAGCCCTTCTCGATGGTGGAGCTGATCGCCCGCATCCGCGCCGTCCTGCGTCGTATCCGGCCGGGTCTGGCCGACGACCGGCTGAACCACGGCGACATCATCATCGACCGCGTGTCCCACCGGGTGAAGCGTTCGGGCAAGGAGGTCCACCTGGGCCCGACCGAGTTCCGCCTGCTGGATCACTTCATGCAGCACCCGGGCCGGGTCTTCAGTCGCGAACAGCTGCTGGACGCGGTCTGGGGCTCGGACGTCTACGTCGAGGCCCGCACCGTGGACGTCCACGTCGGCCGCCTGCGCAAGGCGTTGAACATCGAGGACGACAGCGCCAACCCGATCCGCACCGTCCGCTCGGCCGGCTATTCGCTGGACCTGGAAGGCTGACTCAGCCTTTGAAGTCCTGCCCGCGGTAGAGCAACCTCAGAATCCGGACCTCATCTCGTTCTTCGTCCACCACGAAGGCGATCGTGACGCTTTTCTCGAAGCCGATCAGACGGAGACCGGAGCGAATATCGTCACGAACTTCGCCGCGCTTCGGATAGGTGCTCAGCCGAAGGCAGGATGTGCGCAGCCGGGCGATATAGCCGGCCGCTGTCGCGACGCTCGCATGGTCCGCGATCCAGTCGTGAATGGCGTCGAGGTCGGATTGGGCCTAGCTTGAAAAGACTAGCCGCCAGACCTTCAATTGGCCGCCTTCCGAGCGAGGTATCGATCCATCAACCCATCGAAGACCTGATCGGCAGGAATTCCAGGCTCCCCTGCCGCCTTCCATTCATCATAGGCCGGCGCGACTTTGTCACGTAGCCACCGTTCCACGTCGATGGCCTGCGCCGACAAATAGGTCTCAACGCTTTCTCGCACGAAGGCCTCGGGCGTGTCGGAAAAGCCCGAAGCCACCTTGGCGTCGATCTCACGCGCGACATCTTCGGGCAGTTCGACAGTGATCTCGCGGGTGGCGGACAATCGTCTCATGAAAGCGCCGACGCCGCCAGAAGTCAGATCTGCGCCGTCACCACGTCGTCGGGCTCCAACTCGTACACCGTCGCGCAGTATTCGCAGGTGACGCGGATCTTGCCGTCGGGCTCGACCATGTCGTCGCGCTCCTTCGGCTCGAACGAGGCCAGCACCGCCGCGATGCGGTCCTTGGAACAGCGGCACACGGCCGACAGGGTTCTGGCGCCCTCCAGGCGCACGCCGTCCTCATGGAACAGGCGGAACAGCAGGGTTTCCGGGCTGATGGTCGGATCGATCAACTCGTCGTCGCCCAAGGTGAAGAACAGGGCGCGGGTGCGTTCCCACACCTCTTCGGTCGAACCGCGCGCGGCGTCGCCGGCGATGACCTGGATCATGGCCCCGCCCGCGCGCCACTGGGCGCCCGCCTCGGTCTGGACCGAGCCGACGGCCAGGCGGACCTTGGTCGGCACCTGTTCGGACTGTTCGAAATAGTGTTCGGCGCACAGCGACAGGCTCTCGCCCTCGATCGGCGTGATGCCCTGGGTGCGTTCGAAGTCAGCGCCGCGATCCAGCGTCATGATGAAAACGCCCTTGCCCAGCAGGGTCTGCGCGCCGGGGCGCGAAAAGCCCTGGGACGCCGCCGCCACCTCGGCCTCGTCATAGCGGCAATAGCCGCGCAGCGTGCCGTCCGTGCCGTAGTCGGCGACGACATAGCGCACCGGACCATCGCCCTGCGCCTGGATCAGCAGCCGGCCGTCGAACTTCAGGCTGGAGCCGACCAGCGCCGCCAGGGCGCAGGCCTCGCCCAGCAGGCTGGCGACCGGTTCCGGATAGGCGTGAGCCTTCAGGATATTGTCGATGGCGGCGCCCAGGCGAACCAGGCGGCCGCGCACGGGCCAGCCCTCGATCTGGAAGGCGGCGGCCAGGTCGTCGGAAATGGGCGAATGGGGCGCGTGATCGGTCACGGCGGCGTCCTTGCTGGTCGTCATTTCGGGATCGCGGCTATGTAGGCGCCGGAAGCGGCGATGATAAGACCCTGTCGCCACAGCGGGGAACCCCGTCCGGCGGCGCCCCGTTGCGGATTGGACGAGCCTCGCAGAAAGTCACGCCACATCCTCTCGAATCTTGAGGGCGGCGTCGAAAACCACGGGCAGGACATGAGCGTGAAACCAACCCTGAAGCCGCTGGACAAACAGGCCATCGTCATCACCGGCGCCACCTCCGGCATCGGCCTGGCCACGGCGCGCCGGGCGGCGCGGGCCGGGGCCTGCGTCTTCCTGATCGCGCGCGGCGAGCAGGATCTGCGCCAGCTATGCGAAGAGCTGCAGGCCGAGGGCGCGCGCGTCGCCTGGTGCGTCGCCGACGTGGCCGACTACGAGTCGCTCGCGGCGGCGGCCGAGAAATGTCAGCGGCTGTTCGGCGGCTTCGACACCTGGGTCAACAACGCCGGCGTCTCCATCTTCGGCCCGATCCGCGAGACGACGCTGGAGGACCAGAGGCGGCTGTTCGAGACCAACTACTGGGGCGTGGTGAACGGCTCGATGGTGGCGGTGGAGCATCTGCGCGGCCGTCCGGGCGGCGGGGCGATCATCAATGTCGGCTCGATCCTGTCCGACGCGCCGATTCCGGTGCAGGGCGTCTATTCCGCGTCCAAGCACGCGGTGAAGGGTTTCACCAATGCCCTGCGGATGGAGCTGATCCGCGAGCGGGCGCCGGTCGCCCTGACCCTGGTCAAACCGTCGGCGATCGACACCCCTTACAACAGGCATGCCCGCAACCTCACCGGCCAGGCCATGCACAATCCGCAGCCGGTGTATGCAAGTCACGTCGTGGCGGACACCATCCTGTACTGCGCGTCCCACCCGATCCGCGAGATCACCGTCGGCGGCGGGGGACGGATCATCGCCTCCTTCTACGCGGCGCTGCCCGGCGTGGCGGAACCACTTTTCGCCCGGTTCGCTCCTTCGCTGATGCGGGACAACCGTTCCGCTTACCAGCCCTACGACGACGGGCTGTATGACCCGACCGAAGACGGTCTCGACGAAGAGGTTCACTATCCCATGGTCCGAAACTTCAGCGCCTTGGCCGAAATCCGCAAACATCCCGGCGTCAGCGCCGGAACCGTGATCGCCCTGCTGGCCGCCGGCGCCGCCGCCGTCTATCTGAGCCAACGCAGCGGCCCGACGCGCTATGAGCGGATTCGCCACCGCATCGATCCGCGCGGTTGGGTCGATACCGCCGCGCTGAGCGGCCGGTTCCACGACGCGGTCGACGCCTTCCGCCACGGCGCTCATGATCTGGGCGAGCGAGCGGGGGAGTATGCGGAGGACGCCCGTCACAACGCCGACGCCTGGTATCGCAAGACCCGTCACGGCGGAAAGCGCGCCCTGAAGAAGCACGGCAAGACGGCGCGGCGCTACGCCGACGACGCCGGCGCCTACGCCCGCGACCACGCCAAGGAGGGCGGGGCCCTGCTGGCCGTGGCCACCCTGGCGGCCGTCGTCGGCGCCGCGGTGCTGGAAAGCCGTCGTCCCGACAGCCGCGTGCGCCGGATCGCGCGTTTCTGAGATTTTCGTGCCGCCCTGCCGTGATCGCGCGGGAAGGGCGGCATGATTTAAGCTGGACTGGGCGCCGTCATCAGCACCGCTCGGCTTTGCCGCGCGACCGAACGTCGCTAAGAGGCGCCCATGAGCGCGCGCCCGACCCTGATCTTCGACTTCGACTCCACCCTGGTGGATTTCGAGACTCTTGAGGCTCTGGCCGACATCGCCCTGGCGGAGACGCCGGACGCGGATGCGGTGCGGGCGCGGATCGCCGCCCTGACCGACCACGCCATGGCCGGCGAGATCGGCTTCGGCGACGCGCTGCGCCAACGTCTGGCGCTATTGCCCCTGACCCGTGACCATGTCCGCGTACTGGCCGGGCAGGCGTCCGCGCATCTGACCGGCTCGGTGCGCCGGAACCTGCGTTTCTTCGAGGAGCACAGGGGCGAGGTGATCATTATCTCCGGCGGCTTCCGCGAGGTGATCGCGCCGGTGGCCGAGGAACTGGGCGTCGCGCCCGACCGCGTCCTGTGCAACGACCTAGTCTATGACGCCGAGGGGCGCGTGACGGGCGTGGATGACGCCAATCCGCTGTCCCACGCCAACGGCAAGCCGGCCGCGATCCACGCCCTGAACCTGACCGGCCGCGTGGTCATGATCGGCGATGGCTGGAACGACGCGGAGGTCAAGCTGGCCGGCGCGGCCGACGCCTTCTACGCCTTCACCGAGGTCGCCCGGCGCGCGCCGGTGGTCGAGGCCGCCGACGCCGAGGCCGCGTCGCTGGACGAGGTCTTGCACGCCGAGGGCCTGACCGGCCGCTGGTCCTTTCCGCGCAGCCGGATGAAGATGCTGCTGCTCGAGAACATCCACCCCGCCGCCGTCGAGCGGCTGGAGGAGGCCGGCTATTCGGTGGAAACGGTCAAGGGCGCGCTGGACGAGGACGACCTGATCCGGGCGATCAAGGGAGTCCACGTGCTGGGCATCCGCTCCAAGACCACCGTCAGCCGCCGCGTGCTGGAGGAGGCGGATCGCCTGATGGCCATCGCCGCCTTCTGCATCGGCACCAACCAGATCGACCTGGACGCCGCGTCGGACCATGGCGTGGCGGTGTTCAACGCGCCCTATTCCAACACCCGCTCGGTGGTGGAGCTGGCCATCGGCCTGATGATCGTGCTGATGCGCGATGTGCCGGACAAGTCGGCCGCCATGCACGTCGGCCAGTGGAACAAGTCGGCGACGGGCTCACGCGAGCTGCGCGGCAAGACCCTCGGCATCGTCGGATACGGCGCCATCGGCAGCCAGCTGTCGGTGCTTGCCGAGAACCTGGGCATGCGGGTGCTGTTCTACGACCTGTCGGAGCGGTTGGCGCTGGGCAACGCCCGGCGGATGCGTTCGCTGGACGCCCTGCTGGCCGAAAGCGATGTCGTCACCCTCCACGTGGACGGCCGCAAGGAGAACGCCGCCATCATCGGCGCCGCCCAGTTCTCGCGGATGAAGGAAGGGGTGCTGTTCCTGAACCTGTCGCGCGGCCATGTAGTCGACGTCGGCGCCCTGGCCCAGGCCATGGGCTCGGGCCGTGTCGCCGGGGCGGCCGTGGACGTTTTCCCGGAGGAGCCGCGCACCAACGCTGATCCGTTCGAGAGCCCGCTGCAGGGCCTGAAGAACATGATCCTGACGCCGCACATCGGCGGCTCGACCGAAGAGGCGCAGGAGGCGATCGCGGAGTTCGCGGCCGAGCGGCTGCTGGGCTATCTGAACCGGGGCGACACGACCTTCAGCGTCAACCTGCCGAACGTGCAGCTGGCCGACGTCTCCGGCGCGCACCGCATCCTGCATATCCACCGCAACCAGCCGGGCGTTCTGGCGGAACTGAACCAGGCGCTGGCGGCGGCGGGGCTGAACATCCTGGGGCAGCACCTGAAGACGAACGAACGGACCGGTTACGTCATCACCGACGTGGATAGGGATTATGACCCGGAAGCCTTGCGAGCGCTGAAGTCGGTGCCTGGGACGCTGAAGTTCCGGACGCTGCACTAGGGGCATGCCCGTCCGTAGGAAATCCTCCGAACGCTGACGCAGCGGCATCTTGCGCTTGCCGCGAACAGGCGCAGAGTGACGCCCAACGGCCGCGCGCATGACGGCCGTGGGAGGAACATATGTCACGCTTCGTTACCGGCGGCGCCGTCGCCGCCCTGACTCTCGCCGCCTGCGCCTTCGCGGGTCAGGCCTCGGCCCAGTCCTATGATCGTCTGGTCGTCTTCGGCGACAGCCTGAGCGACAACGGCAACCTGTATCTGGCGTCGGGCGGCACGACGCCCGCATCGCCGCCCTACCATCAGGGCCGTTTCTCCAGCGGACCGGTGTTCACCGAACTGCTGGGCTTTGACGCCGCCAACTTCAACGGCTCCGTATCGGGCAGCATCAACTACGCCTTCGGCGGCGCCCGAACCGATGGTTCCATGGGGCCTCCCCCCGGCATGCTGACGCAGCTTGGAGCCTATCTGGCTCGAGGCGGGACCTTCGACGAAGGCGATCTGGTCACCGTTCTGGGCGGCGCCAACGACATCTTCCAGGCCCTGCCGACGGCGGCGACCTCGCCCGCGCCCCTGGCCGTGATGAACGGCGTGGCGAATGCGGCCTCCACCAACGTCAACACCCTGGTCAACAGCGTCGCGGGGGCGGGCGCCGGAACCATCCTGGTCAGCAATCTGCCCAAGCTCAGCCTGACGCCGCAGTTCCGCACATCGCCCGCCGCCGGCCTGGCCGACGCCACGGTCGGGACGTTCAATAGCACCCTGCTGACCAAGCTGACCGCCACGGCCGCCGCCAATCCGGGCAGTAACATCATCGTCATGGACCTGTTCAAGGTCGGGGACACCATCGCCGCCAATCCGCAACAGTTCGGCGTCAGCAATGTCACCGAGGCCTGTTTCAACGGCGTCACGGTCTGCGCCGATCCGTCCAGCTACTTCTACTTCGACGGAGTGCACCCGACGGGGACGGGCCATCAGGTCATCGCCCGGCTGGCGACCGACTATTTGTACTATGCCGACATCGGCGCCCAGGCGACGCTGGCGGGGGAGACGGCGGTCCGTCATCGCGAGGACGCGCTGGACGCCGGCAGCGAGGCCCTGTCGGGCCGCGAGGCGTGGGAGGCGGGCGTTTCGCTGAGCGCCTCGGCCCTGATCGACAGCGTCGACTTCGATGCGCGGGACACGGTGACCGACGCCTCCTCTGACGGCTGGGGCGCGCGGATCGCGCTGGAGGCGGGGCCGTCCGAGACCTGGCGCTTCGGCCTGGCGGGCACGGCGCGCATAAGCGATGTCGAGAGCCAGGCGCTGACGTTCGAGGTCGAGACCTTCGGCCTGGACCTGTACGCCGGCTGGCGCTCGCCGTCGGGCATGTTCGTCAACGGCGTCGTCGGCGTGGCGCGGGACAATATCGACGACATGCAGCGCGTCACCAGCCTGGCGCCGATCGTCCATGTGGCCGAGACCACGGCGACCAGCACCGGCGCCCGGCTTCAGGCCGGAACCTGGTTCGACATGGGCGGCGTTGCCCTGTCGCCGCGCGCGGCCCTGACCTGGACCTCCAGCAGCGTCGACGGCTTCTATGAGCAGGGCGTCGCGGCCCAGTACGAGTACGGCGACCGCGATCTTAAGGCGCTGGCCGGCGAGATCGCCCTGCGCGCCGAGGCCGAGATGGGCGGCTTCGGCCTGTTCGCCGAGGGCGGCTATCGCGATGCGCTGGACGACAGCTCCGACCCGATGCGCATCGGCATCCGCGGCAACCCGGCCCAGGTTCTGGAGCGGGAGATCGAGGATCCTTTCGGCGGCCAGTTCCTGGCCTCGGCCGGCTTCGAGGGCGAAGTGGGGCCGGCGACGGTCACCGTCGGCTACCGCGGTCGCTTCGGCGAGCACGCCGACAGCCACATGGGCGGGATCCAGCTGCGGCTGCCGCTGTAAGGCGAGGACGCGGGAAGGGGCCTCAGCGCCCCTTCTTGCGCACCCACATGGCGGCGTCGGCCTCGGCCAGCCAAACCTCCGGGTCGTTGTGCCCGTCCCAGGCGCGCACCCCGAACGAGCCGCCCAGTTCGGCGCTGCGGCCCTCCCAGACGAAGGGTTCGGCGGAGAGGGTGGCCGCCAGCTGACCGGCCTTGGCGCGGCCTTCGTCCAGTCCGGCGTTCAGCATCAAGAGGGCGAATTCGTCGCCGCCCAGCCGCCCGACGGCGTCCGACTCGCGCAGGTTGGCCAGCATCAGTTCGGCGACCCGGACCAGCGCGGCGTCCCCGGCCGCATGTCCCAGCGTGTCGTTGACGCCCTTGAAGCCGTCCAGGTCCAGATACAGCAGCACGGCCGGGACGTGGTGGCGGCGGCAATAGGCGATGGTCCGCTGCATGACGGCGACGAAGCCGCGCCGGTTCAGGGCGGGCGTCAGCACGTCGTGATCCGCCGCCGCCTCGGCCGCCTCGGCGCGTCGGCGCAGCGCCTCGATCTCGGCGCGCAGCCGGTCGATCTCGGCGTTCAGGTCGATTTCGGCCACGTCGGTCAAGGCGGCGGCAGGCTCCGGGAGCGCGACTCAGTCGGTCGCGCGACAGTGCAATGCTAACGCCGTTGGTTGCGGGCGCAACGCGTGTGCTGTAACCGGCGCCTTTCCGTCAGGGGAGCGCGTCAGGACATGACGACCAAACCGCCGGTGGCGATCATCATGGGCAGCCGGTCCGACTGGCCGACGATGAAGTGCGCCGCCGACAGGCTGGATCAGCTGGGCGTGGCCTGGGAGGCCCGGGTCGTCAGCGCGCACCGCACGCCTCAGCGGCTGGTCGAGTTCGCGACCGGCGCCAGGGCCGAGGGATTCAAGGTCATCATCGCCGGGGCGGGGGGCGCGGCCCACCTGCCGGGCATGGCCGCCTCCATGACCGAACTGCCGGTGCTGGGCGTGCCGGTCCAGTCCAAGGCGCTGAAGGGCATGGACAGCCTGTTGTCGATCGTCCAGATGCCCGCCGGCATACCGGTCGCCACCCTGGCCATCGGCGAGGCGGGCGCCGCCAACGCCGGCATACTGGCGGCGCAGATACTGGCCCTGTCGGACGAGGCCCTGGCCGGACGCCTGGCCGCCTTCCGCGTCGCCCAGACCGATTCCATCGCCGAAACCGTCGAGGACTGAGTGCCCGATCTGCCGCTTCCCCCCGGTTCGACCATCGGCATCCTGGGCGGAGGCCAACTGGGCCGGATGCTCAGCCAGGCCGCCTCGCGCCTCGGCTTCGACGTGGTGATCCTGGATCCCGAGGCCGACAGTCCGGCCGGCCGCGTCTCCGCCGGCCAGATCGTCGCCGCCTACGACGATCCCGAGGCCCTGACGGCGCTGGGCCGCGCGGCCGACGTGGTCACCTTCGAGTTCGAAAACGTGCCCGCCGCCTCGATCGAGCGCCTGGCCGAGGCCGGGGCCCTGGTCGCGCCGGGACCGACGGCCCTGCGCGTGTCGCAGGATCGGGTGGACGAGAAGACCTTCCTGAACGCCGTCGGCGCCCCGACGGTGGAGTTCGCGGTCGTCGATACGCTGGACGATCTGGTCGTCGGCCTGACCACGCTGGGCGTTCCGGCCCTGCTGAAGACCCGGCGCGAGGGCTACGATGGCAAGGGCCAGGTCTGGATCCACGCCATCGAGGACGCGCCCGCCGCACTGGAGAGCCTGGGCTGTCGCCCGGCCATCCTGGAGGCCAAGGCGACCTTCGTGCGCGAGCTGTCGGTGATCGCCGCGCGCGACTGGGACGGCCACATGGCGGTCTATCCGCTGGGCGAGAACCGGCATGAGGGTGGCGTCCTGCGCACCACTTTGGCGCCCGCCACGGTGGACGAGACCACCCAGGTCCGCGCCCGCGCCATCGCCGAGGCGATCCTGGACGGGTTGGACTACATCGGCGTCATCGGCGTCGAGCTGTTCGATCTGGGGGACGGCGTCCTGCTGGTCAACGAGATCGCCCCGCGCGTCCACAACACCGGCCACTGGACCCAGGACGGCTGCAGCTGCGATCAGTTCGAGCAGCATATCCGCGCCGTCGCCGGCTGGCCGCTGGGTCCGACGGCGGCCCACGCCCGGATCGAGATGACCAATCTGCTCGGCGACGAGGTCGAGGCGTGGCGCGCGTTGGCCGGGAAGGCGGACGAACGCCTGCACCTCTACGGCAAGGCCGAGGCCCGCCCGGGCCGCAAGATGGCGCATGTGAACCGGGTGGTGGGGTCGGCCTAGGCCCGCGCCCCGTACCGCATCCGGCTCAGCGCATCCGTCACCTTGCGGAACGGTGCGTCGAAGTCCTTGCCGGCCTTCCACTTCTCGAAGGCCATGATGTTTTCGATGCGGCGGGCCACGAACGCCTCCGCCGCCTCGCGCCCGTCGAACCAGCGCATGGTCAGGGCGGGGATCAGGATGCCGGACAGGATCGTGCGCTTGGAATAGTGGTTCCAGTCGGTCGCCTCATCGCCGGCCCAGCGCCACAGATGGTCGGCCGTCTCCCACGCCAGCTTCAGCGCCAGGTCGGCGCTGGTCGGCAAAGCCAGGAAGGCGGCGCAGCGGCGTGTGGCCTCCAGGTCCGCGGCGCCGGCCTCCATCCGTTCGGACACGGCGCGAGCGATTCTCTCGCGAATCTTCAGCGACTTGGCGTCGATCGCGCCCAAGGCCTCCAGCGCGCGAGCGTCGTGACGCCGCGACAGCAGAGCCGCCAGGTCGCGCGCGCCGTTGGGCAGCAGCAGTTCTTCATCACCCAGCGACAGGCCGCAGGCCTCGCACGCTTCGCGCACCAGCCGGGCGTTCCAGCCCAGCGCCGGCGCGCGGGCGATGGCCGCATCCAGCACGGTCTGTTCGGTCCGTTCGGCCCAGTCGGTCGTCTCTGTCATGGCCTCAGCATACGCCTCCCGCGCCCGGCTTTCGAGCCTTCACAATGCGCGCGATCGGCTGGACAGGGCAGGGCGGCTCGTGTATCAGCGCGCCTTCATCCGAGAGCCCTGCTTTCGGAAGAGGATTTTATTTGTCTGCCCGTCTCCCTTCGAAAGGACGCGGCGGGCGGCCAAAGGAGAGATACCCCTGGTTCAGATTTTCGTCCGCGACAACAACGTCGATCAGGCGCTCAAAGCCCTGAAGAAGAAGATGCAGCGCGAAGGCAGCTTCCGTGAAATGAAGCGCCACGTGCACTACGAAAAGCCGTCGGAAAAGCGCGCTCGCCAAAAGGCGGAAGCCGTCCGTCGCGCCCGCAAGCTGGCCCGCAAGCGCGCTCAGCGCGAGGGCCTGCTGCCCGCGCCGAAGCCGCGCGCGCGCTAAGGTTCAGGCGAAAGCTGAATGAAAAGGCCGCTCCGATGGGGCGGCCTTTTTCTTTGTCGATGGGGAAAAGAGCCCCTCCGTCACGGCGCTGCGCGCCGCGCCACCTCCCCATCGCCGAGGCGATAGGGAGGAGACGTTGGTGTCTCCTCCCCACGTCAGTGGGGAGGGGGACCGCGAAGCGGTGGAGGGGTTCTGGCCGCCGCTCAGGCCCGCCGCGTGATCGCCCGGCCGAAGCTCTTCCAGCTCAGCTTCACGTCCGACAGGGCGCCCGCCCGGAACGCCCGGCCGGCGATCCACACCATCAGGGCGGCGGTGGCGAACATGCCGACCAGGGTCAGGACGATCTCGATCAGCGGCGGATTGGCCGGCGCGCGGGCGCTCATCAGGAAGGGCGTGAAGAAGGGGATCCACGACAGCACCTTGACCACCACGGCGTCGGGCGTGCGCAGGGCCATCTGCATGACCAGGATCGGCACCACCAGCACCATCATGATCGGCCCCATCAGCGTCTGGGCGTCGCGCGGCGTCTCGCAGAAAGCGCCGATGGCGGCGAACAGCACCGCGTACATCAGATAGCCGCCGATCATATAGGCGATGAAGTAGAAGATCATGCCGTCGCGCAGCAGCGCCTGGCCGACGTCCATCGCCACGTCCGGCGCGGCCGACAGCAGGCTGAAGGCGCCGATGCCGCCCCAGACCGCCAGCACCGTGAGCGTCAGCAAGGCCACGCCCAGCACCTTGCCGGTCAGGATCTCGGTCGAGGAGGCCGAGGACAGCAGGATCTCCAGGATGCGGTTCGACTTCTCCTCCATCACGCTGTTCAGCAGGATGGAGGCGCCGGTCAGGATCAGCGACCACAGGATGAAGCCCGTCGCCAGGCCGATGAAGGACGGCAGCCGGTCGCGCAACGACACCTCGCCGCCGCTGGCCGCATTGGGCGAGAAGGCCGTCACCTCGGGCCGGAAGGCGTCCACGTCATCGATCACGGCGGGCGGCACCCCGGCGGCGCCCAGGGTGTCGTCGCGATAGGAATCCCGCAGGGCGTCGCGCACGAAGTCGGCGACGTTGTCGTCATTGGCGCGGCCAGTCCAGACCTGGGCCGTCGGCTTGCCGTCCCGGCGCTCCAAGAAGACGACGGCGTCCAGCCGTCGGTCGTCCGGCGCCTTCTTGTCCAGCGCCTCGGCGATCGCGGCGTCGCGGGCGGGGCCGGGCGGATTGTCGGCGATGGTGGGCGGCGGGGCGACGATGCGCATCTTCGGCGCGGCGAGGGCCGCCAGGGCCCGGCCGCCGGCCTTGTCCTTCTCTGTCGCCTCGGTGATGCGCGTCCGCTGTTCGTCGACCTCGGCCTGGAGGGCGGCGCGGACGGCGGCGGCGAGACCCGAGGCGTCCGGCCCCTGTTCGATCACCGTCACCACGCGCACCGGCTCAGACGAGCGGATCAGCAGCGGAATGGCGCTGCCCAGCACGGCGAACAGCGGAAAAGCCAGCAGCGACAGCCAGAAGCCCACGGTCTTGGCGTAGGCGACATATTCCCGTCGCGCGATCAGCAGGGTGCGATTCATCGGGCCGCCTCCGGGCTCTCTGCCTGTGGCTGGTCGGGGTTGTCGCCGGTCAGGCCGATGAAGGCGTCGTGCAGGGTCGGCTCCTTCAGGGCGAAGCCGCGCACGTCCAGGCCGCCCAGGAAGGCCGCCTTCAGCGCCTCCTGCCCGCCGGCGCCGCCCGCCAGTCCAGCCTTCAGCCGCCGCGTTTCGCCGTGGTCCCCAAGGACTTCCACGCCGGTCACGCCGGGCAGGGCGCCGACCGCCTCGGGCGCGATGGCGCCTTCCAGCTCCAGGAAGCGCGGCGAGGTCGACTTGGCCGCCTCGACGGTGCCCTCAAACGCCTTGCGGCCCCGCGCCAGCAGCACGACCTTGTCGCACAGCCGCTCGGCGTGCTGCATCACATGGGTCGAGAACAGGACCGTCGCCCCGTCCGCCGCCAGGCCCCGGATCATCGACTCCAGCCCCTGCTGGTTCATCGGGTCGAGACCCGAGAACGGCTCGTCCAGGATTACGAACTCGGGCTTGTGCACCACCGAGGCCAGCAACTGGACCTTCTGCGCCATGCCCTTGGACAGGTCCTTCATCTTCTTCTTCTGCGAGGCGCCCAGACCTTGCTGCTCCAGCAGGGCGACGGCGCGCTTGCGCCCCTCGTGCGCGGGCAGTCCCTTCAGCGAGCCGAAAAAGGCGATGGCCTCGACCGGAGTCATCTTGCGATAGAGGCCGCGCTCCTCCGGCAGGAAGCCGATCCGGTCGCGCACCTCGCGCCCGTCGGCCGCGCCCAGAATGTCGATCCGGCCGGAGGTGGCAGGCTGCAGGCCCAGGATCATCCGCAGGGTCGAGGTCTTGCCCGCCCCGTTCGGTCCCAGGAAGCCGCAGATCGAACCCTTGGGCACCTGGAAGCTGAGATCGCGCACGGCCTCGAACGATCCGTATCGCTTGCTCACCCCGTCCAGCGTCAACGCCGCCGTCATGCCGCCTCCCATGCTTTACGCGAGCCTAGCAAGCGCCGGAGATCGGAAGCCAGCGACAATTTGCACCCGCGCATTGCGGCGCCTGCGCGCGAACGAAGGCTTGACGGTGGGCCGTCCTGCCCCTGTGATAGCGCTAACAGAAACGGATGGCCGTTCGGAGGAAACATGGATCGCCCGCACCCCGCGACCTCGCGCAGAGGCCTGCTGCTTGGATCGGCCGCGCTGGCGGCGGTGGCGCTCGTTCCCCTTCAGGTGCGGGCGCAGGCGGTCACGCGTCTGCCCCGAACGGGCGATCAGGCCGAACCGAAACTCTGGTATCGCGCGCCGGCGGAGGAGTGGACCCAGGCCCTGCCGATCGGCAACGGTCGGCTTGGGGCGATGATCTTCGGCGGCGTCGCCCGCGAGCGGCTGCAACTGAACGAGGACACGCTATGGGCCGGCTCGCCCTATGACCCCTCGGACCCCGGCGCGCGCGAGACTCTGGCGGAGGTGCGGCGGCTGGTCTTCGCCGGACGCTATCTGGAGGCGCAAAACCTGGCCCAGGCGGGCATGATGGCGCGGCCGATCCGCCAGATGTCCTACCAGACCATCGGCGACCTGATGCTGACCTTCGGCGTGTCGTCGGCCTCGACCGGCTATCGGCGGGAGCTGGACCTGGACCAGGCCGTCGCGCGCACGACCTTCACCCGCGACGGCGTCACCTTCCAGCGCGAACTGTTCGCCTCCGCCCCTGACGACGTAATCGTGGTGCGGCTGTCCGCCGACCGTCCCGGCGCCCTGACCTTCGAGGCGGCGTTCGAGACGCCCCAGGCCGCGACAGCCGCGATCGACGGCGACGACCTGGTCCTGACGGGCCGCAACACCGGCCAGCACGACATTCCCTCGGGTCTGACGTTCGAGACCCGGGTCCGGATCGTGACGAAGGGCGGCGTGCGTCGCATCGACGACGACGCCCTGCGCATCGACGGCGCCGACGAAGCCCTGCTGCTGATCTCCATGGCCACCAGCTACGTCGGGCCCAAGGACGTCAGCGGCGATCCCCGCGCCCGGAACCTTGCGGTCCTGGCCAAGGTCCAACCCGACTTCGAGGCGCTGAAGGCGCGTCACCTGGCCGACTATCAGCCGCTGTTCCGGCGTGTCGATTTCGCCGTCGGCGCCACCGAGGCCGCGTCGCAGCCGACGGACCAGCGCGTGTCCAAGTCGCAGACGACAGACGACCCGGCCCTGGCGGCGCTGTACTTCCAGTACGGCCGCTACCGGCTGCTGTCGTGCTCACGGCCGGGCAGTCAGCCCGCCAATCTGCAGGGGCTGTGGAACGACAAGCTGAGCCCGCCCTGGGGCTCGAAGTACACGATCAACATCAACACCGAGATGAACTACTGGCCGGCCGAGCCGCTGGCGATGCAGGAGTGCGTCGAGCCGCTGATCGCCATGGTGCGCCAGATGGCCGAGACGGGGGCGACGACGGCGCGGGTCAACTACGGCGCGCGGGGCTGGGTGTGCCACCACAACACCGACCTGTGGCGGGCCACGGCGCCGATCGACGGGGCGCGCTTCGGCCTGTGGCCCATGGGCGGGGCCTGGCTGTGCGAGCACCTGTGGGACCACTACGACTACGGGCGCGACAAGGCCTATCTGGCCGAGGTCTATCCGATCATGAAGGGCGCGGCCGAGTTCTTCCTAGACACACTGGTCGAGCATCCGGACGGGTCGGGCCTGGTCACCTGTCCGTCGCTGTCGCCCGAGAACCTGCATCCGTTCGGCGCCTCGGTCTGCGCCGGACCGGCGATGGACAGCCAGATTCTGCGCGACCTGTTCGCCCATGTAGCCGAGGCCTCGACCATCCTGCGCAAGGACGCCGCCTTCCGCCGCCAGGTGCTGGCGGCGAGGGAGCGGCTGCCCGCCGACCGCATCGGCAAGGCGGGTCAGTTGCAGGAATGGCTGCAGGACTGGGACATGGAGGCGCCCGAACCGCAGCACCGCCACGTCTCCCACCTCTATGGCCTGTTCCCCAGCTGGCAGATTTCGACGCGCGACACGCCCGACCTGGCGCGCGCGGCGAAGCGGTCGCTGGAACTGCGCGGCGACCTGTCGACCGGCTGGGCCATCGGCTGGCGCATCAATCTGTGGACCCGGCTGAACGACGGCGACCGCGCGCACGAGGTGCTGAAGCTGCTGCTGGGGCCCGAGCGGACCTATCCCAACCTGTTCGACGCCCATCCGCCGTTCCAGATCGACGGCAATTTCGGCGGAACCAACGGCATGGCCGAGATGATCATCCAGTCCCGCCCCGGCGAGATCGAACTGCTGCCGGCCCTGCCCAGCGCCTGGCCCGACGGCTGGCTGAAGGGCGTGCGGGCGCGCGGCGGCTTTGACCTCGACGTGGTGTGGAAGGACAGGCGTCTGGATCACGCGATCCTGCGCGGCCCGCCGGGGCAGGAGGCCCGGCTGCGTTACGGGGCGGTCGTTGGTTCGGTCACCGTGGCGGCAACCGGAGCGCTGCGGCTGCGTCCGAATGACACCGGTTGGTCCGTCGAGCCGGCGGAAGCCTGAAGCCTTAGCCCTTCGCCTTCACCACCACGGCGAAGCTGCGGCCCATCACTTTGGTCGGATTGACCTGGGCGCCGTTGCGGCGGACCTCGAAATGCAGGTGCGGGCCGGTGGAGTAGCCGGTCGAGCCGACCAGACCGATCCGCTGTCCCTGGGCGACCGCCGAACCGCGCGCCACGTCGATGCGGCTGAGATGGCCGTAGACGGTGCTCATGCCGTTCGGATGGCGCACCTCGATGAAGTTGCCGTAGCCGCCGGCCTCATAGCCGGTACGGACGACTTCGCCCTCGGCCGCCGTGAAGACGCCCGTGCCCTTGGGCGCGGCGATATCGACGCCCTTGTGGGCGCGGGCCCGCGCCTCGATCGCCAGCTTGCGCAGGCCAAAGGGGGAGTTGATCGCATAGCCCTTCACCGGCGCCGCGAAGGCGATCTGGCGGGTGACGGGACCGGCGTCCTCGACCTCGGCCTTCACCGGCGGCGAGACGGGGGCGGCCTTGGCGGCGGGGGCCTTTTCCATGGCGGCTTCAAGGGCGGCGTTCGGCGCGGCGGCGGCGGCCAGAACGGCCACGGCGGCGAAGGCGGCCGTCTGGCCCGAGTGGATCAGGATGGATTTCGCCCGTGACACAGGGGCGGACGAGAGCAGGCGTCGCATTCGGCGGCGTCTCCGGAAACATCGGCGCGAAAAAGGGGCGCGGGGAGGGGACGCGGCGGCGCGAGAACACACGGGCGTCCAATGGGTTGCCGGGCTTATGCAGGCCGCCTGGGGCGACTTTTGGACCTTCGTCGGGCGGCGGATGGTCGCAGGGTCGGAACCGCCCCGCTTCGCCGTCTCAGGCGATGATGTCGGGCAGGATCCGGGCTTCGATCTTCACGATCTCGTCTTTCAACTGCAGCTTCTTGCGCTTTAGCCGGGCGATCATCAGCTGGTCCGGCACGGCCGCCTCGCCCAGGGCTTCGATGGAGGCGTCCAGGTCGGCGTGCTCCTGGCGCAGCAGTTTGACGCGTGCGTGCAGCGCCGCCTCTTCCTCGCTGATTTCCGGAACGTCGTCGTTCATGCCAGAATCCCCGGAAGGCTTATACGCCAGCGCAATTCACGCCGGAAGGGTTTCGGCTAGCCGGATCAGCGCCGGGCGCGGCGTGATCGACGACCAGACGCGCGCCGTCGCGACGAGGCCGTCGATGGCCGCGCGCTTCGGACCGCCGGGTGTGGGCGCCAGCGCCTCCAGCGCCTCCAGCAGGTGCTTTTCGGCCTCGAGTTCGATCGCCTTGATCCGCGCACGCATCGCCTCGCGCGGGCCATCGTCGATGTCGGGCACCGGCGCCTTCAGCGTGCGGCGGACGGCGCGCAACGGCGCGGTCACCACCCCGTCCCAGGTGCGCGCGGTGTCGCAGGCCGCCTCGATCGTCTCCTCGTCCGGCCGCCGTCCGGTCTCGGCGACCCAGGCCGACCACAGCAGCAGCGGCACGTTCTGCTCGTGATGATCCTGCAGGGCCAGGCAGGCGTCGGCCACGCCCGGCGCGCCATAGGCGGCGACCGCCCAGTCCCACAGGCTCATGACTTCAGCCCGTCCCACCGGCGCACCGCGCTCCAGTCCAGGCCGAACAGATCCAGCGCCCGCCCGACCGACTGATCGACCATCTCCATGATGGAGCCCGGCTTCGCATAGAGGGCGGGCAGGGGCGGGGCGATCACGGCGCCCATCTCGGCCAGCGCCGTCATGGTCCGCAGATGCCCCAGGTGCAGCGGCGTCTCGCGCACCATCAGCACCAGCGGGCGGCGTTCCTTCAGGGTGACATCGGCGGCGCGGGTCAGCAGCGACGAGGTCACGCCGGTGGCGATCTCGCTCATCGTCTTCACCGAACAGGGGGCCACGATCATGCCCAGGGTGCGGAAGGAGCCGGAGGCGATGGTCGCCCCGACATCGGCCTGCTTGTGCGTCACGGTCGCCTTGGCCGACAGGGCGTCGGCGGACAGATCGGTCTCCTGCGACAATGTGAGCAGGGCGGCGCGGGTGACCACCAAATGGCTCTCGACGCCCAGGTCGGTCAGCGCGTCCAGCACCCGCGCGCCGTAGATCGCTCCGGAAGCCCCTGAAATTCCGACCACCATGCGGGCGGGGGGATTTCGTACGGCTCCGTTCACATCATCGACCATTTTAGGGGCCAGCCTCCCTGGTGTCCGGCGCGGCCGGCTGTCACCGGAATGTGATTCCACAGCCTGCCGAACCGGGCGCTCACTCTACTGGTCCCTAACCAACGGAGGCGCAAGCCATGACCATCGAGGCTCGTATTCGCGAACTGGGTAATCGTCATCGCACCCTGGACGAAGTGATCCAGAAGGAGATGACCCGGCCGTCCGTGGACACGCTGCAGGTCAGGGAGTTGAAGCAGAAGAAGCTCAGGCTGAAGGAAGAGATCACCAGTCTGGAGGCGCGGATCCACTAGCGGCTCCCCACCTCCCGAAAACGACGACGGCCCCGGAGAAGACTCTCCGGGGCCGTTTTTCATTTCGCCTCAGCGAGGTCAGTCCTTCGTGCCGAACACCGAATCCGCCGTGGGTTCGGCCCCACGAACCTCGCGCTCCTCAGGCACGAATTCGGGCTCGATCTCCTCGGCCACCGGCAGGATGCTGGCGCCGCCGTTCTTGGCGTCGTCCTTGGCCTTCTTGTCGGCAGCCTTGCGCACCACCTCGTCCAGCGCCAGCTGGCCGACCAGGCCCAGCGTCACCGGATCGACCGGCTTGATGTTGGCGCTGTTCCAGTGGGTGCGGTTGCGTACGCTCTCGATCGTCGACTTGGTCGTGCCCAGCAGCTTGGCGATCTGGGCGTCGGTGACTTCCGGGTGGTTGCGGACGAACCAGGCGATGGCGTCCGGACGGTCCTGGCGGCGCGAGACCGGCGTATATTTCGGCGCCGGCTTGGCTGACTTCAGCAGTTCGGCATGGCGGCTGACGATGGCCTTCATGCGATAGTTGGAATCGGCCTGCGCCTTGTCCAGCTCCTCGCGCGTCAGCTGGCCGCCGGTGACGGGATCGACGCCGCGGATGTCGCGGGCCACATCGCCGTCGGCGATGCCGCGCACTTCCAGCGGATGCAGGCCGCAGAAGTCGGCGATCTGCTCGAAGCTGAGGGAGGTGTTGTCGACCAGCCAGACCGCGGTGGCCTTCGGCATCAGGATGTCGCTCATGGGTTTGATCCCGGTTCTTTCTGGCGCGCCAAAGGGATACTGGCGGGCGTTGGATACGACGGCGCCCGGCCTTTCGACCGGGCGCTTATGGTTTCGATATAGGCCTATTCGCCTGAAAAGAAAACGTCGCCCCACAATGACGTACAGCACAGGTTCATCCGCTGCGTGCAACCTTCGCCGTTATTGAGACTTGAGACGTTCGGGAGAGGAGGAACCAACCCATGTCGATTCTGCTCGGCGCGGCCATGGCCGCCGCGATGATGGCCCCTCAGGGATATGCAACGGACGTTCAGCAGCGCGTGGCGCCGCGCGGCGACTATGCTCGCAGTTGCTCAGGCGCCTATGTGAACCGTGGGCGCCTTTACGCCGACTGCCGCGACATGCGCGGTCAGTTGCGCGGGACGTCCATCGAACTGGCGAGTTGCACGAACGACGAGATCCGCAATCGCGACGGCCTGCTTGTGTGCGGTAATTTCCGGGGTTCCTATGAGGACAGCCGACCCGGTTATCCCGGCTATCCCGACCGTCCCGGTCGTCCGGATCGCCCGGACGACGGCTGGGGCGGCGGCCGCACCTCCATCACTGTCTATGAGGATTCGAACTATCGCGGCCGGTCGATGACCTTCAACGGCGAAGTGTCGAACTTGGACCGCACCGGCATGAACGACCGCATCAGCTCCATGCGCCTGCGCGGCCGATGGGAAGTCTGCACTGACGCCTACTTCAGGGGGTCGTGCCGCGTCGTGAACGGAGACGAACGCAATCTGGCGTCCAGCGGCCTCAACGACCGCATCTCGTCGCTGCGTCCCGCGCGGCGCTGGTGATCCTCACGGCGGCGCGCTGTCATGGCGCGCCGCCGAGTTGTTCGTGTACAGCGGGCTTTGTGATACGGTCCGTCGTCCGAACGACGCGAGGAGTCGACCATGTTCGAGGACCTTGATCCGCGGCCCCGTCGGGGCGAGGCGCTGACCGCTCTCGGCCGCGAGGATCTCGATCCCTATGCGATCGACGATCTGGAAGAGCGGATCGCCGCGCTGGAGCACGAGATTGTCCGCGCCCGCGCCGCGATCGAGGCCAAGCGTTCCAAGAAGAACGCGGCCGACGCGCTTTTCAGCTTCCGCTCGTGACGACGGGCGCGCCTTCGTGGCATGACCATTGCACTCCGGATACGGAGTTCCGGCCCCGGGCCGATTGCAGGACAGGCGTGCGTATTCCTGATGAGAATGTCTGAGTTGACCGTGGGCGACGATTCCCTTGCCGGGCCGGCGTCCGGCCCCGACCGCGCCCGGACGGTGCAGGATTTCGCCCGGTCGGAACTGTTCGATCGCACCTTCCGCGAAGGCATGGAACTGGTCGAGGAGACCGCCGCCTATCTGGACGGGGAAGGGCGCCGCGAATCGCGCATCCTGTCGCGCTCTGCGGCCCTGGCCTACGCGGCCGAAAGCATGAAGCTGACCACTCGCCTGATGCAGATCGCCTCCTGGTTGCTGGTCCAGCGGGCGGTGCGTGAGGGCGACATGACGCCTCAGGCCGCGTGCGAGCCGCGCTACCGCCTGAACGAGCGCAAGATCGAGGCCGAGCCCAGCCACGCCGAACTGCCGATCGCGTTGGTGGAATATCTGGTGCGATCCGAGAAGCTGTTCGATCGGGCGCTGTATCTGGACCGTCGCATGTATCTGGACGGCCAGGATGAGACACCCGTGAACCCGGTGCTCAGCCAGATGGGTCTGCTGGAAGCGGCCTTCCGGAGCTGATCATAAAAGAGGCTTCCTCCCCATGAAGGGGAGGGAGATTTTTCCTACGGCCCTACGTCATTCTCGTCGGTGTGGCCGTCGTCGACCACGCGGGGCAGGCTGACCGCGATGCCGAGCGCCTGCGCCAGCTTGGCGTCCCGTTCGTACACGTCCTCGCGGAAAGCGACGCGGCCCTGACCGTCCACGAAGGCGGTCCAATACAGCAGCCGCACGCTTATCTCGCGGCCGGTGGTGACGCGGGTCGTCTCCCGCGTGTCCTGGGCCGTATCGAACTCGGCCAGCTTCATCGGATCGGGCGACAGCAGCAGCCGGGCGAACTCCACCGCCCCCTGCACCCGCACGCAGCCGTGGCTCCGCTGGCGCATGGACAGGTTGAACGCCGCCTTGGACGGCGTGTCGTGCAGGAAGATGGCGTAGCTGTCGCGCAGCTCGAACTTCACATAGCCCAGCGCAGATTTCGGTCCCGCCCGCTGGATGACCGTGCCGTTCGACACATACATGTCGTTGGCGGCCAGATAGCCGGGACCCTTGGGCAGAATCTCACGCCGTGCGATGCCGGCCGGCACATACCAGGGGGGATTGGCGACCACCGAGGCGAACGGCTTCTCCAGGCTGGGAGTCTGATTGTCCTTGGTGCCGACGACCACCCGGTTGGAGTGCACCGGCTTGGCGTCCTTCCAGTAGACCATGATGGCGGCGGCCGTGTTGACCTCGATCCGCTCGGGCGCGACGTCACGCTTCAGCCAGCGGCGGCGTTCCAGGTTCAGGGCGATCTGGCGCGCGCGATCCTGGGCCGAGGCACCCAATGAGCGCTGCGTTCCGGGCCCGATCCGGCCGTCGGAACCGAGACCGTGGCGGGTCTGGAAGCCGCGTACCGCCGCCTCCAGTTCCGGGCCATAGACCAGGCCCTGCGCCTTCGATCGCGCGCCGTCGGCCGCGGACAGGTCGCCTTCCGCCACCAGCCGGTCGATCAGGGCGGGGATGCGACGATCGCTCGCGCCGGGCTCGATCGTGGCCCCGGCCGTGAAGGCGGGCCAACCCCCTTCGTTCGCCAGGCGGCTGTAGCGGACATAGCCGGCGGACAGATTGCTGTAGCCGATGTCGGTGGGCGCCAGCCCCTCGTACCAGTCCAGCAGGGCGCGGCGGGCCAGGGCGTCGTGCAGGCCGCGCGGCAGGTCCACGCGATTCTTCTGCATCTCCCACAGGTCCTCGACCGTCTCGGGCCGGACCTTGCCCTCGGCCAGGACGCGCGCGTAGGCCAGCGCCGCCGCCGTGGTGCGCAGGTCGGAAGACGTGGGATCGGCGGCCAGGCCGACGAAGTCGAACTGATCGTTCGCCGACAGGCCGTGGCGCTCGGCGCGGGCGGCGACGGCGTTCAGGTCGCGCAGGCGCTCCCGCGTCCACACCGGACGCCAGCCGTTCAGTTCATAGAAGGCCCGCACGTCCGGTTGCTGGTCCGGCGGCAACCGGCCGATCTGGTCGTTGAAGCTGTTGTAGAAGGCGGTCGCCTCCGGGGTGCGCTGCATATAGACCTGCTGCGCGCGCGCGGTGGAGCCGAGAGCCATGGTCGCCGTCGCGACGCCCAGGCCCAGTTGCCGTCTGTTCATAACCCGTCCGCTTCTAAACCGACCCGGCCAGCTTGGCCGCGCCCTGACAACCCGAACGCCGCCATGTTATCGGCGTTCCGGACAAACAAAAAGCGCCGGTCCTTCGACCGGCGCTTCTGAAGGCCTGATTGCTGCGACGTGTCGCAGCCAGGACCCGCTTACTTCTTGATGAAGCCGGCGAACTTGCTGTTGAAGCGCGAAACGCGGCCGCCGCGGTCCATCAGGTGGGCGTTGCCGCCGGTCCAGGCCGGGTGCGTCGTCGGATCGATGTCCAGGTTCAGCGTGTCGCCTTCCTTACCGTAGGTCGAACGGGTCTGGTACGAGGTGCCGTCGGTCATCACCACGGTGATGAAGTGATAGTCGGGGTGCGTATCCGCCTTCATGGTCGTCGTCCGGTCTCTGGCGCGATGACGATGCCGACCGTCGCTGCGCATGAAATGAGAAACCCGCCAGAACTCCGGCGGGAATGAGCGGCGGCGTTTACACCGGGGGGCGTTCCGGGGCAAGAGGCGGGCGCAATGACCGACCTCTCCGCCGCCGCCGCCCGTTCTGAAGCCGAAGGCCGCCCGGGCGCCGGCGCCCTGCTGGCCGAACAGATGTCCGAGGCGGGGGACAAGCGCCCGCGCCGCCGCGACATCCGCCCGCTGGCGCGGCTGATCCCCTACGCCATGCGGCACAAGGGCCATGCGCTGGCGGCCTTCTTCTGGCTGGTCGCCGCCGCCGCCTCGTCCCTGTCGCTGACCGCCCTGGCGCGCGGCGCCATCGACCACGGCTTCGAGGACGGGGGACGGAACCTCGACTACTGGTTCCTGCTCTTGGGCGCCAACGCCCTGTTCCTGGGCGCGTCGTCGGCGGCCCGCTACTATTTCGTCACGCGCACGGGCGAACGGACCATCGCCGATCTGCGCAAGGGCCTGTTCGGCCGCATACTGACGCTGGACCCGTCCTTCTACGCGCGGATGCGGACGGGCGAGGTGCTGTCGCGGCTGACCACCGACATCGCCCTGGTCGACACCCTGATGACGACCTCCATCTCCTTCGCGCTGAGGAATTTCCTGACCCTGATCGGCGGCCTGGCCCTGCTGTTCGTGGTCAGCCCCAAGCTGACGGGCCTGGTGCTGCTGATCGTGCCCTTCCTGCTGGGACCGATCTTCCTGTTCGGCCGCAAGGTGCGCAAGCTGACCGTCGCCTCCCAGGACCGGTTCGCGGGCGCTGTCGGCTTCGCCGGCGAGAGCGTCGACGCCATCGAGACGGTTCAGGCCTTCGGGCGCGAGGAAAGCGCCATCGGCCGCTTCGGCGCGGCGGTCGAGGACGCCTTCGACGCTTCGCTGAAGCGCATGAAGGCCCGCGCCCTGATGACCGCCATGATCATCGTCGTCATGTTCGGCGGCGTGACCTTGGTGCTGTGGCTGGGCGCGCAGGACGTGGTCTCGGGGGCCATGTCGCCCGGCGCCCTGCTGCAGTTCGTGCTGCTGTCGGTCTTCACCGCCGGCGCCGTTGGCGCGCTGGGCGAAAGCTGGGGCGACGTGCAGAAGGCCGCCGGCGCCATGGAGCGGATCGAGGAACTGATGCGCGCCCTGCCGGGCATCGCGGCGCCCGCCCATCCACAGGCCTTGCCGAGCCCGCCGCGCGGCGAGGTGTCGATGTCGGCCGTGCAGTTCGCCTATCCCGGCCGCCCGGACTTGCCGGCTCTGAAGGGCTTTAGCCTGACGGTGCGCCCCGGCGAGACCGTCGCCCTGGTCGGTCCGTCGGGCGCGGGCAAGTCGACTGTCTTCCGCCTGCTGCTGCGCTTCTACGACCCGCAATCGGGCCTGGTCTCGGTGGACGGCGTGGACGTGCGACAGGCCGATCCGGTCGCCGTGCGCGACCGTTTCGCCTGGGTGTCCCAGGAGACGCCGCTGTTCTCGGGTTCGGCGCTGGAGAACATCCGCTTCGGCCGCGAGGACGCCACGGTCGAGGAAGCCCGCGCCGTCGCCGACAAGGCCCAGGCCCTTCAGTTCGTTGACGCCCTGCCGGAGGGCTTCGACACGCCGCTGGGCGAACGCGGCAAGAGCCTGTCCGGCGGCCAGCGCCAGCGCCTGGCCATCGCCCGCGCCTTGGTCCGCGACGCGCCGATTCTCCTGCTGGACGAGGCCACCAGCGCCCTGGACGCCGAAAGCGAGCGCCTGGTGCAGGCGGCGCTGGATCAGGCGATGGAAGAGCGCACCACTATCGTCATCGCCCACCGCCTGGCCACGGTCCTGCGCGCCGACCGCATCGTCGTCATGGACGACGGCCGGGTGGTCGAGGAGGGAACGCACGCCCAACTGGTTGAAAAGGGCGGTCTCTACGCCCGCCTCGCCGAGCTGCAGTTCCGGGGGACCTAGCGCAGCCCCTTGCGCGCCAAGCCCGGAAAATCGCTAAACACCGCATCCACGCCGGCGTCTGCGAGGGCACGGACATAGGCCGCCATGTCGCCGTGGGCGGCGAAATCCTCGCCGCGCCGGTGTTCCGCCGGCAGGAAGGCGTTCTCAGCGCGCACCGTCCACACGACGACCTTCAGCCCCGCTGCATGGGCATCGGCAACCAGCGCGCTGGGCGCCGTCGATCGGCCGTCAGCGTCGCGCGGCAGCACCAAGGTCATCTCGGGCGCCACCCAGTCGGCGTAGCCGGCGATCCCCGCCAGCCCCTCGGGCGTGATCATGTCGGCATAGACTTGCCCCGGCCGGTCCGCGGGACCGCCTGAGCCGTTGAGCAGTTGCACCAGCGGCGTGTCGATCCGCTTGGACAGCCGCTCTAGCGACCCGACCTCGAAGCACTGGATCAGGATTGGCGCGTCCGCGCCCGTCAGGCCCAGCCGCTCCAGCTCGGCGACGAATCGATCCTCCATCGGCAGGCCGATCGAGGCGAAATAGGCCGGGTGCTTCAGTTCCGGCGCGACGGCGATGGTCCGGCCCGTCCGCGCCGAGGCCTCGCGGGCAATGGCCACCACCTCGTCGAAGGTCAGGATCGGATCGCGGCCGTCGAAGACGACATTGCCGGGCCGCACCTGCGGCAGCCGCTCCCTGGCTCGCAGTGTCTTCAGTTCGGCCAGGGTGAAGTCCTCGGTGAACCAGCCGACGGTCTCGACGCCGTCGATGACCTTGGTCGCGCGGCGGGCGGCGAACTCCGGTCGATCAGCCACGTCGGTCGTGCCGCCGATCTCGTTCTCGTGGCGGCTGAGGAAGACGCCGTCGCGGGTCAGCACCAGATCCGGCTCGATCACGTCCGCGCCCTGTTCGATCGCGAGCATATAGGCCGAACGCGTGTGCTCCGGCCGTTCGCCGGAGGTGCCGCGATGGGCGATGATCAGGGGTTCAGCCCCGGACTGGGACAAGGCGGGCGTTCCGGCGAGCAGGGTCAGGGCGGTCACGATGGCGCGGATCATCCGCCGTGGGTAGGGCGCCGGCGCGACAAGCCGGTGACGGTTACGCGCCCTGCAGCACCTTGCGCAGCTGCGGATGCAGTTCGGCGTTGGTGGCCAGGATGGTCGAGCCGGTCTTCGGATCGCCGTCCTGTTCGATCGTGGTCACCGTGCCGCCGGCCTCGGTGACGAACAGGATGCCGGCCGCCACGTCCCAGGGCTTCAGATTGCGTTCGTAATAGGCGTCGTACCGCCCCGCCGCGACCCAGGCGAAGTCCAGCGCGGCCGAGCCCAGGCGGCGGATGCCCGCGACCCGCTGGCCCACGGCGTGGATGTCCTTGATAGCCTGGGCGTGGCCGGTCTTGCCGATGAAGGGCAGGCCGGTGGCGATCAGGCTTTCCGACAGGTCCTTGCGGCCCGAGACGCGGATGCGCTGATCGTTCAGATAGCAGCCCTTGCCCTTTTCGGCCCAGAACATCTCGTTCATCACCGGATTGTAGGTGACGCCGGCGACGATCTCGGACGAGCCGTCCGGCGCACGGCGCTCCAGCCCCACGGTGATGGCGAAGTGGGGCAGGGCGTGCATGAAGTTGGTGGTGCCGTCGATCGGATCGACGATCCAGGTGTGCGACTTGTCCGTGCCTTCGACCAGGCCGCGTTCCTCGCCCAGGAAGCCGTAGCCGGGACGCGCCTTGGTCAGCAGTTCGAACAGCGTCTCCTCGGCCTTCAGGTCGGCGGCGGTGACGAAGTCGCCGGGCCCCTTGCGCGACACCTGCAACTGCGACACCTCGCCGAAGTCGCGCATCATCGGACGCCCCGTCTTGCGGACGGCGTCGGTCATGACTTGAAGCAGGGCGGAGGCGAGGGCCATGGGGGAATCTCCTGGTCCGCAGGTCCTGAAAGGCGTCGAGCCCGGACAGGCGGAGAAGTTCAGAAAGGAACGGCCCCCGAAGGGGCCGCTTGAACGGTCAGTCCGCGCGGCGGACGTATTCGCCGGTGGTGGTGTCGACGACGATCTTCTCACCGGCCGACATATACGGCGGGATCATGATGCGGACGCCGTTGTTGGCGATGGCGGGCTTGTAGGACGACGAGGCGGTCTGACCCTTCACGGTCGGCTCGGTCTCGACGACTTCCAGCGTGACCTGGTCCGGCAGCGACAGGCCGATGGGGCGGTCCTCGTGGCTCTCGATCACCACCTTCATGCCTTCCTGCAGATAGGGGATGCGTTCGTCGCCGACCCAGTCCTTCTGCAGTTCGATCTGCTCGTAGTTCTCGTCATTCATGAAGACCAAGCTGTCGCCATTGTCGAACAGGTACGAATAGTCTCGCTGCTCCAGGGTGACGCGCTCGACCTTGTCTTCCGAGCGGAAGCGTTCGTTCAGCTTATTGCCCGTCTCGAGATTCTTGGCCTCGACGTTGGCGAAGGCACCGCCCTTGCCGGGCTTGACGTGGCTGGCCTTGGTGACGACCCAAAGGCCGCCGTTGTGCTGCAGGACCATGCCGGGCTTGATGGTGTTGCCGTTGATCTTCATGGGGTCACATCGGGAATGGGGTGGCGCCCGCGCGGCCGGTTCGGCGGCGGGGCGAATAGGGCGCGATCCCTAGAGGAAGCCCCGGAAAAGGGCAAGGCGGGCCTAATGCACCGTGCGCTCGCGCGAGGCATCCTCAGCCTTGCGGTGCAGGAAGTTGCCGACCCGTACGCCGGCGCCGTGCGGCGCCGCCATCTTGCCCGCGCCCTCGTCCAGCTTGCGCGCCTCGTGGGCGAAGGCGGCGGCCAGGCCGGCCGATGACATGGCCGCCAGCACCTGCTGCCACAGCGACGACGGGCGCAGGCCCAGCCAGACGGCGTTGACGGTCTGGGCGGCGGCCCACAGGCCCATAGCGACGGTGCGCTCGCGGCGCGGCGGCGCGTTCCAGACCCGCACAGCCGACAGGGTGGTGGCCGAGAACACCGCCGGCAGCACCAGGCTGAAGGCGCCGCGCGGCTTTTCCGTCACCGGCAGGTCGCGGTTGCGGACGTGTTTCATCGTCCGCTTCGGCCTCAGCGCGCCCGAGGCGATGCCGGTGGCCAGCAGGGCGAAACCCACCGTCAGGGCGACGCCGAGCGCCACATGCCCAGCGCTGCGACCCTCGCTGTTCAGAAAATCGGTCGCCGCGTCGCGCACGTCGTCGATGGCGTCGTCGATGTCGGTCATGGTCCGCTCCAGCCCTTACGTCCTGCAAAGGCTAATGGCGCAAGCGGACCCCGGTTCCGTCAGTTTCCGGTCGCGCTCTTGTCCGGGGCGATCTCGGTCATGGCCGATTGCAGGTAGTTCTGCTCGCCCAGCTGCGCGATCAGGATGTGCTGGGTCTCCAGGAAGTCGATGTGCTCTTCCGTATCGGCCAGGATGCGCATCAGCAGGTCGCGGGTGACGTAATCGCAGGCCTCTTCGGCCTGGGTCACGGCGGCCTTGGTGGTGTCGCGGCTGCCCAGCTCCAGCTTCAGGTCGGCGCCCAGGCATTCGATGGCGTTCTCGCCGATCGACAGCTTGTGCAGGTCCTGCAGGTTGGGCAGGCCGTCCAGGAACAGGATGCGCTTGATCAGCATGTCGGCGTGTTTCATCTCGCCGATCGACTCGTCGTAGATGACCTGGCCCAAGTGCTTCAGGCCCCAGCTCTCGAACATGCGGGCGTGCAGGAAGTACTGGTTGACCGCCGTCAGCTCGTTGGTCAGCACCGCGTTCAGGGTGCGGATGATCGCGGGATCGCCCTTCATGGCCTCGGTCCTTCGTTCGACGGCCGGTCGCCGTCTGTCGAAGCGGTCCTTAGCACAGTAAAACCGCCGTTGTTTATTTGCGAGTTTTTATCACTACATTGATAGTGCGAGTGATTTTCGGCCTCGCGCCGAGACGATGACTACTCGGCTGCGAGTGCGAACGCTTCGCGACTGTCCTGTATCATCTGGCGCATCTCGCAGACGCACTTGGCGCACTGGGCCTGGCACTGATGGCTGGCGAAGATGTCGCGCGGGCGGCAGGCGCCGGCCTCGATGGCCTGGGCGACATCACGCTGGCGAAGACCGTTGCAGTTGCAGACGTACACGACGGGATCACGCAATCGATGAGACTGATAATGGTTCTCTATAGCGGGGTTAAGGCGATTGCAAGTCGTTCGCATGCCTTGACCGTTGACGCGGCCGTTCCGTCGGCGCACGGCGGGGCATGGCTCGCGAACCTCGCATTCCCGACCGGCCGCCGTGCCGCCTGTATCTGATCACGCCGCCGGCGGTCTCCGACCTGGAGGTCTTCGCCGCGATGCTGGAGGCCGCCCTGTCCGCCGGAGACGTGGCCGCTCTGCAGATCCGGTTGAAGCCGGCCGACGATGAGACGATCCGGCGCGCCGTCGCCCGGCTGGCGCCGATCGCCCGCGCTCACGAGGTGGCGGTGATCCTGAACGATCGTCCCGATCTGGCGAAGGAGACCGGCTGCGACGGCGTGCACATCGGCCAGTCCGACTCCTCATTGATCGAGGCGCGGCGGATCATGGGGCCGGACGCCATGATCGGCGTCACCTGCCACGACGATCTGGAGCTGGCCTGGGGCGCGGCGGAGGCGGGGGCTGACTATGTGGCTTTCGGCGCCTTCTATCCCACCGCCACCAAGGAGACGGTCCATCGCCCGCCGCTGGACCTGCTGACCGGCTGGCAGGAGAGCATCGAGATTCCCTGCGTCGCCATCGGCGGCATCACCGTCGAGACCGCCGCCGAGGTCGCCCGCGCCGGCGCGGACTTCATCGCCGTCAGCGCGGGTGTCTGGAGCTACGACAAAGGTGCAGCCGAAGCGGTCAAGGCCTTCAATCTTGCGTTGAATTCCTGATCTCAGGGGAATCTTAGGGAAGATCACCGATCCTGTCGGCGACGTTTCTCTGTGAGTTCCGCATGAGCATGAGCCCAGCGCTCGCCGTCAGGTCCGCCAAGCGTCCGCTGGACGCCGCCGTCTCCGCCCCGGAGACCGGCCGGATCGACGTGTTCGCCCATCCGATGATCCCGGTGTTCACCGGCATCGCCATCACCATCCTGGTCGCGGCCGCCGTCGGCTATGCGCGCAGCGCGGGCCTGATCGTGGGATTGTGGGCGGCGGGCGGTGTCGCCGTAGCTGTGTGGCTGCGCACCAGCCGCGGTGCGCGCCACGACCTTTCCCTTGCCGGCGTCCTGACCATCAGCATCCTGGTCGGCGAGCTGATCGCGGGCAATCCGCCGCTGGTGTCGGTGTGGTTCACCGCGACCAACATGCTGGAGATCGTCCTCGTCGTGCTGTTGGCGAGGCGGTTCGCGCCGACCCTGAACGTCTCGAGCCTGGGCGGCATCCTGCGGTTCCTCGCCTGCGCCGCCGCCGCGCCGCTGCCGTCGGCGGTGCTGTCGGCCTGGGCGTCGGGCCTTGTGGCCGGCGGTGATGTGCTGCAGGCGACCCAGACCTGGTGGTTCGGCCACACGCTGGGCATCGCCCTGATCGGCTGCCTGGGGCTGTCGCTAACCCGGTCGACCCTACTGAGGTTCGCCCGTCCGCGCCGGGCGTTGGAAGCCGCGGTGCTGCTGGGCGGCCTGTTCACGATCTACTATCTGGCCTTCGTGGCGCGTCTGCCGGTGGGCATCTTCATCGCGCCCATGCTGTTCGCCATCGCCGTGCGCCTGGGCGTCGCGGGCATGAGCTTCAGCCTGCTGGTGGTCTCGGTCCTGTCGATCGGCGGCGCCATGATGGGGCAGGGGCCTTATATGCAGGGCCTCGAGCCCAGCGAGCAGGTGCTGCGCGCCCAGCTGCTGGTCCTGCTGGCCTTTGTCCCGGTCATGATTGTCTCCGCCCTGCTGGAGGAGCGCGACCGCCTCGCCGAACGCGCCCGGCTGGGTCAGCTGCGGGCCGAGAAGGCGTCGGAAGCCAAGTCCCGCCTGCTCGCCAATGTCGCCCATGAGATCAAGAGCCCCGTGGCCGGCGTGATCGGCATCGGCGAGCTTTGGTCCACCGGCGGCCTGGGCCCGGTCACGCCGCAGCAGGCGGAGATGGCCGACATGCTGGTCAAGACCGCGCGTCAGGTCGAGGCCCTGGCCCATGACCTGCTGGACGTCGCCCGCGCCGAATCCGGAGCGGTGAAGGTCGAGCTGCGGCCCACCGACGTGCCCGGGCTGCTGGAGGACATCCGCCGCTCCGCCGTCCTGAGGCCCGAGGCCCGAACGGTGGCGATCGAACTGGTCTGCGAAGGCGACGGCCTGATCGCCATCGCCGATTCCCAGCGTCTGGCCCAAGTGCTCGGCAACCTGGTCTCCAACGCCCTGAAGTACGGCGGCTCCGGCGGGCGGGTGATCCTGCGCGCCTCGCGGCTGGACGACTGGGTGCGCATAGAGGTCACGGACTTCGGCCCCGGACTGACGCCGCAGAAGCAGGCGCAGCTGTTCGAGCCCTTCAACCGCCTCGGCCTCGAGCGGTCGACGATCGAGGGGCACGGCGTCGGCCTGGCCCTGGCCAAGCGGCTTGTGGAACTGCAGGGCGGATGTATCGGCGTGACCTCGGCGCCGGACCAGGGCGCCACCTTCTGGGTCAATCTGCCCAAGGCCTGATCCCGCCTTGCCGTGGCCGCAAGCGCGGGCCAAGGTCTGCGCATGTCGATGATCGCCCTCGCCGCCGTCCTCCTGTCCGGCCAGTCCGCCGCGCCGCCGGCCCGCTCGGCCGAGGACCTGACCCGCGACCTGAACAGCGCCCCGCCGTCCGCCGTCGCGCCCATCGCGCCGCGCCCCGCGCCCGCGACCGAGAGTGAGGCTCCGCCCGCTCAGGCTGCGCCCGCCCGACCCGCTCCATCGCGACCTTCGACCAGCCCGCAGAC
>JAEXZS010000072.1 GCA_023451375.1 Pseudomonadota bacterium
AGGACAGCGCCTATGACGCGGTCCAGGGCGCCGACGCGGCCGTCATCGTCACCGAATGGGACCAGTTCCGCGCCCTGGACCTGGACCGGATCAAGCTGCTGATGAACCAGCCGGTGCTGGTCGACCTGCGCAACATCTACCGACCCGAGGACATGCAGCGGCGCGGCTTCAGATACTCCGGCGTCGGGCGCGGCTGAGATGACGAAGCCGGTCATCGTCACGGGCGCGGCCGGCTTCATCGGCATGCACGTCGCCGAGCGCCTGCTGGATCGCGGCGAGACGGTCGTCGGGATCGACGTCTTCAACGACTACTACGACCCGCGCCTGAAGGAGGCCCGCGCCGCCCGGCTGGAGGGGCGCGGGGGTTTCCGCATGGTGCAGGCCGACATCGCCGAGCATGAGGCGATCCGCGCCCTGGTCGCCGACAGCGGCGCCGATCGCGTGGTGCACCTGGCCGCCCAGGCAGGCGTCCGCTACTCGATCGAGAACCCCTTCGCCTATGAGCGGTCGAACCTGGCCGGGCACCTGTCGATCCTGGAGGCATGCCGCCACGCCGGGATCAGGCACCTGGTCTACGCCTCGTCCAGCTCGGTCTATGGCGATCGGCCGCTGGAGGGGCAGGGATTCCGTGAGGACGACCCGACGGTCAGCCCGGTGTCGCTGTACGCCGCCACCAAGCGCTCGTGCGAACTGCTGAGCCAGAGCTATGCGCGGCTGTATGGTTTCCCCCAGTCGGGCCTGCGCTTCTTCACCGTCTATGGCCCCTGGGGCCGGCCGGACATGGCCTATTACAGCTTCACCCGGAAGATTGTTCGGGGCGAACCGATCGAGGTCTATGGCGAAGGCCGCATGGCGCGCGACTTCACCTATATCGACGACATCGTCGACGGTGTGCTGGGCGTGCTGGACCACCCGCCGGCCGAGGGCGCGCACGAGGTCTACAACATCGGCGACAGCCAGCCGGTCGGCCTGATGGAGATGATCTCCACGCTGGAAGGAGCGCTGGGGCTCGAGGCTCGGAAGGTCATGCGCCCGATGCAGCCCGGCGACGTCACCGCCACCTACGCCGACATCTCCAAGCTGAACGCCCTGACCGGCTACAGGCCCAGGGTCGCCCTGACCGAGGGCCTGCCGAAGTTCGTCGAGTGGTGGCGGTCGTTCGAGAACGGCTGATCAGAACAGGATCTTGCGCAGGTTGATGCGGAACACCCGGCCCTGCGGGTCCAGATAGTCGGCCTGGTAATTGATCGGCGTCGCGCCGTCGCTGGAGGTCACCGACGTCTGGTCGTCGAACAGGTTCTGCACCCCGAAACCGATGCGCGCCCCCTGCAGGATGGGAAAGCGCTCGACCAGCGACTTGCGTTGCGACAGGTCGGCGAAGGCGAACAGGTTCACCGTCGTCCGGTCCGAGAAGTCCAGGTCCGGCGAGCCCAGGGCGTCGCCCTCGACGGTCGTGCCGGCCTTCCAGTTCGCATTCAGGAAGCCGCCGAAGCCGTTCTTGAACAGACCGGCCTGCAGCTGCACCTCGTGGCGAGACTGGCCGCCCGAGCCGCTGATGGAATCGCCGTCCAACAGGTCGAGCGGCTCTAGCCCATCGCGGATCACCACCTCGTCCTGCACCCGCCAGGTGTGGGTCAGGGACAGGTTGAACATGCCCTGGCCGGGCTGCATGCCGGCGCCCCGCGATCCGCGCATCCGGCCCCCGCCGCCGCCCGGTCCGCCGGCCCCGCCGAAGCGCACCTGACCGCCGGGCCCGCCCGAACCCCGACCCGGTCCTCGGTCCGAGCCGCCTTCCGCCTGAGGGGTGGCCTTCCCGAACGGCCGCGAGAAGTTGAAGCCCCACTGCACGTCCTGCTGCTCGCGGCGGGAGAAGTTCAGCGGCCGGGCGTCGATCGAAACCAGGTTTCCGTCTTCGTCGCGCACGAAGCGCTCGGGCAAGGCCGCCTCCAGGTCCGGGGTGATGGCCGGGAAGCTGGAGATCTCGTCGTCCGTCGCCGTGCGGGTGTAGGCCAGGTTCAGCCGCAGGTCGCGCTCGGCGAAGGGCTGCCAGTTGACGCCCAGCTTCAGCACGCGGCTCTGTTCGGCGTCCAGATCGGGCACGCCTCCGGTGATCTGGGTGATCTCGACCGTCTGGCCGGTGGCGAAGTCGAACACCGGCACGTTCGGCGTGGCGACGAACGGGTCGTTCAGCTGCTGGATCGACGGGGCCTGGCCCTCGTCCGAATAGTTGGCGGACAGCGACAGCCGTTCAACGGGCGACCAGTTCAGTCCGGCGCCGATCTCGTGCACCCCGCCGAAGTCGGACAGCTCGTCGTACTGCAGGTTCAGGTTCGCCGACAGGTCGCCGATGAAGGGCAGCACGCCCTTGTCGCGGTCGGCGATCGGCACGTCGAAGCTGGCCTGCAGGCTGCCCTCGTCACGCGACTGCGACCGCTCGATGAAGGTCCCCGAGCGCGTGCTTTCGGAGTCCAGCGACTGATGCTCGACGCCGACCTTGAAGGTGGAGGTGATTCCGCCCGCCGGAAGTTCCCGCAGCGTGCCGTTCAGCACCACTTCGGCCTCGGCCTCCTGCGATATCGACCGCGCCGTGTCGCGCCGCACGCCGCCGACGAACGGAGCCATGTCGCCGAACGGGTTCAAGCCGGCGTCGCCCGCCAGCACCCCGGCCTCCAGCGCCTCGGCGTCCAGGCCGCGTCCGGTGTCCGTCTCGCTCTCGGTGCGGCTGTATTCGCCCGTGGCCGTCCAGCGCCAGTCGCCCAGATAGCCGTCGAACACGGCGCCCAGCTCGGCCTCGCGCGTGTCCGTCGACCGGGTCAAGGCGTCGGGCCGGTCCAGGTAGCGGTACAGCAGCACGTCGTTGCTGAAGGGCGACCAGGGGCTGCCCGAAGGCAGGGTCAGGACCACGCCGGGCAGGCCCAGGTAGCTCTGGCTGCTGGAATCCTCTAGGCTTCCACTCAAGGTCATGCCGACCTTGTCGTTCAGATCGTGCTTGTAGGTCCCGGAGATGGACAGCTCGTCCTGGCTCGGCAGCAGGGTGCGGTAGGCGTTCAGGTCGCCCGTACGTGCGATCCCCGCCGTGGAGAGGAAATCGGACAGCGCCGGCGCGCCCGTCGCCGCCGACATCGGCGCCCCAGCGATGTTCACCGTCGATCCGGCCAGGGCCGATAGAGCCGGATCGATCTCGCCGTCCCCCAGGCCGGTCACATTGCCGATGCGGTCGTACGGCGCGCCCGCGCCCGTCCGGTCGATGCTTCGCTCGCTCTCGAACAGGGCGTTGCTGGTCTGGGCGTCGATGTCCAGCGACCAGCGATCCGCGCCGGCGATCTTCAGGATGTTGTTCTCGGACTGGGTCGTGGTGCGGCCGCCCTGTTCGGGACGGCTGACGTTGACCGAAGCGGTCAGCGAACGGAAATCGGCCTTCAGCACGATGTTCACCACCCGCTGGTTGGCGCTGTAGCCGTAGGACAGCGCCGTTTCCTCGGGCAGGACGTCGAAGCGTTCGATGGCCTCAGGCGGGATGCCGCGGATTTCCCGGAAACCCGAGATGCGCCGGCCGTTGACCAGGAAGACGGGCGACCCGCCGCGCGCGCTGCGTGTCTGGGCCTCGAGCAGGGTCACCAGTTCGCCGATGTTGGTGGCGCCGAACGCCTGCAGCTGGGCGGTGTCATAGGAGACGATCGGCTCCTGCCCGCCCAGGGCCACGCCGCGCTGCTGGCCGGTGACCACGATGTCGGGCAGCAGGGCCACGGCTTCCTCGTCTTCCGGCGGCGTCTGCGGCTGGACGGCCTGGGCGGCGGGAAGAAGGGCGAGGAGCAGCAGGGCGGAAGAGGACATCGGGGAGGGACCTCAAGATCGAACGTCAGCGCTCTGGAAGCCTTGCAAAGGTGGCCGGAAAGCGGCGAAATTCATGAACGAATGGAAAGCGTTGCTCGCTTCCAACGGTGATCGGAATTCACTGGTCATCCGGCGACGGAAACCGGCCCGACGACCGTTAAACCGCATTTGAATCGTTCACGTCACGCGGCCCTCTGGGCTTCGGCGATCTGCGCCGCCGCCATGGCTCGGGCGACACCTTCGAACAGCGCCTCCAGCGTGATCGGCTTCGAGAGATGGCCGTCGGCGCCCGCCGCCCGCGCCGCCTCGACATGTTCGGGCAGGGCGTTGGCCGTCAGCATGATGATCGGCGTGCGGGCCCGCCGCTCTGTCGCCTCCATCGCCCGAATGGCGGCGGTCGCGCTCAGCCCGTCCATCACCGGCATCTGCATGTCCATCAGCACGAGGTCGAAGCCGCCGTCGGCGAAGGCCGCCACGGCGGCCTGGCCGTCCTCGACGGTCGCCAGCTCGGTGTCCACCCCGCCCAGCATGATCTCGATCACCTTGCGGTTGGCCGGATGATCGTCGGCCAGCAAGACGCGGGCGGGGAAGGCCAGAAGTTCGCCAGGGGCCCGCTCGGCGATCGGTTCGATGGAGTGGGCGGAGGGCAGCGGCAGGTCGAACCAGAAGCGCGCGCCTTCGTCGGGGGTCGCCTCGCAGTCAAGTTTTCCGCCCATCAGCTCGACGAGTTCGCGCGAGATGGCCAGGCCCAGACCCGTGCCGCCGAAGCGGCGGGTGATGGAGCCGTCCGCCTGCTGAAAGCGGGCGAAGATGCGCTCCTTCTGCGCTGTGTCGAAGCCGCAGCCGGTATCCTCCACCGTGAAGCGGACGCGATCGTCGCCGACGCCGGCGGCTCTCACCGTCACGGAGCCGACTTCGGTGAATTTGAGCGCATTGGAGACCAGGTTCGACAGAACCTGGCGCAGGCGCACCACGTCGCCCTCGACCACCGCCAGGTCCGGCTCAATCTGGACGCGCAGGGCCACGCCCTTGGCCTCGGCGCCGGGACGATACAGCGCCGCCGCGCCTCGCACCGTGTCGGCCAGATCGAACGGCGCCCGCTCGATGACGATCTGCCCGGCCTCGATCTTGGCCGTGTCCAGGATGTCGGACAGCAGCCGCTCCAGCGTGCTTCCGGAGGCGCGGACCACTTCGACCATCTCGTGCTCGCGAGGGCTGAGGCCGGCGCGCGACAGGGCGTCGGCCATGGCCACCACGCCGTTCAGGGGCGTGCGGATCTCGTGGCTCATATTGGCCAGGAACTCGGATTTCGACCGGTTGGCCGCTTCGGCGCGGCGCCGGGCCGCGCTCAGATGTCCAGCCTGCCGCCACAGCCAGAAAAGGGCCGCCCCCGCCGACAGCAGGAACAGGACGGCGATGCCGACCACCCATTTCTGCGCGGCGATGACATCCTGCTGCAGGGCGGTGTTGGCCTTCGCCGTCTCCAGCTGGGCGCGGCGTTCGGCCAGCTGCTGCTGCATGTCGCCGGTCACCTGGCGGATGCCGCCGCTGAAGCGCCGCGCGTCGGCGATCTGATCCTCATGGGCGTGCCGGCGCAGCTTCTCATAGGCCTCCGCTGCCCGCCCTTCGGCGAACAGGATCTCAGCCTGCACGTGGGGCAGTTCGGACGCGCCTTCCTCATGGAAGCGACCGTCGGCCGCGCGTTCCCGGATCCGGGCCAGATCGCGGCGGGCGGCGGCGATCTGGCCGCTCTGGGCGCGGGCGATGGCGCGCGCGGGCAGCAGGTGGGCCGCCAGGAAGGCGGCGTCGCCCAGGTCCTCGCCGTAGGGCGCCAGGCAGGCCAGGACCGCGCGCGGGTCCTGGCGCGCCTCGGCCACCATGGCGCACAGATTGGCGTCATAGACGGCCAGACTGGGCAGGCCGGCGCGCCGGGTCAGGCGGTGGTGCACCTCGTATAGACGCTGCGCCTGCTTGCCGTCCCCAAGTTGGGTCGACAGCCGCGCCAGATTGTAGACGGCGTCAAAGTCGGGCCGCGGATAGTTCGACTTGGCGAAACCGAACTCGAAGCGGCCGAAGGCGGCGGTGGCCCCATCGATGTCGTTCAGCTTCATCAGGCCGATGCCGGTCATCTCCCAAAGGCCGGCGCGAGCGATGTCGGCGTAGGGCGCATTGTCGGGAATGAAGGCGTCGGCGTCCGTCAGCTGCTTCAGCCCCTCGCCGATCCGGTCCTGGTCCATCAGCGCCAGGGCCCAGATGCGTACGGCGTGCGCCTTGGCGAACCAGTCCTGCTCCGACGCCGCGATCCGGCGCATCTCCTCAGCCGCCGCCGTCTCGCCCTGGTCGTAACGCAGCACCAGTTCGTTCAGGCGCGCGATCTGGACGTAGCGGCGGTCGTCCTGAACGACGGCCGCGCGGGCCAGCTTGTCGTTCCAGGCGGCCGCCCGCTCGAACTCGCCCTGGTTCAGCAGGATCCAGGCGACGTGATAGAGCCGCTGCAGCCCCTCGCGGTCCGTGCGTCGCTCGGCCTGGAGCCCGAAGGCCTCAAGCGCCGCGAAGTCGGTGTCGCCGGCGCGCCGCTCGACCGCCTGGGCCAGCTCCAGCGGCGTGCGCTTCGGCCCCGGCGGCTGGGCGAAGGCCGACTGGCCGAACAGGGCCGCCAGAACGAACGCGGCGACGACGACTGGTCTCGAATTGAACATGCGGCTCCCGATCCTGCCGCATCCTGGCCAGGCTTGGTTGAGCAAGGCTTAGCGAGCGGATGCGCGCGATGCGGTAGTGGCAGACTCCGCGTTGACCGGCCGGGGGCTTTCGGCTATAGGCCCGCCCTCTTGAGATTTCCGCGCCGTGGACGTGTGCTCCGCGGCGTTTTCCGTTCGAAGGTTTGACGATGGCCAACAACCCCGGCGCCCGCAAGGCGATCCGCAAGATCGAAGCGCGGACCGAAGTGAACAAGGCGCGCCGCTCGCGCGTCCGCACCTACCTGCGCAAGTTCCAAGAAGCGATCGCCGGCAATGACGCCGCCGCCGCCAAGACGGCCTTTGTCGAGGCCCAGTCCGAACTGATGCGCGCCGTCTCCAAGGGCGTGGTCCACAAGAACACCGGATCGCGCAAGGTGTCGCGTCTGGCCGCCCAGCTGAAGAAGCTCTCCGCCGCCTGATCTAACGGCGATACCTTTCCCGGTCTCGGAACGGCTGTCGCCGTTTCGTTATGGGAATATGTAGATTTTACAACGGCGAAGGGGCGAAGGCTCCTTCGCCGTTTTGCGTTTCAGCGCCAACTCTCCCTACGGGGGAATCCGTAATTCTCGGCGACCGAACGCTGAAATTCCCAAGCGGGATTGGCGTTTGCCGGAGTCAAACAATTTAACTGCGAATCGACCATCGAATCAGCGTTGACCCCACCCCGTCCGCGCGTAAGTTTTGGGCTCTGTCGCACTTCCATCCCAACACGGATGAAGACGGCGCGGGACCTTAGTTTCGCGTCGGCGGGAGATGTCTGTCCAGAGGTTCGGCCCCACCCGAAAAGCCATGCTTTTCGGGACAGGAGAAGTCGTCCCTGACGCATCGTCCTGAAGCGCGCGGAAACGGTGAGTTCTAAGCAGCGGGTGGCTGAAACGATGGTTGGGGGCGCGACGGCGATGGCGAATGGGGCGGGCAGGTCGGGTCTGACGGATCTGGACCGCATCTGGAGCGAGGCTTCGGTGCGCCTGCGGGCCGAGATCGGCGACGGCCCCTTCAACTCCTATGTCGCGCCGTCGGCGGTCCGTATGGACGCCTCGGGCCAACTGATCCTGGTCACCCCCACCGCCTACGCCCGCGACTGGGTGCGCAAGAATGCGCTGCGTCGCATGAACGAGCTGTGGCTGGGCCTCGACGGCCTGAGCCGCCGCCTCGACGTGCGCTGCCGCGCCGAAGTGGGCTCGGCCCCGCCGGCCGCCGCCCGCGCCGCCGGCGGCAATGTCGTCGACGCCACACCCCGTCTGGCCGCGCTTTCGTCTCCGGGCATGGCCGCCCCGACCGTGGCCCCCGTCGCCGACGGCGCCCGCGCGGTGCGCGCCGCCGGCCTGCAGGAGCGGCTGACCTTCGACAGTTTCGTGGAGGGGCAGGGCAACGCCTTCGCCCTGGCGATCGCCCGCCAGGTCGCCAGCTGGGCTGACGGCCACTTCAACCCCGTCTTCTTCTGCGGCCCCTATGGCTACGGCAAGACCCACCTGCTGAACGCCATCGCCTGGGAGGCGCAGCGCCTGCGGCCCGAGGCCAAGGTGGTCTATCTGACCGCCGAGCGCTTCCTGTCGACGTTCGTCAAGGCGATGCAGGACCGCTCGACCGCCGCCTTCAAGGAAAGCCTGCGCTCGGCCGACATGCTGCTGCTGGACGACGTCCAGTTCGTCGGCGGCAAGGCCTCGACCCAGGAAGAACTGCTGTCGACGCTGACCGCCCTGATCGAGGACGGCAAGCGCGTCGTCTTCTCGGGCGACCGCCCGCCGATGGCCCTGACCGAAGTCGAGCCGCGCCTGCGCAGCCACCTCGCCGCCGGCCTGACCTGCCCGGTCGAGGCGGGCGACCGCGAGCTGAAGATCGCCGTGGCCCGCAACCGCCTGTCCGCCCTGTCCGCCCTCGGCGTCGTCCAGGGCGAGGCGCCTTGCGAAGTGCTGGCCCATCTGGTCGACCGCACCCCCGGCTCGATGCGCGAGTTGGAGGGCGCGGTGAACACCCTGGCCGCCGCCGCCGGATCGCGCCTGTCCGCCGTCACGGTGGACGAGGCCGCCGTCCTGCTGGGCGCCGCCCTGCGCGGCGGGCCCGAGCGCCGCATCACCGTCGACGAGATCCAGAAGACGGTCGCCGACCACTTCAACCTGAAACAGGCCGATCTGCTCAGCGAGCGTCGTACGCGCTCCGTGGCCCGCCCGCGCCAGATCGCCATGTATCTGTGCAAGCAGAACACCACCCGCTCCTATCCCGACATCGGCCGCCGCTTCGGCGGGCGCGATCACACCACCGTCCTGCACGGCGTGCGCAAGATCGAGGAGCTGATGCCCAAGGACGACCAGATCGCCCGGGACGTCGAAGCCCTGACGCGGAAGCTGCGGGGCTAGGGAGACGGGTGGAGAAATCTGTGAACGGCTTTCTCCGCCTTCCTTGCCCTCCACGCCTGATCCGCTAGTGTCCAAGGCCATTTAACCGCGGCCGTTCGAGTCGGGCCGCGCCGGGCGAGACGACATGCAGCTTACGATCGAACGTTCCGCGCTCCTCAAGGCCCTGGGCCACGTCCAGAGCGTGGTCGAACGCCGCAACACCATTCCGATCCTGTCCAACGTCCTGCTCAGCGCCGGACGTGACCGCCTGGCCTTCGCCGCCACCGACCTGGACATGGAGATGGTCGACGAGGCCGAGGCCCAGGTCCAGGTGGAAGGCCAGATCACCGCGCCCGCCCACACCCTGTATGAAATCGTCCGCAAGCTGCCGGAAGGCGCCGAGGTCTCGCTGCTCTATTCGGGCGACGATCCGCGCCTGGTCGTGGCGGCGGGCCGGTCGCGCTTCAACCTGCCGGTGCTGCCGGCGGGCGACTTCCCCGTCATGTCGACCGAGAGCGCCGGGGCCTCCTACGTTCTGCCCAAGGAAGATCTGGCCCGGCTGATCGACAAGACCCGCTTCGCCGTCTCGACGGAGGAGACCCGCTACTATCTGAACGGCCTCTATCTCCACACCGTCGCCGAACAGGGCGTGCCGCTGCTGCGCGCGGTGGCCACCGACGGCCACCGCCTGGCCCTGGCCGAGACGCCCGCGCCGGAAGGCGCCGCCGGCGGTCCCGGCGTGATCGTGCCGCGCAAGACCGTGGATCAGGTCCGCCGCCTGCTGGACGACACCAACGGCCCGGTCGAGGTCCAGGTCTCGGCCCAGAAGATCCGCTTCCAACTGGGCGAGGCCAGCCTGACCTCGAAGGTCATCGACGGCGCCTTCCCCGACTATCTGCGCGTCATCCCCAAGGGCAACGACAAGCAGGCCGATATCGACAACGCCCTGTTCGCCAAGGCCGTCGACCGCGTCGCCACCATCTCGGCCGAGAAGAGCCGCTCGGTGAAGCTGGCCTTCGACAACGATCGGGTGAAGCTGACCGTGCGCAACATGGAGGCCGGCCAGGCCGAGGAAGAGGTCGAGATCGGCTATTCCGACGAACCGTTCGAGATCGGCTTCAACGCCCGCTACCTGCTGGACGTCGCCGGCCAGATCACTGGCGAAAACGCCGCCTTCCGCTTCGCCGACCCGGCCTCGCCCACGCTGGTCCTCGATCCGGGCGACCCGGGCGTGCAGTACGTGCTGATGCCGTTAAGGGTGTGACTTAAATCCGATCATCCCGGCGAAAGCCGGGATCCAGTGCTTTCGTTCTCACCGGGGGCTGGCGTGGCGTTCTACACCTACATCATCGCCAGCCGACGAAACGGAACACTGTATACAGGATCGGCCGACGATCTCGTCCGCCGCATGGCGGAACACAGGGACCAGGTGCGCGCCGGCTTCGCGCGCAGGTACGGCGTCGCCCACCTGGTCTGGTACGAGGTTCATGAAACCCGCGCCGCCGCCTTCACCCGCGAACGCCAGATCAAGGAATGGAACGGGTCTGGAAGCTGGAACTGATCGAGCGCAAGAACCCGGCATGGGCGGATCTGTTTCCCACATTGCTCGGCTAGATCGTGCCGAGCGAAAGGACTGGGTCCCGGCTTCCGCCGGGATGAGCGGAATATTTTGATCACCTCCCTCGCCCTCACCGACTTTCGCTCCTACGCGGCCGCGCGGCTGGACCTCGCGTCCGGCCCCGTGGTGCTGCACGGGCCGAACGGGGCGGGGAAGACCAATCTGCTTGAGGCGATCAGCCTGCTGACGCCCGGCAAGGGGCTGCGGGGCGCGACCGCCGTCGAGATGGGCCGGCGCGAGCCGGGCGAGGCGACCGGCCGCCCTTGGGCCGTCAGCGTCGAACTGGATGACGAGACGCGGCTGGGCACCGGCGTGCCCGGTCTTGGAGCCGTTCGCCGCATCGTCCGCATCAACGGCGAGACCGCCCAGCCCGGTCGGCTGCTGGACCACCTGCGACCCGTCTGGGCCACGCCGGAGCAGGACCGGCTGTTCTCGGACGCCCGCGCCGAGCGGCTGAAGTTCTTCGACCGCCTGGTCTTCGCCGCCGATCCCGACCACGCCGCCAGCGTCTCGGTCTATGAAAAGGCGCTGCGCGAACGCCTGCGCCTGCTGAACGACGCCCAGGAAGGCCGGGAGGCCGACCCCGTCTGGCTGGACGCGCTGGAGATACGCCTGGCCGAGGCCGGCGCCCGCGCCGCCTTCGCCCGCGTCGCCGCCCTGCACGCGCTTCAGGCCGCCATCGACGCGCGCGACGACCGACCCTTCCCCCAGGCCGATCTGGGCCTGGCCGGAGAGGCCGAACGGATGGCCGAACAGGGGGCGGAGGAGGCCGAGGTCGTCGCCGCCCTGCGCGCCGGCTTCGCCCGCGCCCGCGCCCGCGACGGCGCCGCCGGCCGCTCCCTGTTCGGCCCGCACCGCACCGACCTGACCGCCATCCACCGCGAGAAGAGCCGCCCCGCCGCCGAAGGCTCCTCCGGCGAGCAGAAGGCCCTGGTCCTGAACCTGATCCTGGCCCAGATCGCCCGCCTGGCGGACCAGCCCGCGGCCCCGATCCTGCTGCTGGATGAGGCCCCCGCGCATCTGGACGAACGCCGCCGCGCCGCCCTGTTCGACGAGATCGCGGCCCTGAACCTCCAGGCCTTCATGACCGGCACCGAACGCGCTCTCTTCGCCGGTCTCGACGGCCGCGCCCAGTTCGTCCGCGTCTCCGGCGGCACGCTGGAGGACGGCTAGGATTCCGCGCGGAAATCCTCGCTTTTTCGTCGGAATTTCCTATATGTTGCGGGCTTCGGCGCGGTGAAGTTCCGTCGTCGATTCGAGCGCCCGGCGCGGCGCTCCATCCCCGTCCCGGTCGGGACTTCAGAGCCAACGATTTCATGACCGATCCGATTGTCGACCAGCCCGAATACGGCGCCGATTCCATCAAGGTACTCAAAGGCCTGGACGCCGTTCGCAAGCGCCCCGGCATGTACATCGGCGATACGGACGACGGCTCCGGCCTGCACCACATGGTCTATGAGGTGGTCGACAACGCCATCGACGAGGCCCTGGCGGGTCACGCCGACCTGGTTCAGGTCATCCTGAACGCCGACGGATCGGTCACCGTCACCGACAACGGGCGCGGCATTCCGGTCGGCATCCACGAGGGCGAGGGCGTCTCGGCGGCCGAGGTCATCATGACCCAGCTGCACGCCGGCGGTAAGTTCGACCAAAACTCCTACAAGGTCTCCGGCGGCCTGCACGGCGTGGGGGTTTCGGTGGTCAACGCCCTGTCGGACTGGCTGCAGCTGAAGATCTATCGCGACGGCAAGGCCCATGAAATGCGCTTCGAGCGCGGCGACACCGTCAAGTCGCTGGAGATCACCGGCGACGCCCCGATCCGCGAGACCGGCGACAAGGCCGGCCAGCCGCTGAGCGGCACCGAGGTGACCTTCTATCCGTCAGTCACGACCTTCAGCCACATCGACTTCGACTTCAAGACGCTGGAGCACCGGCTGCGCGAGCTGGCCTTCCTGAACTCCGGCGTCGTCATCCGCCTGGCTGACCTGCGCCACGCCGAGCCGATCGACGTGACCCTGCACTACGAGGGCGGGGTAGAGGCCTTCGTGCGCCACCTCGACAAGTCCAAGACGCCGATCCTGAAGGACGTCATCGTCATTCGCGGCAAGAAGGAGGGGATCGAGCTCGATCTCGCCCTGTGGTGGAACGACAGCTACCACGAGACAATGCTGTGCTTCACCAACAACATCCCGCAGCGGGACGGCGGCACCCACCTGTCGGCTTTCCGCGCCAGCCTGACGCGCGTCATGGGCGGCTATATCGAGAGCTCCGGCGCCGGCAAGAAGGAGAAGGTCTCCGTCACCGGCGAGGACGCGCGCGAGGGCCTGACCTGCGTCCTGTCGGTCAAGGTGCCTGATCCGAAATTCTCGAGCCAGACCAAGGACAAGCTGGTCTCGTCCGAGGTCCGCCCGGCCGTCGAGGCCCTGTGCAGCGAAGGCCTCTCGACCTGGTTCGAGGAGCATCCGGTCGAGGCCAAGATGGTGGTCGCCAAAATCATCGAGGCGGCCTCCGCGCGTGAAGCCGCCCGCAAGGCGCGCGACCTGACCCGGCGCAAGTCGGCGCTGGAAATCTCGAGCCTGCCGGGCAAGCTGGCCGACTGCCAGGAACGCGATCCCGCCAAGTCCGAACTGTTCATCGTCGAGGGCGACTCGGCCGGCGGTTCGGCCAAGCAGGCGCGCAACCGCGAGAACCAGGCCGTCCTGCCCCTGCGCGGCAAGATCCTCAACGTCGAGCGGGCGCGCTTCGACCGCATGCTGTCGTCGGACCTGATCGGCACCCTGATCCTGGCGCTGGGCACCGGCATCGGCCGCGACGACTTCAACGCCGACAAGCTGCGCTACCACAAGATCATCCTGATGGCCGACGCCGACGTCGACGGCGCGCACATCCGGACCCTGCTCTTGACCTTCTTCTACCGCCAGATGCCCGAGCTGATCGAGCGCGGCCACGTCTACATCGCCCAGCCGCCGCTCTACAAAGCCGCCAAAGGCAAGCAGTCGCGCTATCTCAAGGACCAGGCCGAGATGGACGCCTATCTGATCGAGGAAGGCTCGTCGGAGGCCGAGCTGGACCTGTCGACCGGCGAACGCCGCATGGGGCTGGACCTGCAGAACCTCGTGCGCGAAGCCAAGGCCTTCAAGGCCGGGGTCGACCGCCTCAGCCAGCGGGCCCCGGCCTTCGCCATCGAGCAGTCCGCCCTGGCCGGCCTGTTCGTCGAGGACGCCGACATCGCCGCGGTCGCACAGGCCGCCGCCGTCCGCCTGAACCTCTACGCCGAAGAGGGCGACGGCGAATGGACCGGCCAGCCCGGCGCGCAAGGCGCCGTGGTCTTCACCCGCACCCGCCGCGCGGTGCAGGAGACGATCGTGCTGGAGGAGACGCTGATCCGCTCGCTGGACGCGCGTCGCCTGGCCGAACGGACCCACGCCTTCGACGGCGTGTTCGAGGCGCCCGCCACGTTCCGCCGCAAGGACAAGTCGACCACCATCCGCGGCCCGCTGGACCTGCTGAACGCGGTCCTGGACGCCGGCAAGAAGGGCCTGTCGATCCAGCGCTACAAGGGTCTGGGCGAGATGAACCCCGAACAGCTGTGGGAGACCACGCTGGACGCCAACGCCCGCACCCTGCTGCAGGTCTCGGTCGAGCACGAGGAGGACGCCAACGACCTCTTCGCCAAGCTGATGGGCGACGTCGTCGAACCTCGCCGCGAGTTCATCCAGGACAACGCCCTGGACGCCGCCGTGGACGTCTGAGTTTGAAAAGCGGCCGGCCGCCTCAGCGGCCGCGTCCACTCTCGATGAAGGCCGCGATGGTCGGATAGGGCGTCGCGCCCGCGGGCCGCATGTCCTCGCAGGCGAAGGACAGGATGCTGGCGTAGAGCGTTCCCTCGCGCGCCGGGTCCCACGAGGTCTCCTCGGTGTAACGGTCGGTCTCGGAGCCGTCCGGGCCATAGCTGATCGTGGCGCCGGAGCGGAACTGCTTGTCGCCGCAGCGTACGGCCACCTCCTCCATCTCATGACCCCGCTCCGCCGCGTCCTCGCCCAGCGGCACGCGGGCCAGGCGGGTGTTGGCCACCCCGTCCGTCGGGGTCAGCGTGTCGAGGTCCACCAGATAGGCGGTGCGGTCGGTCGATGAGAATTGCGCCCAGCTCTCGGCCTTCGCCGGCGCGACGATGGCGATCGCCAGGATCGCCCCCTTCATGATCGTCGTGAGTCCGCCCATGCCATTTCCCTCCCTATGAGCGAAGGGAGTTCACACCCGGGCGAGCGAAAGTTCAATGACCCACGTTCGTCGGCTCGCGAACGAAAACGGCCGCCCCGAGGGACGGCCGCTTCCATCGGCTTCCGCGCTCAGCTTACGTCAGGACGACGATGGCGACGCGGCGGTTCTGGGCCCGACCCTCACGGGTGTTGTTCGGCGCCACCGGCTGGGCTTCGCCGTACGAGATGGTGGCCATCCGGTTCAGGGCGATGCCCTGCATGCTCATGAAGCGTCGAACCGCTTCGGCGCGCTGGGCGCCGAGTTCTTCGTTGTGCTTTTCATCCCCCGTGGCGTCCGTGTAGCCCTGGATCTCCAGGTAGACGTTGCGGTTCTCGCTCTTCAGCCGCTGGGCCAGTTCGGCCAGCCGCCGCTCGGCCTCGGGCGAAAGCGCCGAGGCGTCCGTCGGGAACTTCACCGAGTCGTCCGACAGGACGACCTGGTAGAGGAATTTGCCTTCCGCCAGCTTGTGGGCGGCGTTGGCCCGTTCCAGCGCCTGGCCGGCCGTGCCTTCGACCTGGGTGACGCGGCCATCGACCTCCATCACCCGGTTGTCCACCACCTCCACCTGATCGCGCACGAAACGATGGCTGGCGCAGCCGCTGGCCGCAAAGCCGAGGGCGATGAGGGCGCCGCCGACGACCGCCGTCCTAAGTTTCGATCTGCTCAAGTCCTGTCTCCTTCTTGCCGGGGCGCCACTCCCAGGATCGCCCGGATTACAGCTACGAGCGACGACAAGGCGGAGTAATGGCCTGGTTTGGGCGAGAATCGTTCAGCTTTGCCATATGAAGAACGGCTCGGTTGCACGATTATTGTTCTTTGTGGAACCCGGCGGCGGTCTGGACCGTTAGGCCGCGCCAGAGGGCGAAGCTTGGCGCGGACGTCGCTTCATCTATCGTCGGTACGATGCCGTTCATCGCCTTCAGGTGTTCGCCATCATACTGACGCGCGCCGCTGATCCTCATCACGACGTCGAGAATATTTTCCGGAGTCGGGATGGGCGGTCCCTCGCGTGAGCGGAAGGAAGGCGGCGGCGGGCGTCGTGGGCGGTTCGCGGGCGGTCGCTGGCTGGTCGCCGGAACGGTGGTCGTCGGTCTGGAGGCGGCGCTGATCCTGGGTCTGGCCTGGGTTCCGCCCGAGACCTTCGACCTGCCCATTGAGCCGCCGATCATGGTCAGTCTGGTCGATCCGCCTCCGCCGCCGCCCGCACCGCAGCCGGAACCAGCCGAGGCGCCGGCCCCGGCCGAGGCGGCCCCGGAGGCCCCGGCGCCGCGCGTGGCCCCTCC
>JAEXZS010000080.1 GCA_023451375.1 Pseudomonadota bacterium
CCCCCCCCCCCCCCGGGGGGGGCCCCCGCTGAGGGAAACCGACATGCCGAAGCACGTCTTCACGACGCTCGACGCCCTGCGTGGTGCAGCAGCGCTTCTCGTGGTGATCTATCACGCCGGGACCAGCCGCATTCCGGGCGGCTATCTCGCGGTCGATATGTTCTTCGCGCTGAGCGGCTTCGTGCTGGCCTACAACTACAGCGGCGCCATTAGCGGTCTGCGCGACGTTGTGCCATTCATGCGCAAGAGGTTCGTGCGCCTCTACCCGCTCTATGCCGTGGCCCTCGCGGTAGGCTTCGCCGTCTACCTCTGGGCCAGCATTTCAACGGGCACGTTCTGGCCTTCTAGGGCTGTAGCGACACTTGCCGCGAACGGCCTCTTCCTTCCCGCGCCACCTCAGCTTTCGCTGACGGTGCATCTGTTCCCGTTCAACCCGCCGGCGTGGTCGCTGCTGTTCGAAATGCTGGTGAACCTGGCCTTCGTGCTGGCGCTTCCGTTTCTCGGCCGGAGGATGCTCTGGACCTTTATCGTCATCGGGGCCGCCATGCTCGTGGGCTCCACCCTCGCGCTGGGTGAACTCGACGGAGGGGTTCACCATAAGACGTGGTGGGCTGGCGCCGCACGCGTGACCTTCTCTTTCTTCGCGGGCGTCGCGCTGTATCGCTTCTGGGCGGCTGGACGTTTGACCTTCAAGCTCAATCCATGGGTCGCGACCATCGCCCTTGTCGGAATCCTCATGATCCCCGCTCCGGACGGCTGGAGGATCGCTCGGGACCTGACGCTTGTTGTGGTCGTGCTCCCTCTGTTGATCGCCGCATCCACCGGTGACGCCAAGTCCGGATTCCTTAGCTATCTAGGACGCATCTCCTATGCGCTCTACGTGATCCACACGCCGATCCTCTACGCACTGAACCATGTCACCGACGCCGCTGTGGGCGCGCCGGTGAAGGAGTTGGGCTTGTTCGGTCCAGCGCTCCTGCTCGCTGTCAGTCTACCCGCTGCGGCCGCTCTCGATCGCATCGACGCACCCCTTCGTCGCCTCCTTGATCGCCTTATCCCCCTGGGGCGGGCAGCCGCACCCCGCCTGGGCACCCGGCAAGGTGTTGCGGAAGGCGGCGCCCCGCAGCAGGGGTGACGCGCAGACAAGCACATGGCCTGGCATGTGCTTCGGTTCGCCAGGAAGGCGCCGCTGTGTAGGGAACGCACCAGCCCCCCGTTGACCGGTGTGTCGTCGAACACGAAGGCGTCGAGGTCCTTCACAGCGGGCAGTTTGGCCGCCGCCATCCGGTAACGGATGGAAGCCGCATACCGGTGGGTCGTCTCGGCGCGGAGCAGATCGGCCAGGATCTCCATGGTCGTGCGCTTGCGCTGCAGGCCCGTGGTGACCGCCTCGTCGAAGGCGCCGGCCATGCCTTTGAGGCCCAGGCTGGTCAGCGCCGCCATCATCTCATGCCGCTGCATGCAGGCCTGGCAAGCTGTCGTAGCGGTCGCAGTCCGCCAGAGGCGGATGCCGCAGGGCCAGGTCGTCCGGCGTGACGATGCTCAGCGGCCGGGGCGGTTCGCGCCGGCGTGCCAGGATGTTGAGGATCACGTCGTCGCTCACGGTCCCGGCAGCGAGCGCCTCGCGCGCAGCGGCCTCGACCGGCTCCAGGCCGTCTTCCAGCACCGCCGCCAGCCCCCGCACGAACCGGCGATCGGCCTCGTCGCCTGAGCCCAGCTTGCGGCGCAGGCGCGCCGGCGCCGGCGGTAACTCCCAGTCCTGGAAGGGCGCGCCATTGCGCAGGCTTCGGGCTTGGTCGCCAGAACCGGGAGGTAGTGCCAGGGATCGTAGAGGGTCCGGTCGCGACCGAAGAACCGGCGATGGTCGGCGACGACCTCTCCCTCGTAGCGCACGACGATCCGGTCGGCATAGGCGCGGACCTGCACCGTGCGGCGCCCCGCCTTGGCCATCACCGAGTAGCGGTTGCGGTCATGGCGAGCCACTATATGGTCGAGCCGACGGCCTGTTCGCCAGCGGCGGGCTGGGAGAAGGGCCAGGTCGAGCACCAGGTCCAGACGGCACAGGGACGGTTCTTCCAGCCGCGCCTGCGCTTCACCAGCCTGGAGGAGCTCAACGGCTGGCTGGAGGCGGAATGCCGTCGTTGGGGCGAGTTGCGCCAGCATCCCGAGCTGACGGTCGCCCAGGCCCTGGCAGCCGAACGTCCGGCGCTGCAGCCCATGCTGGGCCCGTTCGACGGCTTCCACGAGAGCGAGCACGCGGTGACGGGGACCTGCCTGATCAGCTTCGACCAGGAAGCGCCGGTTGAACACCCGGTCCTTGCCGGTGAAGACTGTCGTCACCGCCGTCTTCATATCGAACAGCATCTCCTGGGTCTCGCGCGGATAGGCCCGAACATAGATCGCCCGCGAGGCGCACAGCCGCATGTGCGCCACCTTCACCCGCATCGGCTTGCCCGCGATCTCCACGTCCTCGTGGCTCCAGTCGAACTGGTAGGCTTCGCCAGGCTGGAACATCAGCGGGATGAACGACGGTGCATCCGCTACGCCCCGGCGCCGCTTCAACCGCCAGCCCGCCGCGTAGCGCCGGACCGCATCGTACGACCCGTTGAACCCTTCCCGCACCAGCAGGTCATGAACCCGCGTCATCCGCAGCTTCTCGCGCCGCGGCCGCGCCTCGTCCTCCTCCAGCAGTTCATCGAGACTGGCCTGGAACGGCGCCAGCCTCGGCAATGGCTGCACCGCCCGGCGATAGATAGGCGAACTCCGCATCCGGCTCCCGGATCGCCTTGCGCACCACCTTGCGCGACAATCGAAGGTCACGCGCGATCGCCTTGAGCGCCTTCCCGGACGCAAACTCGCGCCGGATCTTCAACACCGTCTCCAACACCAACATCCCGAACTCGCCGCCTGACATCCGCCAAGCCGCCACCGTTAGACACCAGGAATGAGGGGGCCTTGTTCGACGCCGATCACACCGCTAACGGGGTCCCTTTTCCACGCCGATCCACAGCCACGCTCTCTGGATCTACTTCTGGATTGCCGGGCTAGCGCGCAGTTGGTCTGTCGAGATTGGCGCTGAGACGGGCTTCGACGACCATCCCACAATGAGATTCCTTGACCGGACCTTCAGGGCCCTGGCTGAATGGACGCTAGATGAAATCACGGAATAGTCCCGGACAACCTACAGAAGGCGCAGAAAATACGCCGCTTGAACAAGCGCCTAAGGGACTCAGATCGGCGGCTTCATAACCCACAGGTCGGCGGTTCGATCCCGCCCCCAGCCACCACATTCCGAAGCGCACGTCTGGCGGAGGTCTGGCGGGAAGCCTTCATTGGGGCCTCGGCGCTACAGCCCGGCGGCGGGCCCATCGGGCTCATCGGGCGCCCCATCCTTGTCCTTGTCCTTGTCCTCGTCCTTGTCCGTGAAGCCGGTTCGCCGCCGGTTCACCTAGAACGCTGTAAGGTCAAGGGCGAGGATCACGGCGAATAGGAACAGAGCAACAATCTCCATTTCGACTCAACAACCGTTGACGGACTCGGTTCATTCCTCCGCAGCCGCCTCTCGGCCGTCGCCGTGCATCGCGCAACCCCTGCCCCGCTCCCGCGTTCAACGGCCAAGCCTCGAACCTTGACCGGAGATCAGACCATGAGCCTGCGCGCCAGAACCGTTCTCGCCGCCGTCGCCGCCCTGTCGCTGGGCGCCGCGGCCTGCACCGAAGCCGAGCAGGATCGCGCCGGCGAACGCACCGAGGCCGCCGGCGACGAAACCCAGGAAGCCGCCGCAGAGACCGGCGCGGCCCTGAAGGAAGAGGCCCAGCAGGTCGGCTCCGCTATCGCCGCCGGTGCCCGTGAGGCGGCCCAGGAGGTGGATGAAGCCACCGACCGAATGGCCCAGGAGGCCGACGAGCAGAAGGCCGAGACGGCGACGGACAGTCGCGGCAACTGACCCCCGCCTAGCCGGCGGCGGGCGCGGCCGGCTCTTCCGCCAGGAGCGCGTCGATCAGCGCCCGCGCCTCGGGCCCGTCCCAGTCCGCCTCGCCCGACAGGGCGGCACGGACCCGGCCCTGCCGGTCCAGCAGCACCGTTTGCGGCATCTTGCCCTTGCCGGGAAACTCGAACGGCAACTGGAAGCGCATGTCGCTGTAGAAGGGCAGCGGCCGGTGCTCGCCGATGAAGACCTTGGCCTCGTTCACCCCTTCGGGCGTGGCGTCCACATTGACCGGCACGACGATCATGTCCTCGCGATCCGAGTAGCGCCGCGCCAGCGCCGCCAGCGTTGGCATCTCCTCGCGGCACGGCGCGCACCACATGGCCCACAGATTGACCACCGCCACCTTCCCCTTGAAGGCTGCGAAGCGCACCGCCGTGCCGTGGTGGTCGCGGAACACATAGTCGGGCGCCGCCGGCGTGTCGGCCGGCGTTTCCAGCGCGGCCAGCGGACCCGCGGCGAAGCGCGCCAGGTCGCTTTTCGGCGCCGGGGCGGCCGGAACGGCCTCTTGCACTTGCGCGTCGCGCCGGTGATTGGCGTATAGCGACATCGCCACGCCTCCCACGCCGGCGACGGTGCTGACCAGCACCAGCCCGCCGACCATCGCCCAGATCGCCTTCCTCGAGCCGCTCATGATCGACCAGACCTCTCCCGACGCCGCGCTTGACGGCGGTTCGACTGCGCCCGTGAAGCCCGCGGGTCAAGACATGTGGGGCGGACGCTTTTCGTCGCGCCCGGCCGAGATCATGCAGGCGATCAACGTTTCGATCGGCGTGGACCGGCGGCTGTGGGCCCAGGATCTGGCCGGATCGCGCGCTCACTGCCGCATGCTGGCGAAACAGGGGATCATCACCCAGGCCGACGCCGACGCCATCCTTGGCGGGCTGGACGCGATCGAATCCGAGATCGTCGCCGGGACCTTCCCCTTCCGCGACCAGTTCGAGGACATCCACATGAACGTGGAGGCGCGCCTCAATGATCTGATCGGCGAACCGTCGGGGCGTCTGCACACCGCGCGCAGCCGCAACGACCAGGTCGCCGTCGACTTCCGCCTGTGGGTCCGCGACGCCTGCGACCGTTCCGTCGCCCAGCTGAAGGCGCTGCAGTCGGCCCTGCTGGACCGCGCCGACCAGCACGCCGGCGACCTGATGCCGGGTTTCACTCATCTGCAGACCGCCCAACCGGTGACGCTGGGCCATCACCTGATGGCCTATGTCGAGATGTTCGGCCGCGACGCCAGCCGCTTCGCCGACGCCCGGGCGCGCATGAACGAAAGCCCGCTGGGCGCCGCCGCCCTGGCCGGCTCGCCCTTCCCCATCGACCGCCACATGACCGCGGCGGAGCTGGGCTTCGACCGGCCGATGGCGAACTCGCTCGACGCCGTGTCCGATCGCGACTTCGCGCTGGAAAGCCTGACCGCCGCCTCGATCACCGCCGGCCACCTGTCACGTCTGGCCGAGGAGATCGTGGTGTGGATGACGCCGATGTTCGGCTTCGCCTCCCTGCCCGACGACCTGACCACCGGCTCGTCGATCATGCCGCAGAAGCGCAACCCCGACGCCGCCGAACTGGTGCGCGCCAAGACCGGCCGCATCATGGGCTCCCTGGTCGCCCTGTCCACGGTGATGAAGGGCTTGCCGCTGGCCTATTCCAAGGACATGCAGGAGGACAAGCCGCCGGTGTTCGAGGCCTTCGACGCCCTGGACCTGGCGCTGAACGCCATGACGGCCATGGTCGCGGCCCTGATCCCGAACACCGAGCGGATGGCGGCGGCGGCGGGGGCCGGCTTCTCCACCGCCACCGACCTGGCCGACTGGCTGGTGCGCGAGTTGAACCTGCCGTTCCGCAAGGCGCACCATGTCACCGGCGCGGCCGTGAAGCGGGCCGAGGCGCTGGGCGTGGACCTGGCGCAACTGCCGCTGGAAGAACTTCAGAAACTGGAGGCCGGGGTCACGGAGTCGGTTTACAAGGTGCTGTCGCCCGAGGCCTCCTGCGCCAGCCGTCAAAGCTTCGGGGGAACCGCGCCGGAACAGGTCCGGGCGCGCGTCGCCGACTGGAGGAAGCGTCTGTGATCACCTCAGCCAAGAAGACCGTGCTTGTCTTGGGCGTCCTCGCCCTGGCGACCTCCGCCTGCGGCCGCATGGCCGACCTCGAGGCGCCGCGTCGCGAGACCGAGCGCGCCGTCCGCGATCGCGACGCTCCGTCCCTGCCCGAGCCGGCCACCCTGAACCGTCCGTCCAGCAGCATCCCCATCGACGGCGGCCCCAGCAATCCGATCGGCGCCGGCGCCGCCCAGAACGAGCCCCGCTAGGCCTTTGCACCATTTCGACCTGAAGGAGGGCGTCCTCAACGCCGAGGGGGTTTCGCTGGAGACCATCGCCGACGAGGTCGGCACGCCCGTCTATGTCTATTCGACCGCGACGCTGAAGCGGCACTACGGCCTGTTGCGCGCCGCCGCCGACGCGCATCGCGACGCCCTGGGCGAGGCGTTGATCGCCTTCGCGGTCAAGGCCAACTCCAACCTCTCGGTGCTGGCGACCCTGGCCAAAATGGGCTCGGGCGCCGACACCGTGTCGGAAGGCGAGATCCGCCGCGCCCTCGCCGCCGGTATTCCGGCCGAGCGGATCATCTTCTCTGGCGTGGGCAAGGCGGACGGCGAACTGGCCTTCGCCATCGCCGTCGGCGTGCGTCAGATCAACATCGAAGCCGGCCCCGAGCTGGACCGACTGATCCAGATCGCGGCCGCCATGGACGCCAACCCGGCTGTCGCCGTGCGGGTCAATCCGAACATCGGAGCCGGCGGACACGCCAAGATCACCACCGGCGGCAAGGGCGACAAATTCGGCGTGCCGGTCGAGGAGGCCCTGGCCCTCTACGCCCGCGCCTCGACCTCGGCCCATGTCACGCCCGTCGGCCTGGCCTGCCACATCGGCAGCCAGATCACCGACCTGGACCCGCTGGAGGCCGCCTTCCGCGTCCTGGCCGAGATGACCCTGACCCTGCGCGGCCAGGGCCATGCCGTGACCCGCCTCGACCTGGGCGGCGGCCTTGGCGTGCCCTACGCCGGCGGCGCCCAGCCCCCCTCGCCCGCCGACTACGTCGCCATGGCCGCGCGTGTGCTGGCGGGGCTGGACGTCGAAGCCGCCTTCGAGCCGGGCCGGCTTCTGGCCGCCAACGCCGGGATCCTGTTGAGCGAGGTGATCCAGGTCACCGAACGCTCGGACGGCCGGCGCTTCCTGGTGCTGGACGCGGCCATGAACGACCTGATGCGCCCGGCCCTGTACGACGCCTTCCACGACATCGTGCCCGTGCGCCCGCGCCCCGGCGAGGCCCAGCCCTATGACGTGGTCGGCCCGGTGTGCGAGACCGGCGACACCTTCGCCCGCGACCGCCCCCTGCAGCTCCTTGAAGCCGAGGATCTCGTCGCCTTCACTGGCGCCGGAGCCTACGGCGCCGTCATGTCCAGCGAATACAACAGTCGCCCCCTAATTCCCGAGGTCCTGGTCGACGGCGAGAAGTGGGCGGTCATACGTCCACGCCCGACCTATGAGGAAATGCTGGATCGCGAGCCCTTCGCTGACTGGCTCTGAACTCGCCTTTCGGCTTGCGGCAGCCCAGATGGTACAAGCCCGATCATAGATACCGCGCTTGCCCGTTCCGCCTCCAAGGTCTTGTGCGACCTTCAGAGCGTCGGCTTCACGAGCGGGTGGAAGCTCCGCTACCGCTCACGATGGGTGAAACGCCGAGTGCTTCGTCGACCCCGCCGAAGAAGGCCGAACGAGCAAACCATGAAAGGTTGATGCACGATACCAACCCGTGCTCTCTTACATCGAAGTGGCCTTCAAGGGCGAGCGCGCCTGCCGGGTTTCGAAGCGTCGCAGGAAGCGCCGGAAGAACTCCGCCTCCTCGCGGGCGATATCCGGATGTGAAGACTGGCCGGAGGCGGCCTCGTCCCCATGTGGATCAAGTACGCGCCAACTCCACACGGTCTGAGACGACTGCTGCAGAACGACTGCGAATTCCGTGGAATGCCTCATGGTTGACCCTCGTGCCGCTTTGGGATGAGGCGAAGGCCTGTGCAAGATTCTGGCCTCGCACCGGCCGGCTGCTCCCGCGGCTGGCGCTTGGCGGCAGAAGTTAGCGGATACTGTCGTTGGGTGCGAAAAGTCTCGTCAAGGCTGAAGGTTCCGGTCCACCAGGTGAAGCCTGCGGGGCCTGGACCGCCTGCGCGCCCGCGCGTTCGGATGCCCCGAGCAGACCGAGCGGCGGTCGATAGAGCCACACCCACCCAAGCCGCTGTGTGATCCACACGAGCAAGAGCGACATCGCCAGAACCGCGATAGTTCCCGCGAAAGGGAGCCACGCGCTCGTCGGCGTCGCGCCCTCCGGGCTCCAGAACGCTCTGACGGCGACGAGCACGACGGAATGCAGCAGATAGACCCCCAGGCTGGCGCGCCCGAAACTCTGAACGAGACGACCAAGCCAAGGCAGGCTTGCTACGACCGAGGCGCCAGCAACGCCAACGGGCGCAGCCAGCACGGAGAGCGCCGCCTGGAGGAGACCGAGCGCCGGCTGCGACTCGACACTGCGCGCCGCTAGAAGGCTGGCGGCGGCGAAGATCGCACCGCCGGAGAGGAGCACCAGAAGCCTACGTCGCTCAAGCAGAGCGTCTCCGCGCGCGGCCGCCAGGCCAAGCAGAAAAAAAGGAAGAAACTTCAGAAGATTGTCATAGACGAAGCTCTGGAAAGCGAGGACGCCGGTGAAGGACAACACGGCAACGGCGGACGCCACCATGACGGCCGGCCAGCGGAGCCGGCTCGGGATCAGGGCCGCCACGCCAGTGTAGGCGATTAGGGCCCACAGAAACCACAGCGGCGTCCTGGGATCGACCACGTACTCCAGAAGCCTGGGCTGAGGCGCGTCGCCGTGCAGAGCGAGCGCTCCCCAGCTCAACACCGACCACACTACAAAGACGTAGGCTAAGCCGACCAGCCGAACGCCGACACGGGCTTTCCCGCAGCCGCTCAGTAGCCTTCGGCTGAAGTGCCCCGCTACGAGAAAGAAGAGCGCCATTGGGAATGGCCCGAAGACGTTGATGAGCGCCCAGGCGCTCCAGTGGACCGGCCCAGCGCGGGCGAGTTCAAGCGTGACATGGAAAAACACCACCGTGATGATGGCCATCCCTCGCGCGGCATCCGCCCACGGCTTGCGCATTTCGCCTCCCCCGGCTCCGCTCGAGCCCCGACGCGCATTAAGCAATAAGCGCGCCAGAGTCGCCACCGGCCGGTGGCCCGCCGCTCCCTCAGTACTGACCGGTCGACGCGCCCCATCGCGCATTGGCGCAAACCTGTCCCAAAATACGACAGCGGCGATAAGCTGTCCCCAGAATTGAGCAGGAGCCGCCCGCGTTCACCATGTCGGCGCGCCCCGCGGGACAAACTGTCAGATAGTCTCCCCGTGGTCGTCGGGGCGCTCTCTCCCTCCGCCGGCCGGGCGGCCCGTTCGGAACAGCAGCCTCGGGCCGCCCACCCCAAGATCGCCGGCGTCCAAGAATCTGCGCCCGCTTATCCGCCTCGCCCACCTGCGGATCAGCGCCAACCCTCGCCCGCCGCGTCTTCGGTGGGCCGCTCCTGGGGCGCAAACCCGCGAGACGGGCTCTGGCGGCGGCGATCGCGCTCACGAATGGCGGTGAAGCTGAGGTAGGGTCGGCGGCGTACTGCGTCGCGGAAGCGCTCGATTAGAATCGGGGCGGTGGCTGCGCCCACGCCGACGCCGTCGGCGAGCAAATCCGAAAGTGAGAGCGTGCGACCGACCAGTGCCTGAGCCAACTCGATGAAGAGCCCGAGCGCCAGCATACCCACCGCCAGATCGGTTCTCCGGGTCCGCGGCGCAACGGCAAACGCCAGAAGGGTGAGGCCGTAGAACGCGACCGCGTGCGCCAGGCCGTCAGAGAAGCCGAAGCGCGCTTCCAATCCCTCGAACGGCCCAAGCGTCAGAATGAGCAGGGCGAACACCGCGAACACGGTCGCAGCTCTCAGCATCTGTAAGGTGCGGTGGGGGGTCAGCAAGGCCTGTCTCGCGGTTGCGAGAGAAGCCGTAGACGCGGAGCTTACAAGGCGGAGTGAAGCGACGTTGTCAACGCCCGTAAACCAAGAGTAGTCGGCATCGATGGTCAGAACCCGGGCGTGCTCCGCCTACGATAGCTGCGGCGGCGCCTCAAGCTGCGGCGCAGCGGGGAGAACGGCGACCGCCACCCCAGCCGGCGCTGAATGGACGGCCAGATCAGCCAGGCGGCGACAACGGCGCAGAAGAGCAAGGCCAGCGAGATCAAGGGACGCTCCAGGGATCTATCCCCCACCTGACACACACATTGCGGCCAGGTTGCGGCGCACAATGAGGAGGCTCACCCGGCCGCGTCAAAGGCTTTCCGGAACTCTGCGTATTTGAGACTGTTCAAGACTCACCTAGCCTCCAGGCAACACGCGAAAAACACGGGAGGGCAACGATGCAAGACCACACTACTGACCCGCTTCCGCTAGCCTGTCGCGGGCTCCTTGCCGGTAGACCCCTGGTCTTCTGGAGCCTGATCGCGGGTAACCTCGCCATCTGGCTTACGCTGGTCGCGCTAGTCCGTCGCCTTCTCGGGCACTGAGGCTCAGTCGCCCCAGGGCGCCGCTCGGTATCCGTGAAGACGCATGGTCAGGCGTTCCCCGGACCGAAGCGGCGACCAGCGGCCAGCCCAACCCGAATCGAGATCGTTAGCCACCCAAAGGTCGAAATAAGGTTTCTGGGGCGTAGACGGAAACCCTCGCGGTGCATCGTCCGGCCGCACCTCCGCGATCTCGCGTCCGTTGACGAAGACGATGCGCTCGCTGGCCACGCAGCCGATGCCGAAGCGGTCCTGGCAAATCCCCGTCGAGCACCCGTCAAGACCACACTGCGGTATGGGGCCCGTCAACAGCGCTCCAGACCGTGAGCTGGACCCCATGCGACCGACCGCTTCGAAGTCGACCTCGTCTAAGGCTTCGGCGTTCAGGACCAGAGGGCGGCCGGGATGAGCGCGTTTCGCATGGGGGAGTTGTTCACATCCACCTCCCACAGCGCGGGCGACGCGCGGCGGCGGCATCGGTCTGCACCTGTCCTGACGACTTTCCCGCTCACGGACAGCATGAGCGCGCGGTCACCGAACGACGCATAGGCTGCGCGCCAGTCATACCCGCCGAGCTTCGGCTCTACCATCGCGACGGCGCAAGGGGAGTGGACCAGTCCCACAACAGAGGGCGATGCCGGCGAAGTTAGGCAGATGCACCGGTGGCGGCTGAGCCTTGGCCGTCATCATTCCCGCGGCCGCGCCTGGGACTGCGCAGAACAGCAGGGTCCTTCAGCATAAGCGCCGTCCTCGTCTCCGCACGCCAAGCTCAGTAGGAGCCCCGCGACTGCAATACGGCGGGCACGGTCGCCGCCATGATCATCAGGTTGCGGGTTAGACTGCGGCGCCGCGCGTACAGGACATCGCAGGCGATCCTCCGCCGATAGGACACGTCGTTGCGCCCGCTCACCTGCCACACGCCGGTGATTCCGGGACGGACCGTCAGATAATGCTTCAAATAGGGGCCGTATCGGGACGTTTCCGCCAGGACAATCGGGCGCGGGCCGACCAAGCTCATGTCACCGGCGATGACGTTGATCAGCTGCGGCAGCTCATCCAAGCTGGTCCGTCGGATGAAGCGACCGAATGGCGTGACGCGGGGGTCATTCCGCAGCTTGTGATCGGTCTCCCATTCCCGGCGGGCGGCAGGATCATTTTCCAGCAAGCGCTCCAGCCGCTCGGCGGCGTCGGGGACCATCGAGCGAAACTTGAGACAATGAAAGACGCGCCCGCCGCGCCCGATTCGCTGCTGCCGGTAGATCGGCGCTCCGCCATCGTTGAGCATGACGGCTATGGTCAGCACGAGCAGAAGCGGAGCAATAAAAACAAGCGCGGCTGTTGCGACCAGCACATCAAGAATGCGCATCCAGTCAACGCCATGGTCAAGCTTCCCGGCTCCACCCGCGGAAGCGCCATGAGGCATGACAGGAGAACCAGCGAGGGAGCGTGAAGTCACGGCAGGCTCCAGCCAGGCCACAGGGCCTGTCACCAATACTGAGATGGGATCGCGGAAGTCTTGGAAGGACTTTCGCATTGCAGTGCAACATAGTCCAGCGGTTTTTCCAAAGGACCGAAGACTGTGTCGCCGGAGCCGCATCCGGCGCGATTCGGGCCAGAAGGTGGCAAGAGGCTTGCAAAGCGGAGGGCTTCAAGGCCAAAAGTTAACGAAGAATGAACACAATGGCGCAAATCGGCACACACACCTTCCCGGCCCGTGGATTTCCACGGCGACGCGCGGGCCTGCCCCGTCGGCCAGTCGAGACGCCGCGCGCCTTCGAAGTGATCGTGGCCGCGCTGGCGCTCGTTTTCCTGCTCCCCCTTCTTCTGCTGGTCGCGCTGAGCATCTGGTTGGGCGACGGCGGGCCCCCCTTGTTTCGTCATACGCGTCTCGGCCAGGGCGGCCGCAGCTTCGGCTGTCTCAAGTTCCGCACCATGGTGACCGACGCCGAGCTGCGGCTGGCCGAACTGCTGCAGAGGGACCTGGCCGCTCGCGCCGAATGGGAGGCCACGCAGAAGCTCTCAAAGGACCCGCGCGTCACCCCGCTCGGTCGTTTCCTGCGCGCCAGCAGCGTCGACGAGCTGCCGCAGCTGATCAACGTGATTCGCGGCGAGATGAGCCTAGTCGGCCCCCGCCCAATCGTCGACGCCGAGCGCCCCTTCTACGGTAGGCGTTTCGAAGCCTATGCCCGGGTCCGCCCCGGAATCTCGGGCCTCTGGCAGATCAGCGGGCGAAGCGACACGAGCTACCGCCGCCGCGTGGCGTGCGACGTCGTCTATGTCCGCCGCCGCGGCCTGGCGACGGACCTGAAGGTATTGGTCCTAACTATACCGGCCGTGCTGGCGGCGCGTGGGGCGCGTTGAGCATTGCGGGCTGCCCCTGATCTGCTAGGTCAGCGGCCACCGACTCTCTGTCCGGAACTCCATCATGCAGACCTCCAGCGCGCCCGTCGTCGACGTCTGCATATGCACCTACCGACGCCCGAGCCTGGCTGATACGCTGCGGTCCATCGACAGTCAGGCTGGTCTGCCGCCGGGGGCAGTACGCATTATCGTCGCCGACAACGACGAGACGCCCAGCGCCCGACAATTAATCGACGGCGTTGGGCCGCTTCGATGGCCGGTCGTGTACCTCCATGCACCGGCGCGTAATATCTCAGTAGCGCGAAACGCCTGCCTTGACGCGGCCGAGGCGCCCTTTATCGCCTGGATCGACGACGACGAGGCCGCCGATCCCGACTGGCTGGCCGCTCTGCTCGCCGGCATCGGACCGGACGCGGCGGCGTTCGGCCCCGTCGCCGCCGTCTATCCGCCCTCAACCCCGGCCTGGATCCGGGCGGCCGATCTGCATTCGATCCGCCCTGTCGTGACTAGGAACGGTGTCGTCACAGGCTATACCTCAAACGCGCTGGTGCGTCGTTCCGCTATAGGCACGGAGCGGTTTCTAGTAGGCCTTGGCAGGTCAGGGGGCGAGGACACCGAATTCTTCTCCCGTCTGCATCGGCAGGGCGCCCGGTTTAGACCAGTCTCCGACGCAGTCGTGCGGGAACCTACAGCAAGCGACCGCCTGTCCCTGGCTTGGCTGGCGCGGCGCGCCTATCGCGCCGGTCAGACACACGCGCGCGGCTACATCGCCGCCGGCCGACGGTTGCCCGGTCTGGCCGCGGCCTCGACCAAGGCCGTCGTCTGCCTGGCCGCCTGCGGGCTTTTTGTTTTCGACGGGATCAGGCGACGCAAGGCCTGGGTGCGGGCGGCGCTACACCGCGGCGTCGTGTCGCGGCTCCTGGGCGCCCGGGACCTTCAGCTCTACTGAGCGGGTCCGGACCGCCGGCGCCGCGGCGGCCACCGGCGCGGCGAGGTATCCCATGCTGGCGACGATGACAACGATGATCGTACTCGAGCTGAACGGACCGAACACATATTCGAAATAGCCGCGTATGGCGAACACCAGCCCCATGGCGGCGAAAAAGAGCGTGGCCGCGTTGGTCCGGGGCCCCATCGCGCGGAGGACCGTCCGTAGAAGCCCTACGCCGAGCGCCAGGATGATCAGAATGGCTCCAACCCAGCCAAAATCGACCAGCCACTCCCGGTATGAGTTGTGAAAGCTGAAGCCCTCGCCGGACTGGAGTTTGGCCCAGCGAAGAAGGCCGATGGTGTCGGCGCCATGACCAAGCCAAGTAGAGCGATAGCCGTGGCCGAGGAGCGGCTGCTGGGCGATCAGGCGGTCGGCGTGGGCCCAGAGATAGTCCCGTCCGGTCAGGCCCGGGTCCTTGTTCAGCACATCAACCACGAGATATTCCCAGAGAGCCGCAAGATCCGCGCGGATAATCCACAGCGGGGCCGCCAGCACAATGATGGTCAGCGCGAGCAGAAATTTGGCTGAGGCGGAGAGCTTGGAACCGACGAGAAGAACTCCGAACGCGCCGAAGAAAATCACCGCGCCCAGCACCGCCCCAGCGGAGAAGGCCATCAGCAGGTAAAGCGCCGCTAACAGCGCCACGGGGATGGCGGCGAAGCGCATAAAGCGCGGCTGATCCCGGCCAAACGCCATCGCCGCGCCCGCCGCTAAAAGGATGAAGCAAAGCGTGCCCATCTCGTTCTTCGAGCCAAGAAGGCCGATTAGCACAGGACCGCTCGCCGACATGCCTTGGCGCCCGGAAAGTATGCTCAGCACCAGCACCACCGCGCAGGCGATGAAGAGTCCGCGGACGAGCTGCGCGGGCCGGCAGGCCACAGCGGCCACGGCGGCAATGACAAGCGTGACGAACAGCTGCAGGCCGTAGCGCGCGCTGACCTGCGGCTCGCTTGACCAAACAGCAGACATCAGCGCCAGGAGGCCGATCAGCAGCAACGGCCATAAGCGGACAAGCCGCAGCAGCCGCGCTGGATAAAGCGCAGCGAGTGCCGCGCCTCCGCTAAGCACCATCAGCGGCGCCAGTGGCCCGAGCAGGCCAAGCCACATCCCCAGCATCAGCCAGACAACCGCGGCTTCGGCGAGGAAGTTGGCCGGCAGGGCTGGGAGACGGGCCCCGGCGCGGCGGCTTGCAATTGGTGGTGACACTGATACGGCCATGGTTGAGAGCGCCCGGAGCCGGCGGGTCCCCCGGCGCATGGACCCTAGCAGAATGACGCAGCCTCGCGAACACGTCCGGACGCCTCGAGTCTCCATCGTCATGGCCGCCTTCAATGTGGCGCCCTACCTGGATGAGACTCTGCAAACGATCCGGGGGCAGTCCCTGAGCGATTTCGAAGTGCTCATCGTTGACGACCGCTCGACCGACGGCACCGCCGACATTGCGCGCCGCCACGCCAGCGAAGACGATCGGCTCCACTGCCTCGTGGGCGAAGGCCGCGGCCCCGCCGCAGCGCGGAACCTGGCCATCGCACAGGCGCGCGGGCGCTGGATCGCCATCATCGACGCGGACGATCTTATCGACCTTGCTCGGCTGGAGACCCTAGCGGATTACGCCGAGACACAGGGCTGCGACGCCGTCGCGGACAACATGACGGCCTTCTACGAAGACGACGGCAGCCGGGATCATCTTTGGATCCCTAAGAACCACTGGCCAGCGCCGCGTTCTCTGACTTTCCGGGACCTGATGATGGGCGGTCTGGGGCGGCCGCCTGCACCCGAACTCGGATACCTGAAGCCTTTGCTGGACCGTCGCCGGCTCATCGGCCTCGGGAAGGCCTATCGCGAAGACCTCCTGATCGGCGAGGATTTCGATCTAATGGCCCGTTGGACGGTGGCGGGTTTCAGCTATCACTACCTGCCTCAAGCGCTCTACGCTTACCGTCGGCGGACAACGTCCCTGTCATACCGGCTCACCGCCGCGCAGGTGGCGCAGATGCTTGGCGCCCTCAAGAGCCTTGAGCCGATGGAGTCCGCCGACCGAGCCGCGCTCGAGGATCGCCGGAGGGAGCTGAGCAATGTAGGACGCTACCTCCGCCTGGTGGACCGGCTAAAGCGTGGCGATCCGACGGCGGTGATCGGAACTTTGGTCCGCGCCGACAGCCGCAGACGGCTGGCAAAGTCGGTGCACGAGGGTTTTGCGCGCCGAATGCGGCGAAGCCCCGCCTGATCAGAGCACGGCACGCCGAGTGCGGTGATCCGTGCACAATACTTGGTCGCAGGCAGCGCAGCAGCTCGACCTTATGACAGGCAGCGGTCCGGACGTGCACTAGGCCAGGCACGATGTGTTCGCCGGATCCGAGGGTCATGCCGTCGGCTCCCTGCCGGATGTTGAGGAAACGTCGCCGCGGGGGCCGCCGTTCTCGCCGGCCATCATGCGCGCCACGGCGGAGTCGCGTCTGCCCAGCAAGTCTTTGAGCGAACCCGCCTCCACGAGACGCCCCTGGTCGACGGCGAGCACCCAATCGGCGAAGTGGATCATGGACGGCCTGTGTGCAACCGTGATGACCGTCATTCGGCCCCTCAGATCCTCGATGGCCTTGGCGATCAAGGCCTGATTCTCCCAATCGAGGGCGCTGGTCGCCTCGTCCAGGATCAGGAGCTGCGGCTCCATCAGGAGCGCCCGGGCCAAGGCGATGCGCTGACGCTCTCCGCCCGACAGGCGCGCACCTCGGGGACCGACAACGGTGTCCAGCCGATAGTCAAGGCGACGGACGAAGCCGCCCGCCTGCGCCATATCGAGAGCCGCCCACATCGCCGCTTCATCAGCCGTCGGGACCGCGATGCGCAGATTCTCCCGGATGGTGTCGTGCATAAGGAAGACGTCCTGCGGGACATAGGCGACAGATCGCCGCCATGCGCGGAGGTGCTCGCCTCTCAAGACCGCGCCATCGACCGTGATCTCCCCTTGCTGGGGCTCAAGCAGGCCCAGAATAAGGTCGCCGATGGTGCTCTTGCCCCCGCCCGAGGGGCCGATGAGCGCAGTGATGCGCCGAGCAGGTAAGGCGAGGAACAGGTTCTCGATGATCGGGGGAGCTTCCGCGGCGTAGCTGAAGGTCACACCCCGGAACGCGAGAAGCTCGCGCAGCTGCGGCGCGGAGGCCCGACCGGACTTGGGCTCTGCCTCGTCCTCGCAGGCGATCGTCAGCCGGCGCACCTCGTCGAAGCCTTGTAGGTTGACCTGCAATTCCTGAAGGTGGGACTGGATGGCCGTGAATCGCGGCGCGATGCGCATGAACAGGAAGATCATCACGATCAATTGCGCGAGCGGCACCTGCAGGCGGGTGAGGGCGACGTAGACAAACAGGCTCAAGCCGAGCGCGCTCAGGATTTGAAACATCGCGCCCGCCAGCGAGGCGACGGTCATATAGCGATGGAAGTCGGCGCGGGCGCTTTCGAGATCATGCTCGAGGCGTCGCACGTATCGAGGTTCGGCGTTGAGGCTTTTGACCACCTTGAGTCCGCCGAGAAAGGCGTCGACTGTCCGGAACTGCCGCTGCTTGTGCGCGGTGACGACCACGCCGTAGGCGGCTGATCGTCGGCGCAGCGGCGTCAGCAAGGCGAGGAACACCAGTCCCACGACAGAGGCGACCAGCGTCATGGCGGGAGAGATGAGCAGCGACACACCCGTGTAGATGGCGAGGATCACCAAAGTCTGGACCAACGCCAGGAGATGGTTGAGTGCCGCATGAACGCGCTCCATCTCGACGGTGAGCGCCTGGTGAAGGTCCGCGTGGCGCCGCGCGCTCAGAAAGCGCCACCGCGCTTCGCCGATCGCCTTGAACAGACTGAGGCGCAGCCTATCGACGAAGGCGACTAGCAGATCCGCCATGTAGATGGTTTTGGCGCGGGTCAGCATCGCCTGGAGCGCGATCACCAGCGTCAGGACGACGAGTGCGATCGGAAGTCCGATCTGCACCGTCTGGCCGGCGGCGCCGTCGATCCAATGCGGCAGGGGCAGATTGATCGATCTCGACCCGGGCCCCAGGAGAGTCAGCAACGGAACCAGAAGGAGGATCGACAGGCCTTCGGTTAGGCTGCCGAGCACAAGGAAGAGGGCCGCCGGACCGACTCGCCGCCTAGACTGCGCGACGACGAAGCGGGCGAAGCCCGCAACGCCGTGAAGACCGGGCCGCGGCCCCGTCCCGCTCATCGGGCCGGCTCGCGGGCGAGATCGGCCAGCCGGCTCTCGAGCCAGACCGGCAGGGCTCGAAGGCGGTCGAGTCCGTTCGGAACCGTCAGTCGCTGGACCGGGATCTGTCGCGCCAGGTCGGCGCATTGGTGCAGGTGGGCCGCAGCCGTGCGCCCGTGGACGAGGGCCCGGCCGAAGCGTGTCGCATAGGAGAAACGCATGAGCGCCATGAGGCCGTCGGCGCCCGCCAGGGGCGCGAGGGCGAAGTCGTTCCCGCGTTCGAGTACAAATGCTGCGGCTGGCGACCGCGGCTGCGGATCGAACGGCGCGTCGATCAGAAGCCGCGTTTTCTCGAAAGCCGGATGAGGACGGGCCATAGGCTGCGCGGCCACTCCAATCGAGATTTCCGCCTCAAGCGTCAGCTTCACCTGGGGATAAGCGGGATGAAGCCGCGATATCCTCCCGGTCTCGACGGCTACGATGTCGTCGGTAAGCAGCGTTTTTCCCGCCTGGATCAGGGTCGCCGCGGTCGTTGATTTCCCCGCGCCCTTGTCGCCCAGGAAAATTGCGACACCATTGTTTAGTGCGATTGCGCTTCCGTGGAGTGTTAGCAGTCCGCGGTACTGGAGGAGCACGCCCATCACCGGCCCCAGCAGCGGCAAGCTGGTCAGCGCTGCGTCGACTCCCTCTCGCGGCGCATAGTCGATGGCGCGCCCGCCCCGCACCCGGAAGTCTCCGACGTCGCGCCAGCTGAGAATCGCTTCTCGATCCCCAAATCGGAAGGCGGAGGCCTCGCCCGGCCCGAGCACGCTCTCGAGGTCTCCCCTGCGAATATATACGTCTGCCGGCAGAACCGAAGATGAGGTGGGCAGCTCCGGCAGAAGCAGGTCGCTGTCAATATGGACGCCGAACGCCTGATATCGGTGCGAGCAATCGTCGGATGGATCAATGCGGGACATGGGGTTTCCCGTCACGCAAGGCCTGCGCCGGATCGATTGACAGCCAGATGCCTAGCAGTCCGATGCGCCAGAGCGCCTGCAAATTCTTGCCGTCCGGTGGCGTCCCGCTGTCGAGGCCACGACGCAATTCCAGGACGCGTCTCATGTCGAGGTACCGCGAAAGGCGGGGACGGAGAACCTCGAGGCGCTCCACCGTCAGGTGGGGGCTGCGCCGTAGCCCCCTGAGCAGCTGAGCGGAAAAATCGTGCTTGTCACGGCGCCACAGGACCTTCCGGGGGAGATCGCGCCTCAGCGCGTCCCGCAGGATCATGCGCGTCCAACCGCCCCGCAGCTTTGTCTCCGTCGGCAGCGCCAGCGAATAGTCGATCAAGCGCCGGTCCCAGAATGGGAAGCGGACCTCCACGCCCGCGTCTCGGCCCTCCCGGTCCAAAACCTCAAGCGCGAAGACCTGCTGGGAATCCACCAGCAGGGCATGCTCCGCCGCTCGCCCGCTCTCTGGACGCCGCCGGCGGCGGCTCTCCAGAGCCGCCTCGATGCCCGATCGCCGGCGGAAATCCTCCGCCAGCAGGCCCATGCGATCCTGGGGAGCCGCGACGGGAGGGACGGGCGAAAGCCGCGCTGCAAGCCGGTTGAGAAGGCGCGCGCCGCGACGACCGCGGCTGTAAGCGTCGTACAAGGCCCATAGCATCCGCCAAGGATTTTCGCCGTATAGGTCCGCCACGCCGCGGAGCTCGATGAGAAGACGAATCCATCGACGCCTTTCGGCTAGATCGATCAATCGTCCCAAGCCCTTCGACACCACTTCGTCGCCGCCGTGGCCGTCCAGCAGCACCGCACCAGGGCGCGCGGCCTCGTAGAGCGGCCGCATCATCAGCAAGTTGGGCGCGGCGAAGGGGCCGGCGTGGCGGCGCAGCGCCGCCTCCGCGCCAGCGAACGGATCATAGTCGCCGACGTCGTGGAAAACGGTCTCGCTGGGCCGGCAGATGGCGATCGCCGCTTCGATGAAGGGACGCTCGCTGAGCTCCGGCGCGCCATCGTCGACAAGGGACAGGGTTCGCAGCGGATTGGCGGCCTGGGGCGCCGCAAGACAGGCGATGCTCGAGGAATCGAGCCCCCCGCTGAGGAAGCAGTCAACAACTGGCTCCGCGACGATCCGCCGCCGCACGGCATCCTGCAGAAAGCCCCGGAACCGGGCCGCCTGCTGACCGGTTCCGTCGGTCGTCGGAGGCGGCATATCTAACGCCGCGAATCTGCGGACTACGAGGCCCTGCCTCGAGACAACCACCGCCGCCCCGGGCGGGACCCGGAAAACCGACGATCGCTGACCGCGGTCCGCCGGCGGCGGGACGCCGAGGAGGAACTCCGCCATCCTCAAATCTTCGACGCCCTCGTCGGCCAAAACCGGCAGCAGACCGCGTTCTTCCGACGCGAAGGCGAAGCCGGTCGGTTCGGATGCGTAGAACAGCGGCCGCGCGCCGAGCGCGTCTCGGGCGCAGACCAGCCGATCCGCGGTCGCGTCCCAGATCACCGCGGCGAAATCACCCCGCAGTTTTGCGAAGCCGTCAACTCCGTCTTGGAGGTATAGGCGAGCGAGCTCGCCGCAGGCGTCGGCGAGGGGATGGCCTTCGGGTCCTTCGACCCTCCCATCGAGACCGATCACCAAACCTCTCATGCGACACAGCGGAGGACCGGGCCTGAGCGCAAGATGGCCTACGCCAATGCATGGCCCGTTCGGCAAGTCTTGGAGACTGCGGTGCGCCTCGCCCCGTGGACCCATGGCGTCCAGCAGAATTGCAGCTCCTTGGCCGCTGCGATCCCCTCCTCCGGCAGAACCGGAACCGCCGCCTCCCGGCCACCAGCCGGCGAGCGCCGTCACCCGCGGGACCCGAGGTCAATGAGGTGGGAGAAGCCATCGAGGCTTTCTCCGTCGTCGCCGATCACCAGGCTGTCGCCGCTAACAACCCAGGCATGCGCCTGGACACCACCCGCCTCGCCACGACGCACGCCTATTCGAATGAGCGACGCATAACCCTGAAGCGACAGCAGGGCGTGGGCGGCGAGCGCCTGCGGTAGGCAGGTCGCAGCGGGAACCCGCCGGGCCGCGCCTGCGATCGCCCAGCGCACACGTTTGCTCGCCCACGAGGGAGCTGGCTCCCCTCGCGAAGTTGGCAAAAAACGGGTGACCTTCCGGTAAGGCGCCAGCCACAGAGCGATCCGGTAGAAGGTCAGGGCTGCCCAAGCGATGCTCCAGAAGCGGTAGTCCGCGAGGGAGCGGCGGGGCCCAGGTGGTCTAGGCATCCCGCTTGACGAGCCCAGCGCGCGTGAAGTCCTCAACCAGGCGGGCAATGTCGGCTCGACATGCGTCGGGTTCGACTGCGAAGCCGTTGCTGACGGCTTCCGCAAGTTCGTCGAGCGTCTTCGGCGTCTGGATCTGCGACCAGACGAACGATCCGACAGCGTTCAGCCCGAAATACTGGCTTGTGCGGAGGTCGAGTAGCGCCGCGCCGCCCCGAACTTCCGTGGCCACCACCTCAGGGTCCGCCATAACCGATCCGATCACTCCCATGGATTGCCTCCAGGCACAACAAAGCACGGCGGGATCTCGAGAGATCCCGCCGGGCCAGTTCTTCTTCAATCAGACGCTGACGCGCCCTGGATCAAGAGAAGGTCAGATCGCCGAACGGGGTGCCGGCCGGGAACGTCGCGTCCAGGGTCGAGCCGGACGAGGCGCCTTGCGTCAGGGTTTCAAACGAGCCCAGCGAGGTCATCGCGGGGGCTTCGTAGACGGTCTTCTCGGTCGTCATGGGAGTCTCCCTCCATAGGTTTTCGGAACAGCGTTTACATCTCTTTAACGATACCGGATCCAAGTCAATGGATGAAGCGAAAAAAGTTTTAAGAGAAGCCTGCGACACCTGTTAGGTGTTGACATTCAAGCACAGTTTCCCCTGTCAGGCGTAATCCATGGCATTGTTTCGCGCGCCTCGTCGACCTGAGCCCGTGGTCGCAACAGGCGCAATCGCGGGCTTGGCCACGGCCGTCCTTGCCCTGCGCGCCTGGACGAACGGAGAGCCGGTAGGCCAGAACGCCTCCGACTTCGAAGCCGCATCTCTTATTCTCGCCCAAAACCGCCTGCTGGGCCTGGCTGGCGCGGAGCTCGCCACCCGTTCTGGCGACCGGGCCGTGGTCGAGAAGATCGCCGCCTTCAGGGGTCTTACCGCACGCATGAACGGCGAAAGCCTATTGCTTATGCGCAACCTCGTCCGGCTCTTGGAGGACCTCCCGTTCCCTGCTGTGGTTTATAAGGGCGTGCTGCTGCAGGAGCAGCTCTACGGCACGCCTTTCGCCCGCCCATCGTCGGACGTCGACATCCTCACAACGCCGCGCCACTACGCCGAAGCGGCGGCGCGCCTGAAGCAAGCCGGCTACGCCCTTGACCCCCACACCGATACGATCTGGTGGCGCCGGTTCCTCGCCGAACAGCAATTCCGCGCCCCCGGGGCGAACCAAAGCATCGACCTTCACCATCGCATCCAGCAGCCAGGCTGCCCTCTGCCCCGGGCGCCGGGGCGTTTTCTGGCCGAAGCCCGGCGGCGGCCGGCGCTTGGGGGCGAGGTTCTGGTGCTGCGCGACGATCACGCCCTGCTCGTGGCGGCTATGAGCCTAGTGAAAGCCTTGCATCATCGGGAGCCGGCGGGACGCTACGCGACCGATGTGGCCTGGATGGTGCGGCGCATGTCTGTCCGCGACTGGGAGGCGGCTGCGGCGGAGGCGGACCTGCAGGGTCTGCGACGAACGCTGAGCTTGGCGGTTCGCGGCGCCGAGGCGGTTTTCGGTCCCGCGCAGAAGCCGCTCTCTGAGCCGATCCTTGAGGAGGTTGGCGACCAAGACCTGCAGGCGATGCTGCTGGCTCCCGGTTCGACCAAATCCTGGATCCGCAGACGGCGTCTCCTTGCGGCGATTAGCGACAGCCGCCGCGAGTTTCCGCGCAACTGGCTCCTCATGGCCGCCGGCGAGATCGCGCGGCGGGCCAACCCTTCGCCGGAGCGCCGTCATGTCGGCTGATCGCCGCCTGCTTTCTCCGAACCTGCTCTACCTCACGCCGGACCTCACCGATCCCGCCGCGCGACGGCGGCGCGCCATGCTCGAGGCCGGGGGCGCGGATGTCTCCATTGCGGGCTTCGTGCGCGGCTCCGGCGCGCCACCCGATTGGGCGGCGGCCGTCCTCGGCCGCACCCGCGACGCCGCGCTTCTCCAGCGGGTAATGGCGGTCCTCGGTCAGCTTGCGCGTCCGTGGCGCCTGCGCCGCCTCGCAAGCGGCCGGGATGCGGTGATCGCCCGCAATCTCGAAATGCTCGTCCTTGCCTGGATATCCCTTCTCCTGGCCGGGTCGCGGGCGCCGTTGACCTATGAAGTGCTCGACCTTCATCGGATGATGGTGGCTCCCGGTCCGGCAGGACGTATTCTGAGGGCGCTTGAGAACTTGCTGCTCCGCCGGGCGAATCTCCTGATCATAAGTTCGCCCGCGTTCGACCGCGTCTATTTCAGCCGCTGGAGCCCGCGCCGTCCGCCCCGACTCTTGGTCGAGAACAAGGTGCTGGTGCTCGAGGGGCCGGCCCCGTCACCCAGTCCGCCGCCCACAACGCCGCCCTGGCGGATCGGCTGGTTCGGCATGCTGCGGTGCCGACGGAGCCTCGACATCCTCGCCGATCTCGCGGCGCGGTCGGGCGGCGCGGTCGAGGTGGTCATCCGCGGACGGCCTTCGCCGGCCGTCTTCGGCGACAGGTTCGAAGCGTTGGTGGCCGACCGTCCGGGTCTTGTCTATGGCGGCCCCTATGTCGCCGAGGACCTGCCCGCGCTGTACGGCGCGGTGCACTTCGTGTGGGGCGTGGACTTCTTCGAGGCGGGTCTTAACTCCGCCTGGCTTCTACCCAACCGTCTCTATGAGGGCGAGGCCCACGGCCGTCCCCTCATCGCGGAGGCGGGCGTGGAGACCGGCCGATGGCTCGCCGCGCGAGGCGCCGGTGTGCTGTTCGCTTCGGTCGAGACTGAGCTCCTCTCCTTCTTCCAGGCTCTAACACCGGCGGACTATGAGGCACGGCTCGACGCGGTTACAAAAATTCCGCAAGCCGACCTCGTCGCCGACCGCGAAGATTGCGTCCGCCTGGTGCAGAGCCTCTCGGAGCCGCCCCGTGCCTGAACCTGTCCTGATCGTCATCCCATGCCTGAACGAGGCGGCGCATCTTGACCACCTAATCTCGAGCCTGCTCGCCGAGGCCATCTCCGACGACTGCGTCGTCGTCGCCGATGGAGGCAGCTCCGACGGAAGCGTTGAGATCGCGGAGCGATGGAGTGCGCGCGACGCCCGCGTCTGCCTGGTGCGCAACGCCGCACGCCTGCAGAGCGCGGGCGTCAACGCCGCCGTCTCAGCTCATGGGGCCGACAAAGCCTGGATCGTGCGGGTGGATGCCCACGCGCACTATCCGGAGCGCTATGTCGCGCGGTTGTTGGCCGCTGCTAAGGCGACGGGCGCGGACTCCGTCGTCGTTCCGATGCGGACGGTGGGCGGAAGCTGCTTCCAAGAGGCCGCCGCAACGGCGCAAAACTCCGCCATCGGCGCGGGCGGCTCTGTCCACCGCGTCGGCGGCGCAAGCAGATGGATCGATCACGGCCACCACGCACTGATGAGACGGGCGGTCTTCGAAGGCATCGGCGGCTACAACGCCGGCTTCAGCCACAACGAAGACGCGGAGTTCGATTTGCGGCTGGCGGCATGGGGCGGCCGCATCTGGTTCCAGGGGGACCTAGCCATCGACTATGTGCCGCGCCGCACGCCAGCCGCTCTTCTACGGCAGTATATGAATCATGGCCGCGGCCGGGCGCGGACCGTCCGGCTCCACCGCACCCCGCTCAAGCTCCGTCAACTCGCTCCCGCCTCGGTCGCGCCCGCAGCCGTGGTCGGTGTGTTGGGAGCGGCGGGCGCCTTCCTCCATCCCGCAGCGTTGATCCTGACGACACCGACCGTCCTATGGCTCGCCGCCTGCCTCGTCGGCGGGGTCGCCGCCGCCATCGCGGCCCGCGCGTCGGCGTGCGGTTACGCCTCAGGCTTCGCCGCCATGATCATGCATTTCGGATGGTCGTGCGGCTTCCTTCGCGGGCTGGCGACGCCCCACTGAAGCGCGCCGCAGCTCGGAGCCACGCCTGTTCGAACAGCTTTCCCGCCAGATGGAGAGCTGCGGGCGGATCATGGAAGGTCGCGGCCGCGGACCGTAGATTCCGCGCCTTGACTGCGTCGATCAGGCGTCGCCACTGCAAGCGATCATCGATGCTGCGCCAGTGGCGCCGGATCGCGACACGCTCCGCCTCCGATAGGGTCCGAATTCCTGCGAGCGTTTGGGTGCAGTCGCGTAAGGCCTGAAGGTCTGCAATCGAATGCCGGGCGCTGAGCGAGTCCGCTCGGGTCAAGGCGAGATAGCCTTGCGGCGGACCAAGAGCGAGGGTAGCCCCATGGGCGAGCGCCTTGGCGTAGAGCAGGAAATCCTCACCCAAGCGCAGATCGTCCGCATAGCTGATCCCGTGGCGCCGCAGGAAGGTCGTCGACATCAAGGGTTTGATGAAGCCGAGCTCCTCGCGGTGCCGTCCGCGACGGCTGACGTTCGCCTCGATGAACGCCGCCAATCCGACCAGCCGCCAGCCCCCGGCGGTGGCGGTCCAGGGGCCGCCTTCCTCATCAAGATCAGCCACCTTCGTCACGCCGTCTGCAATCAGCTCGGCCCCCACCGGAGCTGCGAGCAGACGACCGATGCGCCCGGGCGAGAAGCGGTCGTCCGCGTCAAGGACGCATATCCAGGACGCGCCTGTTGCCGCCAAGGCGATGTTCCGCGCCGCAGAAGGGCCAGCGTTTGCCGGCTGTCGCAGCACGCGAAGGCGGCCGGAATCATCGTCGCATGCGGCCGCGCGCGTGAAGGTGTCGTCCGTGGAGGCGTCATCGATGACCCAAACCTCCGCCACCTCCGGCTCGCGCAGAGCGCTGCGGACCGCGGCGGCAACGGTCTCGGCCGCATTATAGGCGGCGATGACAACGGCCACGTCGGCGGGAGGCGGCGCAGAGCGCGTGACGTTCATGCTACGGACCCCTCGGAGGCCCCCTGGACGGCAGCGTCCAGACCGGGCCTCTCCGCTATAGCGAGCTGCAGGCCGAGGAGGAAACTCCAGTAGAAGGCGAGCGCCGGAATCTGGAGGCCGAAGTCCGTCAGACCGTGACCGAGCACCACGGCGTTGGCGAACAACAGCGGAAGGAGCAGCGGCGCCGTCGTCGCACGCAGTCCCAAGAATGCTCGCCACAGGACTAGGGCCACGGCGGCGAACATGGGCAGGCTACCGGCCAAGCCGCCTTCCGCCAGCCACTGCAGCAGCCAGTTATGCGCGCTCTGCACGTTCCAGAGGCTGTCATAGTTGGCCGCCGTGAGACCCAGCTTCGTGATGTAGGTCGCCGAGCCCAGGCCGGCGCCGAAAGTCGGGGCGTCGGTGAAGGCGCGGGCGTACAGGGCGAATATCTCCGACCGGTCGCCTGCGTCCCCTCCAAGGGCGCCCATTCGGACGAGCACCTCCCGCCCAGCCTCGGCGACGAGGAGGGCCGTGGCCGCCGCCGCAGCCGCCGCGGGCCAAACCCATCGCCGGGATCCTAGCTGCCTCTGTCCCAGCATCCAGCTTGCGACAGCCAGGCCAGCCAAGGCCAGGAGGGTCACCGCGATTCCCGCGCGGGACTGGGTGAGCATGAGCGCGAACAACTGCGTCGCGAAGGCGCCGCCGAGGGCCACGACGGAGACGGCCTCGCGCCCGCGGAGCGCTGGCGGGTGCCGCCGCGCCAGTAAGCGGCCGAGCGTTAGTACAGATCCCACCCCCAGCAGGGTCGCCGCCGTGTTCGGACTGAGGAATGGCGCGTCCAGGCGGCCGCCGCCGGTTATCGCCAGCAGAAGCAGGGCCCACACCGCCCATCCCGTTGTAAGCGCAACGCAGACGGTCGACAGCCGGGCGGTGGCCCGCCGACCACCGCCAGCCAGAACGCCACAGACAAAGGCGCATCCGATCGCTCCGAGCTTGGCCGCCTCCACCAAGGTCGCAGACGGGGCGATGGAAAGGGTCACCCCGCCGACGGGCGCGAACAGTCCTTGTCGCTCCAGGTCCGGGAAGATGGGAAGAGCGGTGGCGATGGCGACCAAAAGGCTGAGGAGGAGGCCGGCCGCCGGCCAGGCGAGACGCCGCATCGGGATGGGACTGGCCGCGGCGCCCCAGGCGAGCGCGGCGACGACACTGAGAGCGACGCAAAGGGCGAGCGCCTCCGGGGCGCTCACGGCGCCGCCAAACAGCATGCCGGCGAAAAGGAGGGCGAGCGCCGCCCGACCCGTCCACAGCGCCGGCCTTGGCGAGCGCGTTCTCCCCGACGGCCTCATCCGTGCGTGTAGTATGCCTTGTAGGCGCCGTAGTAGTAACCTGGGTCGCCGTAGCCGTATCGCGCCTGCTCCTGCATATCCACCTGCGTCAACACCGCCCCCGCGACCGTCGCGTTGGATTGTTCGAGCGACCGCAAAGCGGCTTCTGCGGCCTTAGCGGGTGTCTTGCGCCAGCGGGTCAGGAACATGACGGCATCAGCTTGGCTGGCTAGGACCCGGGTTTCGGCGACAGCAAGGACAGGGGCGGTGTCGAGAATGACCATGTCGAACCCATCGCGCAGTTCTTTCAGCAAGGCCGCCATCTCGGGCGTGTTGAACACCTCCCGCGGCGTGAACTCACGTTTCGCTGTAGGGAGGACCCACGCGCCGGAGGCCTCGCCCTTGAGAAGGGTCTGGGCCAGCGGCGCACTGCCTTCCAGCACATCGAGCAGCCCGCGGTCGGCCTCCACGCCAAGTAACCGGCTGACGTTACGCCGCCGGATATCGCAGTCGACGATCACCACTTTTAGGCCCGCCTGCGCCGCGGAAATGGCGAGGCAGACCGCAGTCGTGGTCTTGCCTTCGCCCGGAAGGGCAGAGGTCACCACCACCACCTTGGCCGCGCCGCCGAGCTTGGCGTACATGATGGAGGTCCGTAGCGTTCTAAACGCCTCCGCGAAGGCCGAGAGCGGTCGATTGATCAGATAGTCAGTCGGCGCCATGCGCCGGTCTTTGCGATCTGCCACAGACATCATGAGGGGCACGGTGCCCAGGATCGGCAGGCCCAGCCGCTGCTCGACGTCGTCGCTTGTAATTAGGCCATCGTCCATCAGCTCCACCAGCACGACTGCGGCGAGCCCGCAGCCGATCGCGAGAATGAAGCCCAGGACGAGGTTGACGGGAACGTTCGGAGAACTGGGCGCGCCGGGTGCACGCGCTGCGGAAAGCAGTCGGCTGTCGGCTGTTTCGTTGCCGGCCTGGTTAGTCGTCTCCTGATACCGTTCGAGGAGGCCCTCGTAGAGGGTGCGGACGCTCTCTGCGTTCCGCTCAAGTTCATTCAGCCGCACGCTCGCGGCATTGTTGCCAGCCAGAGCGCCACGCGTTCGGCCGAGGGTCGCTCGCAGAGAGGCGGTCCGGTCCCGGGCGACCTGCACCCTCGCCTCCAGATTAGAGATGACGCGCTGGATCTCCGCTTCAATCTGGCCGTCGATCGCCGCCAGCTCCTGCCGCGCTCGAAGCAGAGCCGGCCACTCGGGGCCGTAGCGGGCCTGGAGGTCCGCCACCCGTGCAGCAACCTGGGCGCGTTGGCTACGAAGTTGGCCGACGACCGACGACTGCAGCGCCTCTCCGACATCCCCGCCGGTGGAGCCCCGCGCGAGCTGGCTGCGGGCGGCCCGAAGACGGGCCTCTTCGACCGCCTGATCGGCTTGAGCGGTCGCGAGCTGCTGATTGTAGGTCGAGACCTCCTGCTCCGTGAGGGTGGCGCCGGAGGAGGTCAGCAGATTGTTCGCCGACCGGTAGCGCTCAACCTCAGCTTCGGCCTGCTGCACTTCGCCCCGAAGTTCGTTGAGCCGCTGCTCGAGGAAGACGTTCGCCTGCTGATTGGCGCCGCCTTTGTCGGATATTTGGTTCGCGATGTACTGTTCGGCGAAGGCGTTGGCGATCCGAGCAGCCTTTTCTGGGTTCAGCGAGGTGAAGTTGATCCCAATGATATAGGTGAGGCCCATCCGCTGCGCGTTCAGTCCGCCGCGCAACGCTGAGGCGGCCCGTTCGCGGCCGAGGCGCACCTCCTCCGGCGTCGATGGAGGCGTTGGCCGCGGCAGCGACCGGCCCTGGAGGCGCGCCAACATCGCCGCCACGCCGCCGGGCTCGCGCAGCGCCCAGTTGAACTCCGGGTCGTTCTCCAGGCGGAGGCGTTCGGCGACCTGGCGGGCGAGATCACGGGAGTGGAGCACCTCCACCTCAGAGTCGATGACCCCGGTCTCCGCAGGTAGGTTGGAGAGCACCTGTTGGCTGTCGAGCACCTGCGACTGGCGGACGTTCAGCATCACCTGGGCCTGGGCTGTATAGCGCGGCGTCGCCCGCGCGGTGACCAGAAGCGCCGCGAGGAAAATCACCAGAGCCACGGCGCCGAATAACCGCATCCGCCGCCGGAAGGTGTTGATCAGGGTCCGCAAGCTGAACGCTTCGGCGCTCGGGGACGGGGTGGGCTGAACGCCGGAATCGGTCATGGGGAGGCCTGGCTGGTCCGCGACGCTTAGTACTGGAGCACGAGTGAGACGATCAAGCGATGGGCGTCATAGTCGCCGATCGCTTCGGCTCCGGAAGAGTTTCGCGTCTCATAGGCGTAGCTGCCGGTCACGCCCACGGAACGGTTCAGCAGATAGGTCGCCCGCAATCCAGCGTAATAGGTGTCGTTGTCACGATCGATGGTGTCGAACTCTTCCGCGATCAGGCCGAGCCGCCCTTCCACGATGACGTTGCGACGGAACTCATAGTCGGCCGTCGCCTCATAGCGGGAGGTGAGGATGCCGGCGGAGCCAATGATGCCCGAATCCGTCACGGACCTGTTGGCGTTCAAGCCGAGGGTGATCAGTTGGGTGAGGAAATATTCCAGCCGGGCTCGGCCGCTGAAGCCGCTGAGCTCACCATAGAGCGGATTATCGTATGACTGAGAGATGTAGCCCACCCCGACATCGCCGCGGACAAGTTCCGTCAATTCGAAATTGGCGCCGGTCAGGAAGTTCAGGCCGTCGGAATCCCGAAGCGGCGTCAGAGCATCCCCGATTTCAAAGCGCCGCCGGTTGCCTTCCACCTGGACGAACACGGCGGTGGCCGGGCTCAGCGCGTAGTCTGCGCGGAGGGTGGCGGTGGTGGTGGTCTGGTCGCGCGTGTCCTGAGGAACGATGACACCGGAAACGGTGACCCCGTCCTCATAGTCATAGGTCTCGAGCCCGGCGGTGCCCACGAACCGCAGCCGGTTGAAGGTCCACGTAGTTCCGGCGGTAGCGCCGAACCGATCATACTCGATCGGTTCAGCGATGGAGGTGGGCGTGTTGGACGCAGTCCGGGACTCGACTTCTCGGGCGTAGCTGACGTCCCCTCGGATGTTCCGGCCGCGCTGGATGTCATAGCGTCCCGCACCCCCGATCGACCAGGTATCGGTATTCTCGGAACTGTTGTCGACGTACCGAATGACACGGCCCCGCGCAAAGGCCGTAATGGAGTGACGGGCCCAATCGCTCTCGACCTCCGCCTCGGGCGCGACTGTCCAGACGGTGTCGGAAATCTCGTTGGCCTCCGAGGCGAGCACGTTGCTGTCGTAGCCGACGTCGGCTTGCACCTTGGGATAGACGAGCCAACTACCGAACCGGGAGCCCAAAGCCTCGTACTCCGGGTGCGGCCGGTCCTTCACGGCCACACCGCGGTCCCGGGCGAACAGATCGACCGCCTGCGCCGCGGCCGGCTGGCTCGCAGCAAGCGCGGCAAAGGCGGTTCCTGCGCCGACAAACAGCGCGGGGTTCCTAGACTTCATACTCGCATCCCCTCTTTTCGTGCGTCATCAGCCGCCGACCGTCGCTCGGTAATCGGCGCTCCCGCCTCCTGGAAACTGCGGGGGCTGGCTGATAGGCGCTCCGCCGTCGCCCCCGATCGCTGCCGGCCCGCCGGCCGCCCCCTCGATGGCCGCGGCGACATTGGCGAGCCCTGCACATCCCCAACGGTTCCACTGATCGTTCTCGAAGACGCAGCCCTCCTCGGCGATCGCCAGGCGCACGGCCCCGAGCGCGAGGGGCGGAGCAACCCCGGCCGTCACGATGATATCGGCAACCGTTGCGACGACCCCCGCCTCCGCAAGATCGGTCGCCGCCTGCGGCCGCAATCTAGCGACAGCTCCCCGGATCTCCCCGGCAAGGCTTCGAGCCCCGGGGTCCTGAGCCGCCGCGTGAAGCGGAAAACCCAGAGCCGCCGCCGCCACGACGGCCGCAAAGCGCCATTCAATCAGCATTGACCCACCTCCCAGCTCTGATGGTTAAGGCGATACACGGCTCGGGCGAAAAACCCAACAACATCGGTATCACGCCTCTAGACAAATCGCGCATCGTCGCGTGAACTAGGCGCAGCCCGCCAGTGCCGCGTCCACGGGTTTCCCCTCCCAACCGAATTCGAGCCCCATGACGCTAGACGAGTTCGCCCGCCGCTGGCTGACCGATCCTCACCGGTCCCTGCCGGCGTCGGTCCGTGCCCTTCACGAAGACGATGCGCGCCGGACCGTTCTGACGGAGGCCGCCTTGGCGACTTTCCGGGAGCGGCCGCCGCACCCCCCGCGCGGTCCGCGCATCGGGCGCCGCCTCGTCCGCTGGAGCCTCGCCGCCGCCGCCGCATCCCTGCTGTTCGCAGCCGGCGCGGTGGTCATCCTAAAGCTCGGTCCCTATGTTCAGGACTATGCGACCCTTTATCTGGTGGAATGAGCAGCGGCCTGAATGGCGCGCAGCCTAGCGAAGCTAAGGCTCGCGGCCATACGCCCCGTCGGATCCTGTATGGTGTCCGGAAGCCCACGCATCGCCCAACCATGCCGCGGATAGGCGGCGCGCAACTCTTCCAAGGCGCTCGCCCGCACGTCGCCGGGCGCCGCGCTCCAGTGCTCGAAGACGAATCTCAGACGCCAGGCGGTCGCGTCCGGCCCCAGAGGCTCGACCACATAGCTTCGCCTTACGGCCTCGGCGACCGACGCGTCAAAAGGCCGCGCGCTCAGGCTTTCGAGGTACGCCCGCCTCAGGAGCGGCCCGCTGTCGGCGGGAGCAGCCCGCGCCTCCCTCTCGACGCGTCGAAGCGCTCGTTCGACGGCTTGGTCCGGGGAAGGCCGCCCCCCGGCGCCGCGTTCCGGAAGCCCGGGAGGCTGGAGGACCAAAGGTCGGGACAGCGCAAGAACGCAAAGCAGCATGGTGGCTGCGCTCCAGGCCACGACCCCGACCCCTTTCGTCTTCACGGCTCCGATGATCGCGCCTCGCCACGGCTCCCTGGAAGAGCGGCGGCGAGACGGCTTTGATCCGCGTCCTCTGGATTTTCGCGGCATCAAGCCCCCTCCCGCGCGCGCAGGTGCGTCCGGTTTCATAGCGTGCCGCCGCCGAGCCTGTCGAGGCGCGCCGCGCCGCCCGATCCGTGAGGCCCACTGACCATCCGATCCAGGCGAAACCCTCGCGCGACACGGGATCATGGTTGAGATTTCCGGCGCTTCGGATGACATAGGGCTATGTCCACCAAGATGATCCTCAGCCGCCGCTCGCTGCTCGCCTCCGCCGCCTCGCTGTGCGCCGCGGGATGCCAGTCCCTCCCGTCAGGCTCGGCCGAGCCACAGGCGCAGAGCCGAGTCATAGGCGACTACCAGCTCGGCCCTGGAGACCAGGTCCGGCTGGTCGTCTTTGGCGAGGACCAGTTGTCTGGCGAGTTCGTCGTCAGCGGCGCCGGCGTAATCTCCCTGCCCCTGGTCGGTGACATCCCCGCCCAGGGACGCACTGTGGCGGAGGTGCAGCGCGCCGTCGAACAAGCCCTCCGTTCCCGGTATATTCTCAATCCGCAGGTCAGCGCGGAGGTTCTGACGTATCGTCCCTTCTATGTGCTGGGGGAGGTCAATCGCCCAGGTACTTATCCGTACGCCGCCGGCCTTACCGTCCTGAACGCCGTAGCCACGGCCGGCGGCTTCACCTATCGCGCGGACACCCGCCGCGTGTTCATCAGAAGGGATGGCAGCACCGCTGAGGAGCTCTACGCCATAGGTCCGACGCTACAGGTGGCGCCCGGCGACACTATTCGGATCGCCGAACGCCTGTTCTGAGCCGACCAGAGAGCGCGTCGGCTCAGCGAGAACGGACCGGCTCTTCCCGTTGATTGGATTTCGTCATGGACGACCATCATCTGACGCTCAAGGCGTACGAGCGGATACTCTTCGCGCGTGTGGCGGGCGGACTCGCCGTGCTCGTGATGGCGGGCCTGGCGGTCGCCCTGGCCTGGTCGGCGGCCAAGGGATGGCAGAGCCGCTACGAAAGGGTGTTCGAGCCACTCCCGGGTCTGGTTTACGCGCCGCCAACCGCCGACGTTGGCCTGACCACCGAAAGCGACCCGGTTCCGCTGACCTTCCAGCCGCTTGATCGGAGCGACGCCTATCGCTTCAACGCCTCGATCCCGGTCAGCACCGAGCCCCTGGAGGCGGCCGTTCCTTTCCGCCTGCCCGCCGCCATGCCCGCGGCGGATCGCGCCCGCGCCCTGAACTGCCTGACGCAGGCGATCTACTACGAAGCCGCCAACGAGAGCGCGCTCGGTCAACGCGCCGTCGCGCAGGTCGTGCTCAATCGGGTCAGGCACCCGGCCTTCCCGTCTTCGGTCTGCGGCGTCGTCTATTCGGGTTCGCAACGCGTGACAGGCTGTCAGTTCACCTTCACCTGCGACGGCTCTCTGGGGCGTCCGCCTTCCGCCGCCGCTTGGGCGCGAGCGCGCGTGGTCGCGGCCCAGGCGCTCTCCGGGCACGTCGAACCGGCCGTCGGGCAGGCCACGCACTATCACGCCCTCTACGTCGCGCCCTATTGGAGCCCATCTCTGCTCAAGGTCGCCAATATCGGCGCCCACACCTTTTATCGATGGAAAGGGTTCAACGGGAAGCGATCCGCCTTCGTCAGCGCCTATGCCGGACGGGAACCCTTGTTCAGCGACCGAATGAGCGCTGCCGAACCAGAGACCGCGGCGCCGGTCGAAGTTCTTGAAGCCGCCGCGCCGCCGCCCGCGGTCGTTGCGCCGACGGCGGCGCCGCCCGCGCTCCCCACAATCGTCGCAACGCCCGCGGAGCGGCCTGTCGAAGCGCCGAGCGCTTCATCCGTCGCCGAGGCGGCGCCGTCGATCGCGACGCCCGCGCCTGCGGCGCCGGTGCATGCGCCGGAACAGGAGCGACCCCGGCGTCGTGTGGCGAGAGCCGATTGGTGAAGGCTCAGAAGAACAGGAAGGGGCTGAGGATCAGCATCCAGAGCGCCAGCGAGCTCGCCACGACGAAGGCCAGCGTCCGCCGCGGCGACCACTTTCCGGCTACGGGCCGGGCCGCGGGCCGCGGGCGATGCGTCGACGGCGCGACGGGTTGGTTGATCGAGATGTAGGTCAAGGCACCCTCCGGCTGACGGAAATCCTAGGCGTCAACCGTAAAGGTCCGCCGAACGGGCGGGGTTAAGGGCTTTAAACCAAGGCCGAACGTTCGCCCGGGCTCGCGAGCTCGGCTTCCCGAGCGTGCCAGCGCCAGGCGGAGCGCACGATGTCGTCGAGCGTGCGCTGCGGCCGCCACCCGAGCACCGCCCGCGCCTTGGCGTTGTCTGCGACCAGGCATGGCGCGTCTCCGGCGCGGCGCGCCGTCGTCTCGGTCGGAAATGGTAGGTTGGTCGCGCGCCGGATTGTCTCCACCAGTTCCCTCACGGTGGTGCCCGTTCCCGTCCCGAGGTTGAGGGCCGTCGTCTTCCCACCCTCCATCAAATAGACGAGCGCCCGCCGATGAGCGTCGGCGAGATCGGTGACATGGATGTAATCCCGCACAGCGGTCCCGTCGCGGGTGTCGTAGTCGTCGCCGAACAGCTTGAAGCCTTGGCGCTGTCCCAGGGCGGTTTGGATCGCCAGCGGAATGGCATGGGTCTCCGGCTCGTGCCGCTCGCCGATGCGGCCCTGTTCGTCGGCGCCGGCGGCGTTGAAATACCTAAGGCTCACCGAGCGGAAGGCGACGTGCGCCGAATAGTCGGCGAGCGCCTGTTCGACCATCAGCTTGGTGCGTCCGTAGGGGTTGATCGGCGCCTGGGGATGGCTCTCGTCCATCGGCAGGCAGACCGGATCGCCGTAGGTGGCGCAGGTCGACGAGAAGACCATCTTGTCCACGCCGCCGCGCCGCGCCGCCTCGATCAGGGTAATCGCGCCACGAACGTTGACATCGTAGAAGCGCCCGGGCGCTTTGACGGACTCGCCCACCTCGATCAGGGCCGCGAAATGCATCACCGCCGCCGGCCGGTGGCGGGCGATGACCTCATCCAGCCGGGCGGCGTCGCGGATGTCGCCGCGCTCCAACGGCCCCCATTGCACGAACTCGGCATGTCCGTTGGAGAGGTCGTCATAGACGACCGGCTCGAAGCCCGCCTCGGCCAGGGCAAGGCAGGCGTGTGAGCCGATATAGCCGGCGCCGCCGGTGACCAAAACCCGACCGTAGGATTGCTGCTCCATGACACCTCTGCAGAGCCACCCCAGAAAGCCGCCGGGCTCCGCAGTGGGTCGACGACCCGGCGGGGCGCAGGACGGACCGCGGCGGCTACTAATCGCTCTCAAGTTTCTCCTGTGGCGGAAGTCCAGCAGGCTCGCGATCGTAACGACACAGTATTCAAATTCGAGCATAGTTTGATATCTGACGCATGTTCCCGCCGCCCCGCGCCTCCCAGGCCACAGCAGGGTTGCCCTTGCAGGCTTCCGTGCGCAAACTTCGTCAGCCTGTTCCGCGACCTGGGGCTCACACGGGCATCACTACGGCGACCTACACGGTGCGATTCGCACTTCTGAACCCGTCTATGCGGGTCCGGGCGCTGGCAGCGATCAACTTGGCGTCCGTAGCCGTCGGGTTCGCCGCCGCAGTGTTCGTCGCCGTGGCCTAGCGCCTGCCCCTGCTGGCTCGACAATCGTGGGCGGCCTCTCTGGTGCTGGCGTGGAGCTTTTCCGATGGCGTCCAGGCCGACGGCCGCCGGGGTAGTTTCAGAGCTGCTCCGCTTCGGCGCGGGCGTGACCGGCTCCAACATCAGGAACCTCTTCGCCCTTAGCCTAGACAACGTCCTGATTGGGCGGTGTCCGGAGCCGAACAGCTCGGCTTCTACAATCGGGCCCACAAGCTTCTCGTCGTGCCGCTGCAGCAGGTGAACCGGCCGATCGACCGCGTCCTCATTCCGGCCCGTCTCGGCTCCACGACGCCGGACCGGTACAGGCACGCCTATCTCGAGGTGGTTCAACAGACCCTTCTCGTGATCATGCCTGGCGTGATCGCTCTGATGATCACGGCCGACACCCTCATTCCGCTGCACATGAGGCGATCATTGGGGTCCGGCTGCGCCAGCTTCTTCCGGCGGCGCTCTCTGCTCCATCAGCCGCTGACGACCGCGATCGGCTGGCTGTTCATAAGCCAGGGCCGCACGACCGAGTTCGCATGCTTGGCCTGGTCAACGCCATCGTCCGCATCACCCCGCCCTCGTGGCGCTGACAGATGGGGCTCTGGGCGCTGCGCAAAGCTACATTCTCGTAGAGACCTTCATCCTCGCTCCGGCCCCTTGGTGGATCATCGGGGACGCAAGGGTCCGGTCCGCACGCGAAACCTCGTCCAGCTGGCGGCTTAATTCGGCACCGCCGGCGCGGCCAGCGGGGGCCTGGTATTAGGCGCCTTTAGTTGGCTTCAGGCTGTAGAGATCGACGGATGGCTTCTGATCGTGGCCGCCGTTCTCTGCAGCTACGCCGTACTCGGCGGGGCTCTGGCCTTAACTGGGTCGGGTCGGGCGGCCCTCGTGGAAAGTCACGGCCCCCTCCGCTCGGCCTCGGCGTCGGCCTGTTCCTGACCGCACCAGAGGAAGCGATGCGCGATCACCGAAAAACCTCAGCCCTCGATAGCTTCGCCCCCGCGCCCAACGCCGGAGTATTTGAAGCCGCGCCGCTGCATGTCCTCGGGTCGGTAGATGTTGCGTAGGTCGACCAGCACCGGCTGGTTCATCAGCAGCTTGATCCGGTCCAGGTCCAGGGCGCGGAACTGGTCCCATTCGGTGACGATGACGGCCGCGTCGGCGCCCTGGACCGCGTCATAGGCGCTGTCCT
>JAEXZS010000050.1 GCA_023451375.1 Pseudomonadota bacterium
CACCGCCCCCGGCATCGCGGGCCTCGCCCTGCGCGAGATCCCCGGCCGCGACCGCACCACCCCGGCGGGCCGCTTCGTCGGCGGCTACGGTCCGTCCATCGATGCCGGCCGCGTGCTGTGGGTCGACTACGAGTCCGCGGTCTCGATCCACCCGACCGCGACCGGCGTGCCGGAGGAAAAGCGCCCCGAGCGTCTGGCCTCGCCAAGTCGCCAGGGCGACTTCCTTCTGCACCTCGGTGGTATAGAAAATTGCCGATCGATAGCTCGGACCGACATCGCTGCCCTGTTGCTCGTAGGTCGTGGGGTCGTGGACCTGGAAGAAGAGTTCCAGGAGAGAGCGATAGCTGAGAACGGAAGGGTCGAAAGTCACTTCCACCGCTTCCGCATGGCCGTAATGTCTCGCATAGGTCGGATCACGCATTTCACCGCCTATGTAACCGACCCGCGTCGAAATGACTCCCCTGGCTCGGCGCAGCAAATCCTCCATGCCCCAGAAGCAGCCGCCTGCGAGAATTGCTCGCTCTGTCGCGGGCGCCCCTTTGCCGGTAGGCGATTGGCTCACAGTCCATTCGCCCTCCTCCGTGTGCGCCACGGTCAAGCCAGCCTCGCGGGATCCGCAGCCTGACTGGTGCTCAAGAGCTCGGTCTGCACGTCCGAACCCCGGATGAGACTCAGATCGACGGGACACCGATCAGCGATCGCGAGGATCCGAGCGCGCTGATCATCACTCAGCGGCCCATCGAGGACAATGGTGCGGGTGAACCGGTCGGGTGGCATCATGTCCGGCACCTTCTCGTGCTGCACGGTCGTGCTCGCCCGTTCGAGCGGAAAGCCCTTGCGGTTCGCATAGAGACGCATCGTCATCACCGTGCAGGCTGCGAGGCCGGCAGATACGAGCTCGTAGGGAGATAGTCCGGTCCCGAGGCCACCGACCGATGCTGGCTCGTCGGCGAACAGAGTGTGCTCGCCGCTGCGGACCTTGAGCTGGAACGTCCCTGCAAGAGTTTCGGTGGCGACGACGCCCTCCGCAACCTCGACCTGCGGAAGATCCGCCGTGAGTGGTGGGAGAAAGCGGCTCGCCCAAACCGCCACCATGGCCGCAGCGTAGTTCGCGTCCGCGACGTCGGTGAGAAGGTGATCCGCGTTGTCGAGCGAGATGAAGCTTTTAGGGTGCCTGGACGCGACGAAGATGCGCGACGCGTGGTCGATGCCGACCACCTGATCCAGCGGAGAGTGCATGACCAGCACCGGCCGTCGCAGGGAGGCAATGGCCTTCTCGACGTCGATCCCCTCAACCGCCTCAAGGAACCCTCGGCGAATGAGGAAGGGCCTACCGGCAATCTCCACCGAGGCCTCGCCCTCGCTCGCGATGGTGTCCAGATCATTCGGTCCGAAGAGCCGCAAGATATGCTGAAGGTCGGCCGGCGCACCAATCGTCGCCACCGCCGCAACGTCAGGCAACTCGGCCGCGGCTACGATCGCAGCGGTGCCACCCAGGCTGTGCCCGACAAGGAGGGAGGGTGACATACCCGCCGCCGCCATCGCCTTTGCGGCAGCCCTAAGGTCCTCGACGTCCGACGCGAAACTCACAGGTTCCCCCGACCCACCGCTGATCCCGGTTCCGGCGAAATCGAACCTCAAGACCCCGATGCCCGCACGCGACAGCGCGCGCGAGATGTAAACGGCGGCGCGACTGTCTTTCCCGCACGTGAAGCAGTGGGCGAAGATCGCCCAGCCCCGCGGCGTTCCCTCTGGCGGTTCGAGGTGCCCGGAAAGCTGAGAGCCAGCTCCACTCGCAAACGTGAATGTTGTTTCTGCCATGTCCATCAAACCTCCAGCTCGCGGCTTGGCGGTTGCGCTCTCAGAACCTTCGACGGAGCTGAGCAGAGCGCACCGCCAACCAGTAGGCGTCATCTCAGAGTATCATTTATATGTCTGGCGCATATAGACAAGCCCCTAGATCATGATTATATGCGCCAAGCATATTTCTGTGGCCTGCTTTCCGAAGGCGGGCTCACGGAAGAGGCATCAGTCAGGCGCATGGGCCAAAGGACTATGGAACTCAATCAAGTCAGCTATTTCATCAACTTGGCCGAGACGCTGAATTTCACAGCAGCTGCTCGCTTGAGCGGTGTGTCACAGCCAAGTCTGACCCGCGCGATCCGCCGCTTGGAAGATGAGCTTGGCGGGCCGCTGATCTATCGCGACGGGAAGAACAGCCGCCTGACTGGCCTTGGCCATGACGTCGAGGCAGAATTCCGGCGCATGGTGGTCGCGATGAAGAGCGTACGCAATCACTCGGAGCACTGGGCGATGGGGGGGCACCGCGTGCTGGATGTCGCCGTCGCGCCCACCGTCGGACCAAAGGAATTTACGGCGTTCTTCGAGAGCGCATTGGCGGAGATGCCATCCATCGAAATCAAGCTGCACTCGCTCCAGTCGAACGAGGACACATCGGAGGTGCTTTCAGGAAAATACCACGCATGCATCATGCCGCGTGAAACACGACCGGAACGCAAGCTGGATGTGCATCCTCTATTTCGGGAGCGCTTCGTGCTCGGCTGTTCTGCAAACCATCCCTTGGCTGCCAACGAGATCGTGCGCGGCGAAGACCTGCTCGAGCTTCCTTTCGTCGATCGCCTGAAATGCGAGTTTCGCGATCGGATCCTCGATCACTTCGCGCGACGGGACTTGCTCATGCAACCTCGCTTTCGATCAGATCGCGAGGACTGGGTGCAACGGGTCGTCGCTGACGGCCACGCCATATGCATTCTTCCGGAACGATCGGCCACCGTGCAAGGCCTCGTCACTCGGCCGATCGACGGATTTGACTTGGAGCGCGAAGTCGTGATCGCGACGGTATCCGGCTCCACGGCAACGGTCGAGATACGGAATATCGCGCAGCTGGCAGCCCGTTACGAGTGGAACTGAATCACGACGTGAAGAGCTTCGGCGCTATGGAAACTATACGCACGGCGTATTGGTAAAATCTAAGGCACACTGCGATAGTCGACGCCAATGACTGGCAAAATGAACGGCAGTGTGTCTGGACCTCTAGATAAGTATTGGAGACTATCATGAAGTTTGAAAAGTCACAGACAGCAGTTGACCGCCTGACCCCCGAGCAACGCCGTATTACCCAGGAGTCGGGGACCGAAAGGCCCTTCACGGGCGAGCACAACGACAACAAGGAGCCTGGCATCTACGTCGACATAGTGTCGGGAGAGCCGCTCTTCGCTTCAACGGACAAGTTCGATTCGGGTACTGGCTGGCCCAGCTTCACCAAGCCGATCGTTCCGGCAAACGTGAACGAGGTGCGGGACAGCGCACACGGCATGGTCCGGACGGAGGTCAGGTCGGTACACGCCGACAGCCATCTGGGCCACGTGTTCCCGGACGGTCCTTCCGACCGCGGCGGTCTGCGCTACTGCATCAACTCAGCGTCCCTTCGCTTCATCCCGCGCGACGAGATGGAGTCCGAGGGATACGGTGAATATCTCGATCAGGTAGAGGAGGCTTAACATGCATCAGCGCGCTGTTCTCGCAGGCGGATGTTTCTGGGGCATGCAGGATCTGATCCGCAAGCGGCCCGGCATCATCTCGACCCGTGTGGGTTACACGGGCGGCGATATTCCGAACGCCACGTATCGTAATCACGGCACGCATGCCGAGGGG
>JAEXZS010000063.1 GCA_023451375.1 Pseudomonadota bacterium
GAAGTGTCGCCGGGCATGGGCGAGGCGGCGGCGCGCGCGGCGCTTTACCGGCTGGGACGGCCGGCGTTCGAGGACCGGCTCACGCGGGCGGAGGCTGCGGGAGCGGGCGACGGCGCGGCGCTGCGCGCGCTGGCCGAGGCCTGGACCCCTCCCAGGATGCCCGTCGGCGGTCGCGACCTGGCCCGGCTGGGGGTGACGCCGGGACCGGAGACCGGGCGCCTCCTGAAAGCCTTTGAGGCGGGCTGGATCGCCGACGACTTTCCAAGCGAGGGACACGAGGCGCGGCTGAGGGCCCTGATGTCCCCGGAGTCTTCGGAGGAGGAAAAACCGGCCCGATAGGATGGCGGGGGCGACGCTCCGGCCGGGGCGGCGCACGTCCGGAGCGGTCGAGCCGATGTGGATTTCAAGGATGTCAAAGACCGGCGCGGCGCTACAAATTCTACACATCTGATTATAGCCCCGGCGACGAAGCCGATCGGTCGATAGGCCGGATGTCTCCGGATTATCCCGCGCGGGGCGCCGGAGTATTCGTCTCCGGAGACAATCAGGACACGGCGCGGGTGAACTCGGTGATGACCGGGCGATGGTCGGAGCCGGTGGGCTGGCCCAGGCGGCGGGACAGGAGGGCGAGGTCGGGCGAGCGCCAGACCTGATCGATGGTGATGCCGAGGAAGGCCGGCAGCTTCGAGGGCCAGGTGCCGGGCCAGCCGGGAGCGGGGACCAGACCCATGTCGGCCTGCATCTGACGGCCGATGCGGGCGCTGGAGACGCTGTTGAAGTCGCCGGCGACGATGACGGGATTGTTCGGAGCGGCGCGACGACGCTCCGCCAGCGCCATGACCTGACTGATCTGGCCCCACTGGTACTGGAACGGCCAGGGGCGGGTCAGGTGGACGCCGAAGACGTTGATCGGCCCAAGGGCGGTGTCGACGACCGCGCCGACGGTGCTGAGACCGTCCGGCGGATCGGGCAGTTGGCGCAGGATCGGCGTGCGCGAGGCGATGACGGAGCGGGCCGGGCCGCTGGGGCGGTCGACGCGGCCCAGCAGGGCGCGGTGGGGATAGCCGGCCAGGATGTCGTCGATGCGCGCCGCGGGGGCATCGCCGAACTCCACCAGAATGACGATGTCGGCGTCGGCGGCGGCGATGGAGCGGCGCATGGCCTCCACGTCCGTGTTGAGGGCCCAGACGTTGGCGGAATAGACGCGAACGACCGGGGCGTCGGGCTGGGGGCGACCCTTCGGCGGCGCCCACTGGGACCAGGCGGCGAGGAGCAGGAGCAGGGTCGCCAGCGCGCCGACGGCGGCGGCGGGCCACAGGCGTAGGACCAGGCAGACGACCACGCCCCCGGCCGCGGCCAAGGCGACGGGGGCGGTGAACTGAGCCAGGATGTCGACCCAGCGGTGGCCGATCCCGCTGAGGCCCGCCGCGCCGAACGCCGCGAGACCCAGGAAGCCGGCGATGGCCGCCAGGTTGGCGAGCAGGCGAAGCAGCGACAGGCTTTGCGGTTGAACGAGCGACATGCTTGAGCGTTGATCCAGCGGCAGGAGGGGACATGGCCCGTCGGACCATCGCGGATATCGAGAAGATCTGGGCCAATGTCGAGGGCGTGAAGAAGCTGTCGGACCGGGTGATCGGCATCGGACCGGTCGGCTTCGGCATGGACGCCCTGCTGACCTGGGTGCCGGTGGTGGGCACGGCCTACACGGTCGGGACGGCCGGATGGCTGATGTGGCAGGCGACGCGGGCCAAGGCGAGCCCGGCGGTGCTGGCCCGGATGGCGGCCTATATGGCGGTGGACACCGCGACCGGCACGGTGCCGATCGCGGGGGACATCATCGACACCTTCTTCCCCGGCCAGCTGCTGGCGGCGCGCGCGTTGCAGAAGCACATCGAGGCGATGCACTGGGTCGAGGACTCCGAGGCGAACGCCAAGGCGAGCGGCGAGCATGAACGTCACCTGGCCACGGTGCGGGACAGCCCGAAGCTGAAGCGGATCGTGTATCTGCACGACTGACGGATTGCGCGCGCCGGCGCCCGCCACCGCTCCCATTTCCAAGCATTTTTCGTAGCCCGCTCAGCGCCTTGAGTTCGCGGCGAGACGATCGACGCGCCTGGATCGGCGGCTGAGTCAGGTTGATCTCCGTCAACGATGGAGATCCCGATGAGCGACGATTTCAGCGCCCGGCTGGCGCTGCCCTATCTGGCCGCCGGCCAGATGCAGAAACATGTGACCCTGAACACGGCCCTGACGCGGCTGGACGCCCTGCTGCAGGCGGCGGTGGTCAGCCGCACGGTCGCGGCCCAGCCGCCCGCGCCCGGCGACGGCGACCTGTACATCCTGCCGGAGGGCGCGAGCGGCGCGGCCTGGACCGGACGGGGCGCGGGCGACCTGATGCGGTACGAGGGCGGCGGCTGGTCCGCCGTGCCGGCGCCCGAGGGCATGATCGCCGTGGTGCTGGACGCCGGAGAGGCCGTGGTGCGCGCGTCCGGCGGCTGGACGCCGCTGGCCGACTGGCTGGGTGGGAACGACGTGCTGAGCGTCGCGCGCCTGGGGATCAACACCACGGCGGACGCGGCCAATCCCTTCGCGGCCAAGGTCAACAAGCTGCTGTTCACGGCCCTCGGCGGCGGCGAAGGCGGCGACGGCGACCTGCGCATGACGCTGAACAAGGAGGGGGCGGCGGACGTCCTCTCGCTGCTGTTCCAGAGCGGCTATGGCGGCCGAGCCGAGCTGGGCCTGGTCGGCGACGACGACTTGAGCCTGAAGGTCAGCGCCGACGGCGGGACCTGGCGCACGGCGCTGAGGGTGGAGGGCGCCAGCGGCCGCGTCCTGTTCGACCAGGGCGCGACGCGCGCCGAAACGACGGTCTTCGCGGCGAGCGGAGCCTATGCGCCGCCGCCCTGGGCGCGCTGGATCGAGGCGACCTGCATCGGCGGCGGAGGGGGCGGGGGATCAGGCATGGCCGGCGCGGCCGGCTCGTCC
>JAEXZS010000034.1 GCA_023451375.1 Pseudomonadota bacterium
CGCCGAGCTGAACGTCGAGCTGATCACCCCGATCGCGATGGAAGAGAAGCTGCGCTTCGCCATCCGCGAAGGCGGCCGCACCGTCGGCGCCGGCGTGGTGTCGAAGATCATCGCCTAAGCGACACGACCCCGGCCGCCAGGCCGAACCCCAGCCTGCCGAACGGCCCCCGGAAACACCCGGGGGCCGTTTTGGTTTGGGGGAAACCCGTCTGGGGTTCGGCGTTATGGTGGCCCAAAGCCAAGGTTCCGTATGCGTTCGATCTGCCTGTTTCTCGTCCTGCTCGGCTTGAGCGCCTGCGCCATCCATCCCGGGACGGTGGATCATGTGAGGTTCGCCTCGGACGCTCGGCCGGTGACGGCGCGAAGCCACGCGGGGGTGCTGCGGGGCGTGGAGGGGAACGGCGTTCGCGCCTTCCTGGGCGTGCCGTTCGCGGCGCCGCCGGTGGGCGGCCTGCGCTGGCGCGCGCCCCGACCGGCGCCGCCGTGGGAGGGGGTGCGCGACGCGACGCGGATCGGCCCGGACTGCACCCAGGCGATCGGCCGAAGGGCGATTCTGGGCGGCGGGGGCGGCGTGGTGTTCGGGTCGGAGGACTGCCTGTACCTGAACATCTATGCGCCGGCGGGCGAAGCAGGGCCACGGCCGGTGATGGTCTATATCCCGGGCGGCGCCTTCACCGTGGGCGCGGGCGCCAACTACGACCCTTCGCGGCTGGCGCGGGAGCAGGGCCGCGTGGTGGTGACGATGAACTACCGCCTGGGCGCGCTGGGTTGGTTGGCGCATCCTGGATTTCAGGCCGACGGCGAGGGCTTCGGCGGCAACTTCGGCCTGATGGACCAGCAGGCCGCGCTGCTGTGGGTCCATGACAATATCGCGGCCTTCGGAGGCGATCCCGGAAACGTCACCCTGTTCGCGGAGAGCGCCGGGGCCTGGACGGCCTGTTACCTGATGGCGTCTCCTGTCTCCGAGGGGCTGTACCAGCGGGTGATCCTGCAGAGCGGCGGCTGCCTGGAGCCGTCGTCGCTGGTCAGCGCCGAGGCGGCGGCCCAGAGCGGGCCGGCGTTCTCGGCGCGGCTCGGTTGCGAGGGAGAGGACGTGATCGCCTGCCTGCGAGCCTTGCCGGCGTGGCGGCTGTCGCGGGCCGCGTCTCTGCGGGCGGGCATCAACGGGCCCGGGTCTTGGGGTCCGGTGCATACGGACGCCACCGTGCCGGAAAACCCGGCCGCGGCGATCGCCGGGGGGCGGTTCACCCGGGTGCCGGCGATCGTCGGGACCAATCTGGATGAGGGGCGGCTGTTCGCCAACGAGGTGCAGGACATGGACCGCTACCAGAAGGAGACCATCTGGATGTACGGTGATGTCGGGCCTCGCGTGCTGGAGCGTTATCCAGTCAGCGAGGACGGCCCCGCCTACGCCATCGCCGCCAACTTCACCGCCCAGCGGTTCGCCTGTCCGTCGCAGGCGCTGCGGCGGCAGTTGTCCAAGCACGTGCCGGTGTGGGGCTATGAGTTTGCGGATCGGGCGGCGCCGTTCGTCCTGCCGGACCGGATCGTCGGGCTGGACCTGGGGGCCTATCACGCCAGCGAACTGGCCTATGTGTTCGGAACCAACTGGATATTCACCGACGTGGACCGGTTCACGCCGGAGCAGGCGGCGCTGTCGGCGCGGATGCGGCGGCTGTGGGCCGGCTTCGGCCAGCGGGATTTCGGCGCCGACTGGCCCCGCGTCGACGGCGCGGGGCCGATCCGGGTGTTCGCGCCCGAAGGCGATCGGCTGGACCAGACCTTCTTCGAGCGGCACCAGTGCGCCTTCTGGGACGGCACGCCGTTCGGCGCGGTCGCGCCCTAGAGGAAGCGGACCGTGACGCCGGGCTTGACCTTGTCCGCCAACTCCCAGGCGTCCCAGTTCGTGAGGCGGACGCAGCCGTGCGAGGCGGTCTTGCCGATCTTGTCCGGCTCCGGCGCGCCGTGGATGCCGTAGCTCGGCTTGTTCAGGTCGATCCAGACCACGCCGACGGGATTGTTCGGCCCCGGCTTGACCACCACCTTACGGTCCAGGTCGCCGTAGCTGAGCTTGGACGGGTCATAGACGTAGTCGGGATTGCGGGCGACGCCGTTGACCTTGACCGTGCCCGTGGGCGTCGGATTGTCGCCGCTGCCGATCGTGGCGGGATAATAGGCGAGCAGCCGTCCGTCCTCCGCGAAGACCTTCACCGACCCCTCGGCCTTGTTGACCTCGATGTGGTCGACATCCGCCGGCAGGGGGGAGTTGTCGATGGCGGGAACCAGCAGCTTCTGGCCCACGCGGGTGAAATCAGCCCCTGGGTTCAGGGCGCGCAGGAGCGGCTCGGTGACATGGAAGCGTTCCGCCAGGGCTTCCACGATATTGGCGTAGCCCATGTGCGGCGCCGCGCCCTGAGCCTCCAGGTCGGTCGGCACGGTTCCGAGATAGGGGCCGGCGACGTCCTGGGGGGTGATCTCATACGTGCTGGTCACGGCGCCGACGCCGCCGGCGCGGAGGCGGGCCATGACCTCGGCGTCCAACTCGCCGTCGACCGGCAGGCCGTTGGCTTCCTCGAAGGCGGCGACGGCCTGACGCATGTTCGAGCCCGCCAGACCGTCGATGGAGCCCGGCGAGAAGCGGGCGCGCTCAAGCAGAACCTGGGCGCGAACGAGGGCGGGATCGGGCTGAGCCTCAACGGGCGCCTGATCGGTCTGACTGGGCGGCGGCGGCGCGTAAGCGGCGTTCTCAAGCGCGTCACGGGACAGGGGGCCGGTCGCTCCCACTGTTTCCGGCGGCGCCGGCGGCTCCGCGTCCGGGCTGCAGGCGGCGAGGGAGAGGGCGCTCAGGCCCGCGGCGACGAGGGGAAGGCGAGGGGACATGCGGACTCGTGATCATGGGCGGACGGGGCGTGCGGCGGGCGTCAGTTCTCTTCGCCGGTCGCGGGGTCGGTCTCGGTTTCGCCCGAGTTGCTGGAGCCTTCGGAGCCCCGCGGTTCGGTTGCCGGGCGGGGCGGTTCGCCTTCGCCCGGCGGGGTGCGCAGGTTTTCGTTCTCGACGTTTCGATTGTCGGGACGGGGGTCGGTCATGATCTGGTCTCGAAGCGGAGCGGGGCGTCCGCTGTACGGTAACGCCCGGCGCCGCCGGGGGCTCCGTCAACGGTCGTTCACCATGACGGTGAACCGTGCCGAAACGGCGCATCGGGCAGTGTGCCGCGCGGAACGGTCCTTGCTGCCCGGGACCGCATGAGGACGCGCATGGCCGAAACGCTGCAGGTGGAGATCATGAAGGCGGAGGCGCTGGGCGCCGCCGACATCGCCCTGTGGCGCGCCTGGTCGACGACCAATCCGGCGCTGAGCAGCCCCTACTTCCGCTGGGACTACGCCGAGATCGCCTCGCGGGTCTGTCCCGGCGCGGCGGTGGCGGTGTTCCGGCGGGGCGGCCAGACGGCGGGGTTCTTCCCGCACCAGCGGCGCGGCGGCTCGGTGCAGCCGCTGGGGGCGCCGATGAACGACTATCACGGCGTCATCGCGCCGGCGGAGAGCGACATCAGCCTGGAGGACGTGGCGCGGCTGCTCAAGGCGCGGCGGCTGAACGTGCCGGGCTGGATTGGGACCGCCGAAAGCGGCGAGGCGCGCACCACGGTGCAGGCCGCTCTGCCGGAAGCGGGGTTCGACGCCTGGTATGCCGAGCGCCGCGCCGCCTTCGGCAAGTTCTTCAAAGACAAGGAAAGGGCGCGGCGCAGTCTGGAGGCCGAGCTTGGGCCTGTGACGGTGGCGCACGGGCTGCGGGATTCGGCGCTGCTGAATCACCTCATCGATCTTAAGGCCGCGCAGTACAGGCGTTCGGGCCTTCACGACATCTTCGCCTGCGGCTGGACCCGGGACCTGCTGCATGCGCTGATGCGCGAGACGCGGCCGGACTTCGGCGCCTCGCTGGCGACCATGCACGGGGGCGGCAGGCTGACGGCGATCGAGTTCTCGCTGCACGCCGGACGGCATTATCATTTCTGGTTCCCGGCCTATGAGCCCACCCTGGCGCGCTGCTCGCCGGGAATACTGCTGAGCATGGACACCATGCGGCTGGCGGGCGCCGAGGGGGTCCGGGTGTTCGATTTCGGCTTCGAAGGCGAGCACTACAAGAAGTACTTCGTCAACACGCGCCAGACGGTGCGTGAGGCCGTGGTGATGCGGCCGGGGCTGAGCAGCCTGGCGACCGACGCCCTGGTGGGGGCGCTGGACCGGGCCGGCGGCCGGGGCGAGGCGATCCGCGCATCGCTTCGCCGACGCTGGGCGACCATCGAGGCCTGCGAGGCGACGCCATCGGGTCGGTTGCGCGGCGCCGTCGTCGCCGCCCGGTCCGCCGCCGCCAAGATCTCCGCCCGGCGCAAGACCTCCGCGCGCGTCGCCCACGCCTGAGGACCACGGAATGACCGAACGACGCACCCGCTACCCCGGCCCGATCGCCGAGGCGAAAGAGCATCCGCATGGCCTCGTCGAGCAGGGCTTCGCCGAGGACGCGGCGCTGGCCGCGGTGCTGGACCGCTATCCGGCCGAACTGTTCGACATCAACCTGTACGACTACGATGATGAGGGGCAGGTCTCCCTGCGTACCGGCGCGCGGGGGCGGCTATCGGGCGAGGAACTGCTGGAGGCGATCAAGCAGGGGCGGCTGTGGGTTAATCTCCGACAGGTCGAGACCGGCTGGCCCGAGCTGTGGGCGGCGGCGATGGCGGACTTCGAACGCATCCAGGCGAGCTATCCAGGCATGCGGTCGGTCAAGAACGCGGGGCAACTGATCCTGTCCTCGCCCAAGGCGCGCGTGCCGTATCATTTCGACGCCGCGGGCGTGGTGCTGTTCCACCTGCGCGGACGCAAGCGACTGTTCATCTATCCGGGCGACGAGGCGCACCTGCCCGAGCGCGACATGGAGCAGGTGGTCGCGCGCCAGACCACCGAGGAACTGCCCTACACGCTGGCCTTCGAGGCCGACGCCCAGGTGATGGACCTGGAGCCGGGCCGGGCGCTGACCTGGCCGCTCTATGCGCCGCACCGGGTGGAGAACCTGGACCGGTTCTGCGTCAGCCTGTCGATGGATTTCCAGACCTGGCCGTCGCGCTTCCGCAACGGCGCGCTGTTCACCAATGCGGTGATCCGCAGCCGGGGCGGCAGGCCCCGCTTCACCGACGGCATGTCGACGCCTGAGCTGGCCGCCCGTTGGGCGGCTTCGCTGGCGCTGAAGCGGACGGGCGCGATGAGGAGTCGCATCTCTCAGTTCGAGCGCGATTTCGAGCCGGAGGTCGGCGCGGCGGACGGGGCCGGGGCCCTGGTTCGCGGAGCTGAGCGTTAATTCGAGTTCATGACCTCGAGTTAAAATGACTTCACCGCGGGCGTGCCGCACCTTTCCGCCACATTCGGGAAAGGGAGAGGCCCCATGAAGTCCATACTGCTCGCCGCCGCGGCGACCGCCGCCGTCGCCGCCTGCGCCGCCGCTCCGGCAACCGCCGCGGAGGTCGAGATCCGCCATGCGGTCGCGCGCGTCATCGTCATCGTCGAGGACCGCAGCGATGTCGGCGTCGAGGTCACGCAAGGGAACTCGCGCCTGCCGCGCATCGAGGTGGAGCGACGGGGCGACGCGGTCCGCATCGACGGCGGCCTGGGCCGGGGAAAGATGTTCGGGGGCAGCGACGCCATCCGGGACTGCAACAGCGGTCCCTCTGACGCGCGCCAGCCGGGCGAGGGCGCCGTGGTGGAGGTGCGCGACCTGGGCCGCATTCGGCTGGAGGACGCGCCCTTGATCGTGCTGAGAACGCCGCGTGACGTTGACGTCAGCGCCGGCGGGGCGGTTTACGGCGCGGTGGGACGCGGCGCGCGCTCGGTCGAGCTGGGCAGCGGCGGATGCGGCGACTGGACCGTGGCCAACACCGACGGAGAGGTGTCGCTGAGCGTCGGCGGGTCCGGGTCGATCCGGGCCGGGACCTCGCGCTCCTTGGACGCCAAGGTCGGCGGATCCGGGTCAATCTCGGCTGGGGCGACCGGAGAGCTGGACGCCGCGGTCGGCGGCTCTGGCAGCATATGGGTGGCGCGGGCCGACGGCGCCGGCGACATCTCCATCGGCGGCTCGGGGGACGTGACCGTTCGCGACGGGCGGATGGATGAGCTTTCTGTGGCCATCGGCGGCTCGGGCGACGTGCGATACGGCGGCGCAACGCGCGATCTTCGCGTCGCCATCGCCGGCTCGGGCGATGTCAGCGTCGGCGCCGCCACCGGACAAGTGTCCCGCTCCATCGTGGGCTCGGGCACGGTGAACATCGGGCGCTAGACCCGAGTCTCTCCGCCGCGAGAGGAAAGGCCCCCGGTCGTGGAACCCCGGGGGCCTTTTTCATGCTCGCTATCCAGCGGGCAAAGGAAAACCCCGGCGGATCGCTCCGCCGGGGCCGTGACATTTCAGGTTTTTGGCGAAGCCGAGACTTACAGGCCGCCCAGGACGCTCGCGATCGACGAGACGTTCAGGCCGGCGCCGGCGCGGTCGCGAGCCTGCAGGCCGCCGCCGAAGCTGTAGCGGACGCCCAGCGACCAGGTGTCGACATCCAGCGAGTCGATGTCCGCCCGGGTGTAGCCGGCGGCCACCGAGAACGGGGTGCCGGTGAACTCGTACTCACCGCCCACGCCGTAGGTCCAGGCGTCGACGTCGCCCAGGTTCGCATCGACGTTGTTGTAGCTGACGCCGGCGTTCAGACGCAGGTTGGGCATGACGTAGAAGGCCGCGTCGCCGCCTACGGTCCAGATGTCGGCGTCCAGGTCATCGGCCGAGGTGTAGGCGACCAGACCGGTCAGGGTCGAGCCGGCCAGGTACTTCTGGGCTTCGGCGCCGATGGTGTAGACGGTGTCGCCCGAGCCGATGCCGTTGCCGGCCACGAAGCCGCCGACGCGAACGTCGTTGGCGACCATGGTGGTCAGGTGAACGGCGGCGGCGCCGGTGGTGTCGTCTTCACCGAAGGCCTTGGCGTGATCGATGGCGCCGTTGAAGGTGACAGTCCAGTTGTTGGCCGGAATGGCGACGGCGCCGTCCACGGTCCAGACATCGGCGTCGAAGTCTTCGCCGGCGATCTCGACGGACGGGTTCGAATAGGTCAGGCCGACCGAGCCGATGGCGTCCTGGGCGATGGCCGGGGCGGCGAACAGGGCGGCCGCGGCGGCCGAGGCGAGAAAGAGCGTCTTCATTTTCTTGTTTCCTAGCAGTCTCAACCCGAGTGGGAGCCCGGGGACGGCGCTGCTATCAGCATATGCGCGAAGCTGAGCATTAAACCGGCGTTAGACGACATGCCTGAGCAATGTTGTTGCGAAACAGTCACGCAATGTGGCGCCGCTGTGTCGTTATTGCGGAGCCTTCGGGGTGGATTGGTTAAGACTGGGCAAGGTGGTCGAATCCTATGCCTTCGCCGCATGCGGCAAATATATAAGGATATCCTTATATGATCTTGACGCGCGGCCTTGAGGCTTGTCTGATGTCCGGGTCGTGGTCTGCGTGCGGCCTTCGGGGCGCGCGGAGCTAAGAGGGAAGCCGGTGTGACGCCGGCGCTGCCCCCGCAACTGTGAGCGGCGAGTCGAGGGTCCATCTCGTGTCACTGGCGTTTTCGCCGGGAAGGCCGGACCCAAGGCGTCGACCCGCGAGCCAGGAGACCTGCCCCGACAGATAACGTCCTCCGGCGGGGTGTCCGGTCAGGCCGCATGCGCGCCGCCGGGACTCAGTTGTCCGCGCCGGCGCTCGCGCGACCCTGTCCGAAGCCTGGCCACAGCACAGGTTTCAGGCATGACCCGCCATTCCGTCCAAGTCGCCACCCTCGGCTTTCCCCGCATCGGCCCCAAAAGGGAGCTGAAGACCGCGCTCGAGGCGCATTGGGCCGGTAAGATGGGAGTGGAGAGCCTCCTGTCCGCCGCCGCCGACCTGCGCGCCCGCACCTGGGCGCGCCAGCGGGAGCTGGGCGCCGAGATCACGCCGTCGAACGACTTCTCTCTCTACGACCACGTGCTGGACCTGACGGCCATGGTCGGCGCCGTGCCCGCCGCTTACGGATGGAGCGGCGATCGGGTGGACCTTGCGACCTATTTCGCCATGGCGCGCGGGTCGCGCGGCGCGGTCTGCGAGCACGGCCATGTCCATGGCGACCGCGAGGGCGCGCCTGCGATGGAGATGACCAAGTGGTTCGACACCAACTACCACTATCTTGCGCCGGAGTTCACCGTCGACCAGACGTTCCGCCTGGGCTCCACCAAGGCGCTGGATGAGTATCTGGAGGCGAAGGGGCAGGGGATCGGCACGCGGCCGGTGCTGCTGGGGCCGGTGAGCTATCTGCTGCTGGGCAAGACGCGCGGCGGCGACTTCGATGTGCTGAGCCTGCTGCCGCGACTGTTGCCGGTCTATGCGGAGGTGTTGCGGTCGCTGGCGAGGGCCGGCGCGACCTGGGTGCAGCTGGACGAGCCCTGCCTGGTGACCGACCTGAGCGACGAGGCGCGCGCCGCCTACGATCACGCCTACCGCGTGCTGACGGACGTGACGCCACCGATCAAGGTGATGCTGACGACCTATTTCGGAGGGCTGGGAGACAATATGGCGACGGCGCTGAAGCTGCCGGTGCATGGTCTGCACATCGACCTTGTGCGCGCGCCGGAGCAGCTGGCGGAGGTCGCCCGGATGAGCCGCGCGGAGCAGGTGTTGTCGCTGGGCGTGATAGACGGGCGCAATGTCTGGAAGGCGGACCTCAACGCCGTGTTGGCCCGCGTCGAGCCGGTGGTCGCCTCGGGCCGCGAGGTGGTGCTGGCGCCGTCCTGCTCGCTGCTGCACACCCCGATCGATCTGGAGCGGGAGACGGCGCTCGATCCGGACATCAAGGATTGGCTGGCTTTCGCCGAGCAGAAGGTGGCCGAATTGGCGACCCTGGCGCGCGCGCTGAACGAGGGGCGCGCGGCGGTGAAGGCGGAGCTGGACGCCTCGACCGCTTCGGTGGCCTCGCGCCGCACCTCGCCGCGCATCAACGATCCGAAGGTGCAGGCCCGCACGGCGGACGAGGACCCCGCGCTCTCGCGTCGTCTCTCCGGCTTCGAGATCCGACGCCAGGTGCAGCGGCGGCGCCTGAGCCTGCCGCCCTATCCGACCACCACCATCGGCTCCTTCCCGCAGACCGCCGAGGTGAGGAAGGCTCGCGCCGAGCATGGGAAAGGCGTCATCGATGATGCCGCCTACGCCGCCTTCCTGCGCGAAGAGACGGCGCGGACGGTGAAGCGGCAGGAGGATCTCGGCCTGGACGTGCTGGTCCATGGCGAGTTCGAGCGCAACGACATGGTGCAGTATTTCGGCGAGCAACTGTCGGGCTTCGTCTTCACCAAGGCGGCGTGGGTGCAGTCCTACGGTTCCCGCTGCGTGCGCCCGCCGATCATCTACGGCGACGTGTCGCGGCCCAGGCCTATGACGGTGGAATGGTGGCGTTATGCCCAGTCGCTGAGCGACCGGCCGATGAAGGGGATGCTGACGGGGCCGGTGACCATCCTGAACTGGTCGTTCGTTCGCGACGACCAGCCGCGTCGCGAGACCTGCCGCCAGATCGCCTTCGCCATCCGAGACGAGGTGATCGACCTTGAGACCGCCGGGGCCGCGGTGATCCAGATCGACGAGGCGGCCTTGCGCGAGGGGCTGCCGTTGCGCCGGGCGGATTGGGCTGGGTATCTGGACTGGGCGGTGGAGTGTTTCCGCATCGCCGCGTCGGGCGTGCGGGACGAGACCCAGATCCACACCCACATGTGTTATTCGGAGTTCAACGACATCATTCAGTCCATCGGTGCGATGGACGCCGACGTCATCTCCATCGAGACCTCCCGCTCAAAGATGGAGTTGCTCGACGCCTTCTCCGACTATCGCTATCCGGCCGAGATCGGGCCGGGCGTCTATGACATCCACTCGCCGCGCGTTCCCTCCGTCGAGGAGATGTCGGCCCTGCTGACGGCGGCCGCGGGCAAGCTGCCGGCGGACCGGCTGTGGGTGAACCCCGACTGCGGATTGAAGACGCGCGACTGGCCCGAGACGCAGGCGGCGCTGCGGAACATGGTCGAGGCGGCGCGGCTCGCCCGGGCGTGAGCGTCACCCTGATCGACATGGTGTTCCCCGGGGACGCCAATCACCATGGAACCTTGTTCGGGGGCGTCGGCCTGGCGCACCTGGACAAGGTCGCCTTCCTGGCCGCCGCCCGACATGCGCGGCGGCCGACGGTGACGGCGGGATGCGAGCGGATCGACTTCGCAGCCCCAGCCCGCATCGGGGAGATGGTCGAGGCGACGGGCCGGGTCGTGCGCGTGGGCCGCACCTCCATGGGCGTGGAGGTGGAGCTATGGGCCGAGGCGCCGGTCAGCGGCGAGCGCAGGCTGTGCACGCGCGGCGTCTTCAACATGGTCGCGCCGCGCGAGGCGGGCGAGGCCGCCTTGCCGCCGCCGCCGGCCGCGGCGGAAGAGAAGGCGGACGACTGGCTGCGGACGGTGGAGGTGGTCTTCCCGACCTGGACCAGCCACTACGGCACCCTCTATGGCGGAGAGGCGCTGAAGCTGATGGGCAAGGCGGCCTTCATCCGCGCTACGCGGCGCGCGAGGGCGGTCATGGTGATGGCGGCGTCGAACCGCGTCGACTTCGCCGCGCCTATAAGCGAAGGCGACATGGTGGAGTTGGCATCCCGGCCGACGCGTGTGGGGCGCAGCTCCGTCACCATAGAGGTGGAGCTGTGGGCGGAGGCGCTGCTGAGCGGCGAAAGACGGCGCTCGGCGGCGGCTGAGTTCGTCATGGTCGCGGTCGATCCCGCGGGCCGGCCGACGCCGATCGCGACATGACCAAATCCTGTCGGCGCCAAGGTTTCGCCGCTTGACGAAGTCGGAATCGGTAGGCATAAGCCGCCACTCTTGTTGGACCGGCTGTGCACTTCGGTGCAGACGCGGTTCGCAGGAACGACCTAAGTACCTGTTCTTTGCAGCTTCTTGGGACTTCACGGCCTTCGCGGGCGACTGCGTGGGCCGATCGTTTTTGCGGATTGCGTACCCTGAGGGCCTCGTGCCCGAAGGCCTTCGGTCTTTGAAATGGTTCACAGGGACGCGGTCCTCCGACCGCATTGGAAGTAAGCACCGATATGGATCAAAGCATCCGCATCAGGCTCAAGGCCTTTGATCACCGCGTCCTCGACTTTTCGACG
>JAEXZS010000054.1 GCA_023451375.1 Pseudomonadota bacterium
CCCGCGGCCGTTCGGCTGCGCAACTTGATCAGCTCCGCCGCACGGCCGCTCCCGCCGGCGACGCAGATCGGCTATCAACCCCCTGGGCTCTCACAATGATCGAGGGACTGGCGGGGGGCACGTCAGCTTGACTGCCAAAATTGGACGGCGGTGGAGGTCGGAAGCTGCCTAATGCGCCCGGAACCCAACCGCGAGACCAGCGCCGAAAAAGGCCGAGGTCGACGGCAACATGGTCCTTTATTATCCCGTCGGAAGAATTGCGGAAAAGAGCCGTGAGGATCACTTGGGAGTCCTGATCGCCGGCGGCGGTCTTACGCATCAGCGTCGACGGCGCCTTCCTATGCGACCGGGGCGAGAGGAACTTTCACCGAGCGGCGATCAGCAATCAATCCCCCGGCGAGTCTTCAGAGGAACGCATCCCCACCGAAGAAGCGCGACGGTGAGGGTCGATCGCGAGGCATCGGGAGGTCCGTCCTGTACAGCCTATCCACCTTCGTCATTGGGCCGCCGTCCCGTACGTCGGCCTAGGCGGGTGATCGCAGCCGGTTGGTGCAAGCCAGGAGACGAGCGCCTATGCAGAATGGGCGCCGGTCGTTCCTAAGGAGATCAAGACGTGGCGAAGCTTGTTTACGCCCTCAACCAAACGCTCGACGGCTACGTCGATCATGACGCCTCCGCGCCCGACGCTGAGCTGTTCCAGCATTTCGTCGAAGACATGCGCAGCCTGGCCGGGTGCCTGTACGGCCGGCGGATGTACGAGACGATGCGCTACTGGGATGACGATCTGGCGGACTGGACCGAGGCCGAACGAGCGTTCGCGCAGGCGTGGCGCGGTCGACCCAAGTGGGTGGTCTCAAGTGCTCTGCGAACGGTCGGCCCCAAGGCGGAGCTGGTTCGCGGCGATCTGTCGGCAGCCGTGCGCAAGCTGAAATCTGAACATGAGGGCGTCATAGAAGTGGCGGGGCCGCAGCTGGCGGGCGCCTTGTCCTCGCTTGGCCTGGTGGACGAATACCGCATCTATGTCCATCCGATCGCGATAGGGCGGGGCAAGCCCTACTTCACCGCATCGCCGCCTCCACTCAGGCTTCTGGCGCACGAAAAGATCGGTGATCAAGTGGTCCGGCTCACCTATGTTCCGGCTTGAACAGGGCGGGCTTTCGCAGGTGGGAGACGCCTACAAGTCGAGGTCGCTAGATGAAAGCCCTGGACGCCATGACGTCCTATCGGCGACGGCTCTTTCTCGCTTCCTCATCTGAAGGCCGTTTCGATGATCACGCTGTGGACCTACGACTGGGTGCCTGATTTCGCCGCTCCGCTGATGAAAGCCTTTCGCGTCCGCTGGGCTCTTGAAGAGGCCGGCGTCGATTATGCGGTTCGGACGATCACGCTGGGCGACGAGCAGAAATCTCCGGAACACCTCGCGCGCCAACCCTTTGCACAGGCGCCCGCGATCGAGGACGGCGATTTGGTTCTGTTTGAGAGCGGTGCGATCGTGCTGGAAATCGCCAGGACGTCCGACCGACTGCTTCCATCCGAGCGCATCGCGCGAGCGCGGTCGAAAGCCTGGATGTTCGCCGCCCTATCTTCGCTTGAGCCGCCCATCCAAGAGCTCGCGAGCCTGCATTTCTTCCACAGCGAGGAGCCTTGGGCTGAAGCGCGGCGGCCTGCGGCCGAGTCCTTCGTCGCCGAGCGTCTGGCGCAGCTGGAGGGCGCCCTGGGTGAGAAGGCGTATCTTGAAGATCGATTCACGGCCGGAGACCTTCTGACCGTGGATGTTCTTCGCATCCTGGACCACACGGACCTGCTCGATAGCTGTCCCCGCCTGAAAGCCTACAAGACCCGGTGCGAGAACAGGCCGGCGTTCCGCCGCGCGCTTGATGACCAGCTCGTCGGCTTCGGGATGAAGTCAAATAACGCGCAAGCCCGGTGAAATGAGGCGAGACCTTGGAGCGAAGAAACCTGGCGCTGGCCGGCTGGCCTTGCGTTCAGACACCTCGCGGCCTTCGATTGCGGCTGGACGGCAGTGCGTCAGCAGGGCCTGGGCGTGGCTCGGGTCAGTGAGGCGCCGCGACTAACCGTCAGCATGGGATTGGCTCTGACGACTGCCGCCGGGTTTATGCCGAAGAGCGTGCGGTAGGCTGAGCTGAAGTGGGCGGAACTGGAGAATCCCGCCTCATGAGCGGCCCGCGTGAGGGTGGCGCCCTGGCTTACGAGAGTCAGGCCCGACCCCATTCGCGCCCACAGGCGAAACCGCCGGAAGGATATGCCTGCGTCGTTTCGGAAGGCGTGACGCAAACGAGATTCCGACAGACGTAGTCTTTGCGCCAGCGCGTGTGCGAAATGGCGTTCGGCCGGATCCGCCAAGACCGTATCGACAATACCGCTGATGCGCGGGTCCCCGAGTCCGCCAGAAGTCGAAACGATCCCGTACGCCGAGGCGATGGCGTCACGATTGCGCTCTGAGAGCGGGTTCTTGGGTTCCAGCAGTTTGACGATTTCGTCGCGCGGTTCGTAGTCAAGACGAACGCCGTGGCGCTCCGTCCCCATCCGGCGGAGGATGGATTGCTCCAGGTGGCCGCCCGGCTCGACATAGAGACAGGCAAGGCGCTCGCACTGGAAGCTCACCAGATGTTCCATACCCGGGCCGACATAGGCGGACTGGCACGTCGCGCGGTTCCGCCCAAGCCAGATGTCCATCCAGCCGTCCAGGCAGATGTACAATGCGCCCACGCCCTTGCAATGGAGCGGCAATGCAAAGGCAGGTCCCGCATAGAGCAGCGGCATGCCCCAGGACATCAGACGGGCGACGGTTGTCATGGTCCTACTCCGGCCATGGCCTTTGACAAGATGCTCACGTCAAGGCGCAGGACGTCAGTCAAAGGCGCCGCACGTCAAGTCCGGAGCCGCCGCATCAAGGGCCGGATCACGGCCAAGCTGATATCCGGTCCAAGTCCAGCCGATCACATGGTCAGGACCCAAATCGGGGGCCGGCAGGGTCATGAACATATCGTCCTTCATCTCCATGGGCGGGGCGCTGTCGGAATAATGGTGGGCCCCCGTCGAGTAGCGCGCCGTCAATCCCGACCGCGGGAGATCCACATTGTCGCCTTCCGCCCAGAAGCTGGTGAAATCTCCCACGGGCTCGCCGTAGAATTCCGCCTGACTGTGAAGCCTCAGCCAGGCGGCCTGGGTGATCCCGGCGGAGAACGTCTGGCCATTGATCAAGACCGCGAGACGGTCCTGCTCCTGACCGAGGGGAGAGGCGGCGATGGCGCCGATGAACGGCAGGGCCTTGCTGAGGTCCCCGCCGGTGTTGAAGCGCAGATCGATGATGAGCCGCATCGGCGGATCGCGTTGCAACGCCTGCAGGACGCGTCCGCCCCATTCAGCCAGCGGCGGTCGTCCTTGCTGATCCGCGGTGCGGTTCAATCTGATGTAGACGGCCCCGCCTTCGCATCTCGCCATCACGTAGCCGAGTTCTGGTTGACGAAAGACGAGGGCTTCTGGATCGGGCGCTGAGTGGCGCCAGCCCACGATGCGGGGGTGCTCGCGCGCCAGATGCCACCAGTTTTCTTCGGGTCGGGTCCGATTCTCACGGGCTTCTGGAGCGAGCGCGACGCGCCGTTCTGCGCCGCCTGCCGCGAACGTGAGGACGACCGGGCCAGGTCGAGCGATCCCGGTTGCGGCCAGGGCTTCGGGACTGGTGAGCGAGTATCCGGCCATATAGGCGCGCCACGGCTCATTCCCGGCGAAAAGCGGAGCGACCGCCGCCTCCGCCTCAGCGATCGTGGCCTCGCCTATTCCGACGAGTTTCAGTCCGATGAGATGCGATTGTTCCTCCCGGGCAGAGACGACGCGCCATCCATCCGCAAACTTCCACAGGCGGATCGGGAGCCGAGCCCAGAGGCCGCGGTTTCGCAGAGGATCGATCCGCGTGTGAGCGTTTCCGGCCAAGGCTGCGATTTTCGCCAGTTCTCCGGCGATTTCCGCCTCAGAGTACAAATCCAGTCGGCTCTCCAGCGCCGTTAGCCGGTCCAACGCGGCTGCCCGAGACGCCGTGGTGAACGCACGATCTGGAAGGATGACTTCGGAGCGAAACGTTTCCAGATCCTCGCGCCATGCCTCGATGAATTGTTCCGAAGATCCCGAGGGAGCAGCGGGCGACGCCGTCGCGACGCCAGGCGCGTGAAGCAACACCCCTAGACATCCGAGGACGACTGCCCGCAGAGCCGTTGCGCGAGCGGCGGGTCCAACGCCTCGGGGCTTTGGATGCGGCGGGGGGCGATGATTGAGCATTAGGCGAGACCTCTCCCGTAAGCGGCCTACCTAAGCGCAGGTCGAGGAAGCGACTTTCACCGAGAGGCTGCGTATTCTTGGGTCTCGCCCCTGCAGGAAGCGCCGGTCACGCTGCCGATCTTTGTATCACGCGGGTTGATGAAGCGGTGGCGCGCGGCCGCGTCTAATGTCAGACATATTGCGAGGGCTCTCGGCTGGACGTCGAGCGCCGGCACTGGAGGCGGAGCCATGACTATGATCGCCCATCGCCGGACCCTGCTGCGAATGGGAGGCGCCTTGTCGCTTGGGCTGCTCGGGTCGCCGGGCGCGGCCCAGGAGAATGGGCGCAAGATCGGCTATGCGATCGTGGGGCTTGGCTCCTATGCCGACGTCATTCTGCCGCGCTTCGCCGAATGCCGACATTCGCGCCTCGTGGCCTTGGTCAGCGGATCCCAGGAGAAGGCGCGACGATACGCGGCGCGGTACGGCGTCCCGGAAAGCGGCCTCTACACCTACGGGTCCTTCGACAGGATCCGGGACAATCCGGACGTGGACATCGTCTATGTGATCCTGCCCAACGGCCTGCACCACGAATACACCCTGCGGGCAGCGGCGGCGGGCAAGCATGTCCTGTGCGAGAAGCCGATGGCCAACACTGCTGCCGAAGCGGAGGAAATGATCGCCGCCTGCCGCGCCGCGGGCCGCAAGCTGATGATCGGCTATCGCAGCCACTTCGAGGCGAACAACCGCGAGGCCATGCGCCTGGCCCGCAGCGGCGAGCTGGGGGCGGCGCGGATCGTGACGGCCGACCACGGCTTCAATATCGGCGACCCGACGCAATGGCGCCTGAACCGCACCCTGGCCGGCGGCGGCTCGCTCATGGACATCGGCATCTACAGCCTGCAGGCCGCCCGATACCTGACCGGCGAGGAGCCGGTCGCGGTCTCCGCGGTGGAGTCCACCGACCGGTCCGACGTCCGGTTCCGGGAGGTGGAGGACACGATCAACTTCCAACTGACCCCCCCGTCGGGCGTCGTCGCCAACTGCGTCTCAACCTATGGCTCGCAGCACAATCGCTATCGGTTCGTCGGGGCGTCCGGCTGGCTCGACGCCGAGCCGGCGACGAGCTACGAGGGCAATCGCCTGCGCCTGCATCGAGAGTGGCGCACCGTCGATCACCCGGCGCCGGGGCTGGAGCTCAATCAGTTCTCCGGTCAGCTCGACCATCTGTCTCAGTGCGTCATGAGCGACAGCGAACCGATCGTTCCGGGCGAGGAAGGCCTGCGCGACATGAGGATCATCGAGGCGATCTATCGGTCGGCGCGGGAGGGCCGCACCGTCAGGCTTGCCCTTGGGGACGGGCGCCCGCGTCCGCGCCCGGAACCGGGACGTTGAGCACCCGACGGACTGTGTCCCGCGGTCGGCGACCTGTCGGGGGGGCTGGTTTTGCGACGCTGAAGCCTTGGCCTAGCGGCGGTCGACCCACCTTGACAACCCAGCCGGTGATTTCGCCATGCTTCTGAAACGGCTCCGCACGGCCCTGACGGCCGTCATGGTCTTGTCATCCGTCTCGACGGCGGGGGCGATCGCTCAGCCGGTCGAGGCGCCGTCCTCCCGCGTCCGCGACCTGCTTGGCCGCATGAGCGTGGAAGAGAAGATCGGCCAGTTGAACCAGGCGCCGGGGGGGCGCCAGCGGGCGCTGAACTCCCGCTTGGACGACGCGGCGCTGGAGCGGGTGCGGCGCGGCGAGATCGGATCGTTCCTGCACGTCGCCGGCGCCGCGCAGATCCGCGACCTGCAGCGCGTGGCGGTCGAAGAGTCCCGGTTGGGCGTGCCCCTGCTGTTCGGCATGGACGTCGTGCATGGCTATAGGACCCTGTTTCCCGTGCCCCTGGCGCTGGCCGCCAGCTGGGATCCGACCTTGATGGAACAGACAGCCCGCGTGGCGGCGATCGAAGCCACGGCGGCCGGCCTCAACTGGACCTTCTCGCCGATGATCGACATCGCCCGCGACGCGCGGTGGGGCCGGGTCGTCGAGGGCGCGGGCGAAGACCCCTATCTGGCGTCCGCCCTGGCGACGGCCCAGGTGCGCGGCTATCAGGGCGCGTCGCTGGCCGCGGACACCTCGATCCTGGCCACCGCCAAGCACTTCGTCGGCTATGGCGCGGCCCAGGGCGGGCGCGACTACGACAGCGCCGATATCTCCGAGCGCACCCTGCACGAAGTCTATCTTCCGCCCTTCCATGCGGCCGCCCGCGCCGGCGCGGGGTCGATGATGACCGCCTTCAACGACATCGCCGGCGTGCCCCTGACGGCCCATCCGGCGCTGGTGCGGGGGCTGCTGCGCGACCGGTGGGGCTATGACGGCCTGATCGTCAGCGACTGGAACGCCATCCCCGAACTGCTCAACCACGCCGTCGCCGCCACCCCGGCGGAGGCCGGCGCCCTGGCCCTGCGCGGCGGGGTCCACATGGACATGGCGGGGAACCTTTACGCAACGCATCTGGAGGCGGCGGTCGAGGCCGACCCCAGCCTGCTGCCGCTGTTGGACGAGGCGGTCGTGGCGGTGCTGACGGCCAAGGAGCGACTCGGCCTGTTCGACAGCCCCTACGGCCGCGCCGACCCGGCCCGCGAAGCCGCGGCCATGCTGTCGCCGGCGCACCGCGACGTCGCCCGAGAGGCGGCGCGCCGGTCGATCGTGCTGCTGAAGAACGACGGCGATCTCTTGCCGCTCGCCGCCTCCGCCCGCCGCATCGCCGTGATCGGCGCCCTAGCGGAAGACGCCAACTCGTCCCTGGGCAGCTGGCGCGCCCAAGGCCGGGTCGAGGATGTCCGGCCTTTGATGCCCGCGCTGCTCGAAGCCATGCCGCACGCCCGCTTCACCTATGCGCCCGGCTATCGTCTTGAGGCGACCCAGCCGATCGCCGTAACCCTCGCCGGGGAGGGCGCTCAGGGGGTGGATGAAGTTTCGGACGCCCAAGCCCTGGCCCAAGCCGTGGAGACCGCGCGTGCGGCGGACCTAGTCCTGCTGGTGGTCGGCGAGCATTTCGATCGGTCGGGCGAGGCGCGCAGCTATGCCGACATCGGCCTCAGCGCCGCGCAGGAGGCCCTGGCCGCCGCCGTCCTCGACACGGGCAAGCCGGTCGTGGTCCTCCTCATGAACGGGCGGCCGCTGGCCCTCGGCGAGTTGGCGCGGCGCGCGCCCGCGATCCTGGAGACCTGGTTCCTGGGCGTGGAGGCGGGGCCGGCCATCGCCGATGTGCTGGCCGGTCGCGTCTCGCCCGGCGGCCGCCTGCCCATCAGCTTCCCACGCGCCAGCGGCGCCGCGCCGCTCACTTACGCCCACCTTCCGACCGGCCGCCCCGCCGCCGAGGACTTGACGCGCGACACCGCCCGATACCGCGACCAGCCCGTCACGCCGCTGTTCGCCTTCGGCCACGGTCTGAGCTACGGGCGGTTCGACTACGGGCGCCTGGAGATCAGCGACGCCGAGATCGACGCCCAGGGACAGGTCGAGATCAGCGTTGTCGTGCGAAACACCTCGGCCGTCGCCGCTGATGAGGTGGTCCAGCTCTACATCCGCGACCCTGTCGCCGCCGTCTCACGACCGGTGCAGGAGCTGCGCGGCTTTCGCCGGGTCGCCTTCGCGCCTGGAGAGGCCAAACGCATCCGCTTCACCCTGAGCCCGGCCCAGGTCGCCTTCTGGGACGCCGGTCGCTGGCGCATCCAGTCCGGCGCGATCCAAGTGATGGTCGGCGCTTCCTCGGCGGATATTCGCGCCCGCGGCGCGTTCACCATCACATCGGACGGGCTGGGTGATACGCCTGCCGCCGCGATCCCCACGCCAACCGCCGAGGAGCCTGCGCCTTGACCCAATCCCGTCGTGTGTTCCTGGCTGGGGCTGCCGCCTCGTCGGTCGCCGCTTGCGCCACGGTTAGCCCCATGACCCGCTACCCCGCCGTGGGGCGCATTATCCGCGACGATGCCGCCTTGGACCGGATAATCGCCGCCGGGGCCGTCATCGAGAAGCTGGCCGAGGGCTTCACCTGGTCTGAAGGACCGGTCTGGATCGCCGACGGCGGATACCTGTTGTTCAGCGATGTGCCGCAGAATCGAATTCATCGCTGGTCGGAGGCGGAGGGAACCTCCGTCTTCATGTCGCCCTCGGGCTATTCTGGAACCGACCTGTCGAGCTTTCGAGAGCCCGGCTCGAACGGGTTGATCGCGGGTCCGGCTGGATCGATCCTGATGGCTGACCACGGCAATCGCGCCATCGCGCGCGTCGATCTGGTCAGCAGGGCCAAGACCCTGCTGGCGACCCGCTACCAAGGAAGGCGGTTTAACTCACCGAACGACCTGGTCCGGGCGGCCGATGGCGCCATCTTCTTCACCGATCCGCCCTACGGGCTGAAGGACATGGAGCAGTCTCCGCTGAAGGAGACGCCCTTCAATGGCGTTTATCGGCTGGGGCCGGATGGCGAGGTGACCCTGCTGGAGGATGCGCTGACCTTCCCCAACGGCGTGGCCCTGTCGCCCGATCAGCGCACCTTGTATGTCACGGTGTCGGATCCGGCGCGTGCCGTGGTCATGGCTTATGAGCTGAGCCCGGCCGGGCGACTTTCGAATGGTCGGGTTCTTCGCGACTTCACCGCAATGGTGGGGCCGGCGGCGCCAGGCCTGCCGGACGGGCTGGCCGTCGACGTCCAGGGCCGTCTTTTCGTCACGGGACCGGGGGGCGTGCATATCCTCACGCCGGAGGGTCGTTCACTCGGCCGGATCGACACCGGCACGGCGGCGGCGAACTGCGCGTTCGGCGAGGACGGCGGGACCCTGTTCATCACCTCCGGACCGTTTCTCGCCAGGCTGCGGACGCTTACCCGCGGCTGAGGGACGAGGCGGGGGGAGCGGTGGAGGCTCAAGCCCTTCGGCGGCGTTCGTCCGCTTTCTAGGCCGCGCTCTTTGAAGGGCCGACCGCATGGGCATGTCATGTCCGTGGCGCCCATGAAACGACGGCCCGCTGGTCGCCGCTCAGTCCCGGATGAAGTGCGGCAGGAAGCGCGAGGTGTTTCGTGTGATGCGGCCGGGGTCTTCGCGAAGGCCGACGCCCGCCGGTTCGTCGCCGACCAACCAGGAGCCGATAATCACATGCTGGCCGTCGAAGACGGGGGGCGCGTGAAGCGCCTGGAGGATGTGCCGGCCCTGCCCGTAGCCGCCGTCGTCGATCCCGCCGCTGACGCCGCGATCGACCAGTTCCACGTTGGCGCCCTCACGAGAGAACAGCGGCTTGCGCGCGTAGGAGTCGCTCAGGGCCGCCGCCTTCGGATCGTCCTCGAAATAGGTCTCCAGCAGGTTGGGATGGCCGGGGTGACGTTCCCACAGCAGGGGCAGGATGCCCTTGTTGGACAACAGGCTCTTCCAGGCCGGCTCCAGGACGGTGACCTCCGCCGTCGGCAGGGGCGCGGCATAGTCGTCGCGCAGCATCTGCTCCCATGGGTAGAGCTTGAACAGGGCGCCGATGATCCAGTTCTCGTGGTCGACGAACCGGCCCTCTTCGTTCAGCCCGATCTGGTCGATGGCGACGAACTGCGGATCCAGCCCCGCCTGCCGCGCCAGGTCCTCCAGGAATCGCACGGTCTGGCGGTCCTCGACGAAGTCGGCGTCGGAGCTGAAGTGCATGAAGCCGCCGTCCGGGAAGATGACGCGGAACCGGTCGACCAGCTTCTCATGCAGGCTGTTGAACTGGTCGGCGTCGGCGGGCAGGACGCCGGCCGCGATCTGGTCTTCCAGCCATAGCCACTGGAACACCGCCGTCTCATAGATGCTGGTCGGAGTGTCGGCGTTGTATTCGTAGAGTTTGGCCGGCCCGGTCCCGTCATAGGCGAAGTCGAATCGGCCGTAGAGCGACGGCTCGCCCCGCTTCCAACTGTCGGCGACATAGTCCCGCATGGTCTCGGGAATATCGAGCTGCTCCATCAGCCTTTCGGACTGGACGGCCTCCTCGACCAGTTCCAGGCACAGGCCATGCAGTTCGGCCGTCGGCGCCTCGATGCCGTCCTCGATCTCTGCCAGCGAGAAGGCGTAGGCGGCGGTCTCGTCCCAATAAGGCCTGCCGTCGTCGTGCCGCCAGGTGAAGCCCAGGGCCAGGGCCTTGGCGTCCCAGTCGGGCCGGGGATCGAGGCGCAGACGCTCCATGGATCAGGCCGGGTCCTTGTCGGCCGCCGGCGCCGTGTGGCCGATGCGGGGGGTGACCACCGTCACCTCCTGCTGGGTCAGGCGGGCCAGCACGTCGTCGGCCGAAGAGTGGCCGGGCAGGATGCCGGCGTCGCGCAGCTTGGCGTCCAGGTCGGCGCCGGTGCGACGGTCTTCCAGCGCCTGGTTCTCGCGCAGCTTTTCTTCCTGCACGGCCTGGCGCTGCTTGATGCGCTGCAGGCTGTCGGCCGCCGAGCCGATGCGCGACTGGGCGCCCGCCGAATTCAGGGCCACCGAGGTCTGGGCGCGCTGGACGGACTCATTGACCTTGACGATGTCGATCTCGCGACGAAGCGTCTCGATCTTCTGGTCGGTCGAGGCGATGGCGGTGCGCAGGCGCGCCTCGGCCGCCTTCATGTCCTCGATCAACGGGCCGCGGCTCGAGATCTCGACTTCCAGTTCGGCGATGCGAGCGGCGACCTCGCGCGCGAGATCGGTCTTGCCCTGGCCGAGCGCCGAGCGGGCCGAGCTTTCGTACTTGGCGATCTGGTCGCGGAAGCTGGCCATCTCGTTTTCGGCCATGCGGCGGCGCGCCACCAGGCCGGCCAGGTCGTCGCGGGCCTTGCCCTGGGCGTTGTCGGCGTCGCGGATTTCCTGATCAAGGATCTTCAGCGCATTGGCGTCGACGACGCCCTGGGCCGCGTCGTGGGCCGTGCCGCGGAACAGAGCGGACAGTTTGCGGAGCATGGACATGGCTGGTCTTCCGGATCAGGCGGCTTCGGCGCCGAAGGTTTCACGCAGTTCGGTGGCGTCGATCGCGTTCTCGGCCAGGGTGCGCAGTTCGATGAGGATGGTCTGCAGCGTCGTCTTGCAGGACAGTTCGCCCATCAGTTCATACACGTCCTCGCCGCCCACGTTGGTGATGGCGAAGTTGGACAGCGGCACCACGCGCTGGGCCTTCAGCAGGAACTCGTTGAAGGCGGCGCGGTCCGCCTGCTCGGCCACGGGCCACAGCAGCACGGAGCAGACGATCTGGGCGCCGCCGACGCTGAGATAGACCGGCAGATCGCCGTATTCATGCATCTGCGCCAGCAGCACCGGGTCGGCGCCTTCCAGCACGCGCAGGGTCATCTCGCCCTCGCGGACCAGGGCGGACTCGTCCAGCGCCGCCTTGATGGCGGGCACGGTCCAGGGGGTTTCGATCACGGCGTCCATGTGGTGGCGGTCTCCAGGAGGGATGACTTCAGAAGTGGGGCGGCGCGGCCGGCCGGCAAGACGGGGGCTGCGGGTCGAGTCGGTCACGATGGCGCGCACCGCCGCCCTGACATCGTCGCGCGCCGCCGCGGGCACCCAGAGCTCCAGCTTGACCAGCCCGGCCTGGCGGCGCGCCTGCCGCCACGCGCGAATGCGTGCATTGGCGACGGAGGAGGGCGGGGCGCTGGCGTTCATGTTACATGAAACGCGTAACATGAACGCTTGACGGCGCGCAATGGAACACGGACTCTGGCGGCATGAACGCATCATTCGATCGTATCGCCACGCGCTCGCTCGCCGTCGGCGGCCATCGGGACTAGATAGTCCCTCATGTTCAAGAAGCTTTTTGGATCCTCGGAGAAGGCGCCGCCCGAGCAGAGGCTGGCGACAGTGCGCAACATCACCGTAGGCCGGACCGTGTCGCTGGATCCGCTGGCTTGGCGGCGGCTGGGCGAGGAAACGCATTTCTCACTGGATCGCGACGTGCTCGACATCACGGCGCAGGGCCTCATCAGCCTGGAGGGCGGCCAGCACGTCCACCGCTTCTACACCGACGACCACGTCATGCTTCAGGCCATGAGCGACGACGCGGCGGGCAGCGAAAGCTACGACTTCAGCCTGTTCATCCCCTGGACGTCGGCCTATCCGCCCGGCGAGCGTGAGCGGCGCATCTGGCGCGACCGGCTGTCGGCGCCGGTGTTTCATGGCGCGGCGGAGGATCTGCCCGACTATCGGCGCTTCTGGTTCGCCGAGAGCGATGCGGTCCAGCCGCCCGTGACCCTGTGGGAGACGATCTGGGACGACCGCGTGGCGGTCACGCCCTATGCGAAGATCTTCCAGACCTGCATGCTGTACGCACGCGATCTGGCGGGCGGGCGCGAACTGATGATCGCCCTGGAGCAGCAGCCCGAAGCCGGCGAGACGACGCACGAAATCATGATCGGCATTCCGCTGGAAATGGCCGAGTTCCGCGCCTGAGCGCATAAGGGGAAGACCGAATGTTCGACTGGTTCGTATTTCAGCAGGGGGCGGTCGCCTTCTTGATCGCCTTCGCGGCGGCGGGGCTGTTCACCCTCGCGTTCAAGCTCGTCTACCAGTGGGTCACGCCGTACCATGAGCGGACCCTGATCCGGGAGGGCAATCCCGCCGCCGCCATCGCCCTGGGCGGCGCCCTGATCGGCTATGTGCTGCCGCTGGCCTCGGCCCTGTCGCATACGGTCAGCCTGGCCGAGTTCGCGGCCTGGGCTTTGCTGGCCGGGGTGATCCAGATCGTGGTCTTCGTAACCATCAGCCGTCTGGCCTTCCGCAACCTGGTGGTCCGTATCGAGGCCGGCGAAGTCGCTGCGGCCATCTATCTGGCGTCCATCTCCATCTGCGTCGGCCTGCTGAACGCCGCCTGCATGACGTCGTGACCGCCATGACCGATCCGAAGGACCTGCCCCAGACCCGGACCATGCGGCGTTTGAAGCGTTCGCGCGTGCTGCACGTCAGCAGCCTGATGGCCACGGCCAGCTTCACCCTTTCGGCCTGCGGATCGCCGCAACGCGCGCCCGCCCCGGAGCCGGAGCCCGCCCTGGCCTACACCTCGCTGGACGAGTGCCGCGCGGCGGACGTCATTCCGGACGCCGAATGCGACGCGGCGCTCTCCCGAGCCCAGCAGGAGGCGGCGCGCACGGCGCCCCGCTATGCGACCCGCGAGGAATGCGAGGGCCAGTGGGGTCCGTCCCAGTGTCAGCCTAACAACAGCGGCGGCGGCTCCTTCTTCACCCCGCTGCTGGCCGGCTTTGTCGTCGGCCAATTGCTGAATGGGGGCGGCTATCGCGGAGGCGGTCCGCTGTATCGCGACCGCCAAGATCGGTATTCGAACGGCTATGGCGGCGGCTACGCCTATCGGGACTATCGCACGGGTCGGACCCTGACCAACGGCCGCGAGCACACGGATGTGGCCCGCCAGGCGCCCAGCCGCGTTCAGAGCCGCACCACGGTGGTTTCGCGCGGCGGTTTCGGCGGAGGCGGGCGCGGATACGGAGGCTGAACGCAGCGCCGCCGATCTGAGCGACGGGCAGAGGCCCAGGTCGGCCAAGCCGCGCCGGGCGGGTCAGCCCCCGCCAATCCCCTCGATCACGATGCCGGACCCCTGGCAGGTGGGGCAGACCTCGCCGTCGCGCCGCCCGGATCCCTGGCAGGCGGGGCAGACGTTCTCACCGGATCCCGGCGTCCCGGGTTCGGCCTGGTCGCCGGGTGCGGGTTCGCTCATCTTCATCCCTCCATCCGACAGATCGATCACCGGCCCCTTGAACGACGTGGGGTGGGAGAGGGTTGCGGCTTAGCCTACCGCCGGCGCAACCACCCGGACGCCAGCGGATGCTGTCTCGCTACGCTGGTCGATACCCACACAACGGCGGCGGTCGAGAGCAGGATGCTGGAGACGAGGCCGCCGATAGCTAGAAGGCCGCCATTGGATATCCTCGTCTTCGCGCCCAGCCGCACGGGCCCGGCTCTCAGGGTGACGAGGGCGGTGTTGATCGGCGGTCGATGCGCGGGAGCCTTGCTTTGCATGCTGATTCAACCGGGTGGCGCGCGACCGGTTCCGCGCCCTTGCACGCGGCCGCTCAGACGGATTGCTCGCGCCTGTCGTAGCCGTAGATGTCGGGCCAAGTCTCGGCCGCGCCACCGGCTGAGACGCTCATCGTCTGGTAGATGAGAAACACCGGAACGCTTCGGCCCAGTGACACGATCTGTTCCGCTGCCCCGTCGACCATGCCCTCCAGCGATCGGCCGAACAGCCAGTAGAACAGATCGTGCGGGTGCTCGACGCGGACGCACCCGGCGGTGAGCGAGCGATCATTGCGGGCGAACAGCGCCTTGTCCGGCGTGTCGTGCAGATAGATGCCGAGGTCGTTTGGCAGCATGAACTTCACCTTGCCCATCATGTTGTCCGCTCCCGGCTTCTGCCGCACGCGCAGGCGCAGATTTCCCGCGGCGACGGCCGCCCAGTCGATGCCGGCCGGATCGAGGTTGCGCGCGCCTTCGGACCAGTCGGACAAGGCTTCCAGACGTCGCTTCTCGAAAGCGGCGACGCCGCCCTTCAGGATCGCCGGTGCGATCCGTGCGCGCAGCAGGTCCTGGGGTATGTTCCAGTAGGGATTGAGGACGGCGTGTGTGATCGAGCCGGCCATCATCGGCGTCGGCGTGGCGGGTGCGCCGACGACGGCGCGCATGGCTTTCACGACCCGCCGATCCTCGTAGACGTAGAGCGCGGCCGCCGGGATGTTGACGATGATGTGGCGGGGGCCAGGGAGCGCCGGCAAGGCGCGCAGCCGCGCCAGATTGCGGCGCACCGCCTGGACCTCGGCGCCGCGCGTGCCGGGGGAGCTTATTTCTTGGCGGGCCTGCCCGCGTTCTCGGTTGCGAAGACGCCTCATCCGATCGGCAAGGCCTACGGACAATGGGTGAATGCTAAGTATCTCGGCCATGCGGGCCGCGGGGTCGCGGGCGGCGGCGATGTCCTGAATGACGGCCGCCGGCGCCGGGCGCGGCGGGCGGAGCTTGGGGTCCGTCCACAGCAGATCCTGTCCCGCTTGAGGCGTGTGAAGGGCGGCGGCCAGTCGGCCGATCGCCGCCGAAAGCGCGCCCTCCAGCCGGCCCGCCGCCGCGGGCGCGGCCTCCGCGGAGGCTGCGAGATGCCGAGGCGCGTCCATCCCGTCGTGCGAAAGGCCGTGGTCGCCGGCCCATTGGACGGCGCTCAGGGCGCGCAGGCCGGCCGCGTTGAGCGCGCCGCCTGGACCCAGCCACAAGGGCGCGTAGCCCCGCCTTGCATACGCTGCTTCGAAGCCCTCATCCGCAAGCGCCGAGCGCAGCGCCGACCGGTAGTCCGCGTTGTCCGCCAGCGACGGACGAAGCGTGGCGCCGCCGAGCGGAAGGCCGAGCGCCGCAAGGCCGCCGGCCGCGACTCGCATCGCGGTCCGGCGGCTGGGGGCTGTCCCCGCCCCGGTCATGGACGGCGCGTCAGCCCCGCTCGCCGGCCCATTGGCTCGCGGTGCCGCCCGATGTCTGGGCGCCCGCGCCTTGGGCCATCGATCCGCCGGCGTTGTACGGCGTGCCCGAGCTCTGGGCGCCGGAGCCTTGGTTCATGCTCGAGGCGCCCGACGTGGTCGAGGTCTGGGCGCCGGAACCCGATGCGCCCGACTGCGACATCGACCCAGTGCTGGCGCCCGTGGCTTGCGTTCCGGCGCCCTGGCTCGAGTTCGTGGTCGAGGGGGTCTGCCCCATCGTGGGCTGCTGGCTGCCGGTATTCTGGGTGGTCCCGCTCTGGGCGATGGCGACGGAGCCGACAACCAGGGCGCCGATGGCGGCGACGGCGGCGATTTGCTTGTTCATGGTTTCCTCCTGTTGACAAGGCGGTCTTGCAACGGGGGGACTTTGAACGGCGTTCCGGCTATTGCCTCTGTGCCAAGTATTGGTCTCTCGCTCAAAGAATCCGAAACGGCGACGCCATTAATCGTGAGTAGGGGGCCATCCGTTTACATGGCCAAGCTCATGGCAAAGCATGCGCGCATAGCTTTCCTCCGGATAGTCGCAGGGGTTGGGCAGGATGACCCGCTCGCCCGTGGCGCACGCGTCCGTCTTCATGCCCTTCGGCGGCTCTCCAAACAGGGGCTGGCACGACCGGTCGATGCCGGCTTGGTCCTTCAGCTCGACGGTGAACGCTGCGTTCGCCCGATATCGCTCCGGGGGGCGGTCATCGCTGAACAGGTTGGCGCCGGCGGCCACGAGGGCCGCCGCGAAGGCGGCGTTGATGATGTCCGACAACTCTCACTCTCGACTTGGCTGCTTCCGTTGATCGGAAGTCGACTCGAAAGATAGCTGCGGAACCGCCCCTTCGCCGCTCTCATGAAAGCTTGACCGGGCCGCTTCACATCAAGTTGAGCCGCGACCCGGCCCCGAGGCGGACTGGCTGCACAGAGGGTCCGCGGTCTTTCGTTACCGCCCAAACTGACCCGCGCTCCTGCCGTGCCCCTGCTTCACCAGAGCGGCCACAGGCCGGATCCCTAATGGAGGGACCCGGCCGCGCGGGGATTTCCGGCGGCGGCGCCGATCCTATCGCCCGAAGTCGAAGGTGTGGGTGGCGACGAACCGTTCCCATTCCTCGCGGCTGTGGAAGTCCAGGCCGCGATCCCAGGCCGAACCCATGTAGTAGGTGAACGGTTGGCCCGGCGTCACGCGGACCAGGATGAGATAGTTGTCGGCGTCCTCGGCGAAGCCCTCAACGGTGGCCGGATCGACGGTGATGGCGATGCCCAGGCCGCCATGCTCCGGGTTCTCGGGCTCCCAGAACATCAGGCGGCCGTTCTCGGCGTCACGGGTGACGAATCCGGCGCCGTTCTCATTCCTGCGCTTGGAGATGCCGATGCCGACGATCAGGGGCTCGTTGGTGTTCGAGCTCAGCGTCGAGGTCATGCGGGTGAAGCTCGAACCGAGCGGCAAGCTGAAGGCGCGCGTCTCCCAGACGTTTCGGGCGACATCGACCGGCCACGGCCGATATTCGACGCTGAAGCGCGCTTCATCGCCGCCGGTCTCCTCGATCTGATAGTTCGAGAAGTTGCGGCTGGTCCACAGCTTGTTGTCGTACCAGACGCCCAGCCCGCCCGCGCCGCGACCCCGGCCGACGTCGTAGTAGTCGAGGCCCTCGCCGCGATCGACGTGGTAGTTGGGGAACTTCAGTTGGCGGTCCATGAAGGGATAGCGGACGCGCTTGGCCCAGACGTCGATCCCCGAGCCGGACGGCGCCTCTCGGGCCTCCAGGGCGGGGCCATAGATGCGGTGGGCGACGCGGTCGTTCTCCCACAGCAAGTCGTCCAGGCGGTCCGGCGCGAACCGCACGACCGCGCGCGGAACCCGCTGGTCGGCCGGCGGCGGCGTCAGCTTCTCGATGGTTGAGGGACGCCCCGCGGCGGCGGGATCATAGGACAGGGCCCGGGTGGCGCGCATTTCTTCCTCGCGGCGCCGGATCTCTTCCTCGCCGACGACGGTGACCGGCGCGGGCGGGGTGGGGGTGGTGGCGGCGATCACCTCCGGCGCGTCGCGTTCCGGCTCGGCCTCGGGCAGGCTCTGCGTGCCGCCGCTCAGGTCCGCGATCTCCAGCCCGGCCAGGATGTAGGCGCCGGTGGCGTAGAGGCCGGTTTCGTCGGGACGGGTGTGGACCGGCATGTCGCCGGTCTTCTGCGCCGCGCCGACCAAGCCGCTGGGCAGGACGTTGCGGTTCAGCCCTGCCCAACCCTTGCGGATGGCGGGCAGGTAGGCGTCGCGGTCCAGCAGGCCGTGGTTGACCCCCCAGGCCAGGCCATAGACGTAGAAGCCTGACCCGGACGTCTCCGCCTCGGGGTACAGCTCCGGCGCCAGCAGGCTGGCGCGCCACAGGCCGTCGTCCTGCTGCAGTTCCAGGATGCGCCCGGCCAGCTTCTGGAAGATGTCGACGTAGTAGGCGCGGTTCGGGTGGTCCGCCGGCATCGACTCCAGCCAGCGCGCAAGGCCCGCCATGACCCAGGCGTTGGCGCGCGACCAGTAGATAGGCTGGCCGTTCGCCTCGATCCGATCCTTGAAGCGTTCGTCGCGCAGGAACAGGCGCTGCTCGGGAACCCACAGACGTTCCGCCGTGCGGCGCCATTCACGGTCGGCAGCCGCCAGATACTTCGGATCGCCCGTGATGGCCGACATGCGGGCGAAAACCGGCGGGGCCATGAACAGGGCGTCGGCCCACCACCAGACCAGGGCGGGGGTGTCCTCGGCGCGGTTCAGGTGGGGGATCTGCCAATCCAGCCGCTGACGGAGCGGCATCAGCACGCCTTCCTGCCCGCGGCGGGAATAAAGGTCTTCATACAGGTCGCCGATGGCGATGTCGTCGGCATTCAGCATCGTTGGGCCGGAGCGTGCGCCCCGGACGCTGTAGTTGTAGTGCTCGGCCACCGCCGTCAGGAACCGCAGCGTCTCCGGATCGTCGGACACCCGCGCCAGTCGCGCCGCGCCGACGTAGAAGGTCGCCGCCACCCAGTTGGACGACATCTGGGTCAGATTGCTGCCGGTTGAAAGAGCGATCGGCTCAGCCGCCATGGCCGCGATCTGGGAGGAGGCGACATATTCGACCGCCGCCAGGGCCTCGTCCCGTGACGGCAGCACGGTGGGATCGACGTTGAGGTCGGGGCGCGGACGCGCCGTCAGCCATTCCGCCTCGATGCCCGGCGACAAGACGGGCGACCGCGCCAGGGCCGGCGCGCTCAGCGCCGTGGCGCTCATCAAGGCGGCGACGAGGGCAAAGCGAAGCGGTCGGTGCATGGGATCCTCCGGACGCGCGGCAGGCGTCTTCCATTATTTGCGTTTCGGTACCATAAAATGGGCAACACGCCTCGCCAAGGTAACCGGTGTCTTTTTTGACGCGACATAGTATCCCCCGGCGAGACCTGACACATAAGGGGCGCAAGTCCCGGCGAGGAAACCAGAAACGAGTCCGATGACCCAGCCGCTGAAGCTCAATCCCGATCGCCTGTTCCCTGCCGACGCCGACACCCGCGCCGTCGCCCGCCGCCTCTACGCCGAGGTCAAGGACCTGCCGATCATCAGCCCGCACGGCCATACCGATCCCAGTTGGTTCGCCCTGAACGCGAGCTTCGCCAATCCGGCCGAGCTGCTGATCACGCCCGATCACTATGTCTTCCGCATGCTGTACAGCCAGGGCATGGCGATGGAGGACCTGGGCGTCCCACGCGCCGACGGCGGCCCGGTCGAGGCCGATCCGCGCAAAATCTGGCGCCGCTTCGCCGAGAACTATCACCTGTTCCGGGGCACGCCGTCGCGCATGTGGCACGACTGGGTCTATGCCGAGGCCTTCGGCATCGACGTGCGCCTGTCTGCTGAGACGGCCGACCACTACTACGACGTCATCGACGCCGCGCTGAAGACCGATGCCTTCCGGCCGCGCGCCCTGTTCGACCGCTACAATATCGAGGTGCTGACCACGACAGAGTCGCCGCTCGACACGCTGGAACATCACAAGACGATCAGCGCGTCCGGCTGGAAGGGCAGGGTGCTGACCGCCTATCGGCCCGACCCAGTGCTGGACCCCGACTACGAGGGCTTCCGCGACAATCTGAAGGTCCTGGCCGACCAGACCGGCCGGGACACGCTGTCGTGGGACGGCTACCTGCACGCCCTGCGTGATCGCCGCGCCTTCTTCATCGAGATGGGCGCCACGTCCACCGACCACGGCCACCCCACCGCCTTCACCGCCGACCTGTCGAAGGGCGAGGCCGAGGCCCTGTTCCGGCGCGTCTCCACCGGCCCGGCGTCAGCTGAGGACGCCGAACTGTTCCGCGGCCAGATGCTGACCGAGATGGCGGCCATGTCGGTCGAGGACGGGCTGGTGATGCAGCTGCACCCGGGCAGCTTCCGCAACCACAACGCCACGGTCTTCAGCCGCTTCGGGCGGGACAAGGGCGCGGACATCCCCACACGCACCGACTACGTCCGGGCGCTGAAGCCGCTGCTGGACCGCTTCGGCTCGGACAACCGCCTGACACTGATCCTCTTCACCCTGGACGAGAGCGTCTACGCCCGCGAACTGGCCCCCCTGGCCGGCCACTACCCGGCGCTGAAGCTGGGCCCCAGCTGGTGGTTCCACGACAGCCCGGAGGGCATGCGGCGTTTCCGCGAGCAGACGACCGAGACGGCGGGCTTCTACAACACCGTCGGCTTCAACGACGACACTCGCGCCTTCCTGTCGATCCCGGCGCGTCACGACGTGGCCCGGCGCATGGACTGCGGCTTCCTGGCGAAACTGGTCGTCGAACATCGGATGGAGGAGGACGAGGCGCACGAGGTGGCCCGCGCCCTCACCTATGACCTGGTCAAGGCGGCCTACAAGCTGTGACCCGTCTTTCAGGTGCGACCCTTCCAGGCCTGCCGGCCGATGTCGCCGTCCCCGGTTATGACCGCGCCCAGGTAAAGACCGGCGTCGTCCATCTGGGCATCGGCGCCTTCCACCGCGCCCACCAGGCCGTGGTGTTCGACGATGCGCTGAAGAGCGGCGATCCGCGCTGGGGCGTGCTGGGCGCCTCGCTGCGGTCGCCGGGCGTGCGAGATCAGCTGAATCCGCAGAACGGGCTCTACACCCTGGTCGTTCGCAACGGGGCCGAGGAGCATCTGCGGGTGATCGGCGCCTGTTCCGGCGTTCTGGTCGGACCGGAAGACCCCGCCGCACTCGTCGCCGCCATGGCAGACGCCGACGTTCACATCGTCACCCTGACGGTGACGGAGAAGGGCTATCGCCTCGACCCCGCGACCGGCGATCTGTTGCTGGATGACCCGGAGGTGGCCGCCGATCTGGCCGACATCGGATCGCCCCGCACCGCGCCGGGCTTCATCGTCGCCGCGTTGAGTGGAAGGAAGGCCGCGGGGCTGAAGCCCTTCACTGTCATCAGCTGCGACAACCTTCCGCACAACGGCAAGCGCATCCGCGCCGGGGTGCTGGCGATGGCGCGTCGGATCGACGCCAATTCTTCTGGATCTGGGCTGGCCGACTGGATCGAGGCCGAGGGCGCCTTCCCCCAGACCATGATCGACCGGATCGTTCCGGCGACCATCCCCGAAGACATCGCCCGCCTGACCGCCCGTCTGGGCGTCGAGGATCAGGGCATGGTCAAGGCCGAGCCCTTTACCCAGTGGGTGATCGAGGATCGGTTCGCTGGCCCGCGCCCGGACTTCGCATCACTCGGCGTGCAACTGACCGACGCCGTCGAGCCTTGGGAGGACGCCAAGCTGCGCCTGCTGAACGGCGCCCATTCGGCCATCGCCTATTTGGGCGCCCTGTCGGGGCACGAGCATGTGCATGAGGCGGTCGCCGTTCCGCCCTTCCGCGCCTATGTCGAGGCCCTGTGGGACGAGGCCCAGACCACGCTGAACCCGCCGCCGGGCCTGGACATCCCCACCTACCGCAAGGAGCTGATGGCCCGGTTCTCCAACTCGGCCCTGATGCACCGGACGCGCCAGATCGCCATGGACGGCTCGCAAAAGCTGCCGCAGCGCCTGCTGGCCGGCGCCGCCGAGCGTCTGGAAGCCGGGCAGGGGATCGACGCCATCGCCCTGGGCGTCGCCGCCTGGATGAAGTGGCAGTCGGGCGTGACCGAAAGCGGCGAGACCTTCGCCGTCGATGATCCCTTGGCCACGAAGACCGCCGAGCTGCTGGCCGACGCCGACAATGATCAGGCGCGGGTCTCGACGCTGCTGACCCTGTCCGCCGTCTTCCCGCCCGCGCTCGCCGCCGACGATCGGTTCGCGGTCGCGGTCACGGGCGCCTATCTGTCGCTGAGCCGGGACGGCGCGGTTCAAGCGGCGGCTCAGGTCGCGGACGGACAGGACTGATGTTTCTTGTTTCCGCCCACCCCGGCTTCCTCCGGGATGGGCGGAGTAGATGGAGTTCAATCGTGAGCCGCATCCTGATCCTGAACCCCCTCGATGATGTCGCGATCGCTCTCGACGACATCGCCGCCGGCGACACGCCGGACGGCCTGGACGTGCCCGCTCGCGCCGACATCGCCACGGGGCACAAGATCGCGCGCCACGCCGTGAAACAGGGCGGTCTGGTCCGCCGCTACGGTCAGGTCATCGGCCGCGCGAAAGCCGCCATCGCCGCCGGCGATCACGTCCACGTCCACAACCTCGCCATGGCCGAGGACGGGCGCGAGGCCGAGGTCGGCGCGGACCTGCGTCCGCCCGCGCCGCTGTCGGGGGCGACGTTCAACGGCATCGTCCGCCCTGACGGCCGGATCGGCACGCGGAACTACATCGGCGTCCTGACCAGCGTGAACTGTTCGGCCACGGTCGCCCGCCGCATCGCCGACGCCTTCCCAGGCGCCGCCCTGCCCAAGGGCGTCGATGGGGTGGTCGCCTTCACGCACCAGGGCGGTTGCGGCGGTTCCTCCCTGTCCGGCGACGTGACCCTGCTGCAGCGGACGCTGGCGGGCTACGCGAAACACCCGAACTTCCACTCCATCCTGATCGTCGGCCTGGGCTGCGAGGCGAACCAAATCCCCGCCTGGCTGGCCAACGAGGGCCTGGAGGCCGGAGCCCACCTGCGGACCCTGACCATCCAGGAGGCCGGCGGCACCGCCCGCGCCATCGAGGCCGGGATCGCGGTCGTGCGCGAACTAGTGGACGAGGCCGCAAAGGTCGAGCGCCAGCCGGTATCGGCGTCACACCTGACCGTCGGCCTGCAATGCGGCGGCTCGGACGGTTGGTCCGGCGTGACGGCCAACCCGGCCCTGGGAGCCGCGGTGGACCTGCTGGTCGCCCACGGCGGATCGGCCATGCTGTCAGAGACGCCCGAGATCTGGGGCGCCGAACACCTGCTCTTGCGTCGCGCGGCGTCGCAGGACGTGGCGGACAAACTGAACGCCCGGCTGTCCTGGTGGCGCGACTATGCCGACCGGCATCAGATGGAACTGAACAACAATCCGTCGCCCGGCAATCTGAAGGGCGGCCTGACCACCATCCTGGAGAAGTCGCTGGGCGCGGTGGCCAAGTCCGGTTCGACCCCGCTGAACGACGTGATCGGATACGCCGAACCGCTGGAAAGCAAGGGGCTCAGCTTCATGGACAGCCCCGGTTACGACCCGTGCTCGGCCACGGGCCAGATCGCCTCGGGCGCCAATCTGATCGTCTTCACCACGGGCCGAGGTTCGGTCTTCGGGGCCAAGCCCGCCCCGTCGATCAAGGTCGCCTCCAACGCCAAGCTGGCGAACTGGATGAACGAGGACATGGATATCGACGCCTCGCCGGTCCTGACGGGGACCAGCCTGGCCGATGTCGGCGCGGTGATCTTCCAGAAGATGCTGGACGTGGCGTCGGGCGAGCCGTCCAAATCCGAGGCGCTCGGCGTCGGCGACAACGAGTTCGTGCCCTGGCAGGTCGGGGCGTATCTGTAGGACGGCCCACCCTCACCTCCGTCGTCACTCGGCCTTGTCCCGAGGGCCCACGGTTGGCGTTGCAGCCCAGGATTGAAGGCGGGATGCATGCCTAGATAGCGCCCCCAAAAGTCGTTCGACGCCATGCTGCTGAAAAGCGGGCCCTCGGGACAAGCCCGAGGGTGACGATGAGGGGGTCTGCGACACGCAGGCGCTTGCACCTCAGCCGGCGTTCGTTATCGTGGGACAAACAAGCAAAATGTGAGACGTAGCGTCTCCATCTGCCAGGAAGCGCGCCATGCATCGTCGATCCCTTCTGCAACTCGGCCTGACCGGCGTCCTCGCCTCGGCCACGCCGGTGCTGGCGCAATCCTCGGGCAAGACCTTCGACGTCGCCGACTATGGCGCGGTCGGCGACGGCGAGGCGATCAACACCCGCCCGATCCAGGCCGCCATCGACGCGGCGGCGGCACAGGGCGGCGGCACGGTGGTGCTGAAGCCGGGCCTCTATCTGTCCGGTTCGCTGTTCGTGAAGTCGGGCGTGACCCTGATGATCGGGCGCGGCGCGACGATCCGGGGGCTGCAGGACATCGCCGCCTATCCGATGGTCCGCACCCGCGTCGCCGGCATTGAGATGGACTGGCCCGCCGGCCTGCTGAACGTCTACCAACAGCAGAACGCCAAGATCACCGGCGAGGGCCTGATCGACGGCGACGGCAAGGTCTTCTGGGACAGCTACTACGCCATGCGGCGCGACTATGACCCGCGCGACCTGCGCTGGGCTGCTGATTACGACTGCCGTCGTCCGCGCCTCATCCACGTCTATGATTCCGACAACGTCGAGGTGTCCGGCCTGAATCTGGCGCGGTCCGGCTTCTGGACCGTGCACGTCTGCTATTCGCGTGACGTGACGGTGTCGGACCTGATCATCCGCAATAATATCGGCGGGCGCGGCCCCTCGACCGACGGCATCGATATCGACTCCTCTGAGCGGGTGCTGGTCGAGCGCTGCGACCTGTCGGTCAACGACGACGCCCTGTGCATCAAGGCGGGCCGCGACTGGGACGGCCTGCGCGTGGCCCGGCCCTGCCGTCAGATCCGGATCAAGGACTGTATCGTCCGCGACGCCCTCGCCGGCATGACCTTCGGCAGCGAGACCTCGGGCGGCTTCGACGACATCGAGGTGTCCGGCCTGCGCATCGAATACCCGGTGCCGTTGGGCGTCTTCTTCAAGTCCGGCCACACGCGGGGCGGGACCATCTCCAACATCCGCCTGCGGGATATCCATCTACAGGACGTGGCGACGTTGTTCCGGGTCAATCTGAACTGGTATCCGAACTACAGCTACGCCCAGATCCCGTCCGGGATCACCGATATCCCGGATCACTGGCGCGCCCTGGCCACGCCGGTTCCGCGCGAGCAGGGCATTCCCCGCATCCACGACGTGCACCTGTCGGACATCAAGGCCGTGGGCGGCAAGATCGGCTTCGAGGCCGCCGCCTATCCCGAGGCGCCGCTGAAGGACTTCACCTTCGAGCGGCTGGATTGGGACGTGCGCGACGCCGGGACCATCGCCAACGCCGAGAACTGGCGCTTCGTCGACTGCAATATCGACAGCCTGGACGGCAAGGCGCCCAAGGTGACGGAGTCACGCCGCGTCACCGGCCTCCGCGGCCGGATCGCCTGATCGCCCCTCTCGCTTCGGCTGGGCCACGCCGATGTGGTCCAGTCCGCGCGCGCTGGCCAGCTGCATCTGGCGCTGCCGTTCGGCGTAGCGTCGCCGCTGGTCGTCGCCACGGTCATGGCACCGCTCGCAGCAGACGCCTTCCACATAGTGCGGAGAGGCGCGTCCGGCCTCGCTGATCGGCATGCGGCACCCACGGCACAGGCTGTGGTTGCCGGGCGCCAGGGCATGGCCCACGGCGACGCGCTCGTCGAAGACGAAGCACTCGCCCCGCCACAGGCTGTCGGCCTCGTCGACGGTCTCCAGATAGCGCAGCACGCCGCCTTCCAGGTGATGGACGTTCTCGACGCCCTCGGCCGTCAGGAAGGCTGTGGCCTTCTCGCAGCGGATGCCGCCGGTGCAGTACATGGCCACCCGGCGCGCGCCGGTCTGTTCCAGCAGGGCGCGGCCCTCGGACCGGAACCAGTCGGGGAAGTCGCGGAAGGCGCGGGTGTTCGGCTGCACGGCGCGCTCGAAGGCGCCGACCTCGCCCTCGTAGTCGTTGCGCGTGTCGATCACCAGCGTCTCCGGATCGGCGATCAGGGCGTTCCAGTCAGCCGGCGCGACATAGACGCCCGCCTGCCGCGTCGGGTCCAGATCCGGCTGTCCCATGGTGACGATCTCGGCCTTGACCCGCACCTTCAGGCGCAGGAACGGCATCGCCTCGGCCCAGGCGTATTTGACATCCAGATGCTCGAAGCCGGGCAGGGCGCGGATCGCGCCAAGGACCGCTTCGACCGCCGCCGCCGGCCCTGCGATCGTGCCGTTCAGCCCCTCGTGCGCGACGAGCAGCGTGCCCCGCACGCCGCCCGCCTCACAGCTTGCGTGGAGACGATCCCTGACGGCCTCCCGGTCTTCGATAGGGGCGAAACGATAGAGGGCGGCGACACGGAACATCGCGCCGTCATCCCGCACCCTACGCCAAAAAGAAAGGCCCGGAGCGGTTCGCTCCGGGCCCAGTAATCGCGCTGAAAGCGTTCAGGGAGGGAAGTTCAGTACTTCCAGCGCAATCCCACGGCGATCTCGCGGCCGGTGTGCCGGTAGTCCGAGATGCGGTTCGTCTCGTCGACGTAGCGATCGTTGTACTCGTCCGTCAGGTTGATGCCTTCCAGCGAGAACGTCAGGCTGTCGGTGATGTCATAGGACATCGACGCGTCGATATAGGTCGTCGAGTTCATGCCCTCTTCCGAGTTCCCGTTGCTGCCCGGGAACGACATCAGATACTGGCTGCGATAGGCGGCCGAAACCCGAGCCTGGAACGGACCTTCCTCATAGTAGAGGGTCGTGTTGACGGTGTTCTTGGACTGACCCGTCAGGCGGTTCTTGCCGCGGCCCGGCCCATAATCGACCTCGGAGTCCACGAAGGTGACGTTGCCGATGAAGCCGAAGTTCTCCCAGAAGCCGGGCAGGAAGGTAAACGGCTGCTGATACTGGATTTCGAGACCATGGAGCGTGCCGCCCTCGCCGTTGAGGCTGCGCGTGACCTGGAAGACGTCCGTGGGACGAGCCGCACCTTGCAGCAGTTCGTCCGGAAGCCCCAGCTCGCTCCAGACGACGGGTTCAGTCGTGGTCGTGATGAAGCTGTCGATATCCTTATAGAACACAGCCGCAGCAAGCAGCCCTTCGTTCTGGAAATACCATTCGACGGCAAGGTCGTAGTTGGTCGCGCGGAACGGATCCAGCAGCGGGTTGCCGTATCGAACGGTACGCGTCGTGGGAGCCACGCTGCCGCCGGGCGTCAGATCGCCCAGCGAGGGACGTGACATCACCTTGGCGGCGCCCAGACGGACGACCAGGTCCTCACGGGGCTCGAGCGCCAGGTTGAACGACGGCAGGACGTCGTCATAGTCGTTGTTGGCCGTGACATAATCATAGGTCGGCGGGTCGCCCGGGTTCGCTCCCGCGATGGTTTGCCAACCCTTGGATTCGACCTCAGTCTGGGCATAGCGAACGCCGACGTTGCCGCGAAGCGTCATGTTGGCGACGGTGGTGTTGAAGTCGGCTTGGACAAAGACGCCCTTGTCCGTTTCGTCCACTTCACGCTCGCCGCGATTGGAGACCAACGGGGCGTCGTAGACGCTGATGAAGTCGTTGATCGCCCAGATGTCGGGGACGATGAAGTTCAGATCCGAACCGTCCGGCACGCCGATTTTGCCGTCGATGCTGACGATCTTGCCGAGGTCGTCCACGCCGGTCACCCGGTCGGCCCCGGACAGGGCGGTGGTGGCCCGTGAGACGCCGAACGTTTCAAAGCCGTAGGTGCGATATTCGCCGCCGAACTTGAGGGTCAAGGAGGGCGACCAGTCGTACGCCAGGGCTCCGGCCGCCACGTGGTTTTCGAAATTGCCGCCGCTGGTGCTCCGCGTGCCCTGGATCAGGGTGAAGTCTTCGCCGGAGGTCGTGTCGAAGCCGTAGTCGATCATCGGAAGACGATCGTTGTCGCGGAAGTCGATGGTGTAGCCGTTCACGCCGGCTTGCTCGAAAGCGTAGGTGACATTGAGCGGCGTGCGGGCTTCCGACCGGTTGGCGCCGAGCTTCAGATTGCCGCGCAGGCGGTCTGTGAAGTCGTGGCGGACATTCAGCGACGCCTGATAGAAGTTGCTTTCATTACGGGTGAATCCGTTCTCAGAACGCACCAGCATGTTGTCGAACACGCCATAGGAGAAGGCGTTCTTGTCGGGATCGATCTCGTAATCGCGAACGACGACGTTGTTGACGGCCGCGCGGCTGAAGGACCAAGCTTCGACGTTGGGGCTTTCCAGCTCGGAGTTCAGGCGTGACCAGAGCAGGTCCAGCGCCACCTCGGTGCGTTGGCTCGGGCGCCATTGCAGCGAACCCGTGACGCCCAGGCGATCTTCCTGGGTGTTGCCGAACGTGTAGCGTGGAATGCGGGGGTAAAAGGCGCTCAGCACCGAGTCGCGCTCGGCCGTGCTGGCGCAGGGGATGCATCCGCCGAAGTTCTGACCACGACCGTAGGGTGACCCCGTAGCCACATCGACGTTGGTGGGATCGCCCGACTGCCAGCGGGTGGTGTTGAAGCTTTCAAGGATCGGCGAACGCTCGGAATAGGCGACCGAGACCAGGGCGCCGAACGTCTCGTCTTCGTTCGCCCAGCTCAACAGGCCGGCGATGCGCGGCACGGCCTTCTCAGACAGGTCGTTATAGGACGCCTGGACAGAGAGAGCCGAGTTAAGACCTGCGTCATAATCAAGCGGACGGCCGGTCTGCAGATCGACGGTGGCGCCCAGCGAGCCTTCTTCGATCTCGGCCGATTGGGTCTTGCGGACCGTAATGCTGTTGAACAGCTCCGAGGCGAACATCGAGAAGTCGAAGCTGCGATCACGATTGCCGCCGGATGCGGCCTGGGCTTCCAGGCCGTTGATGCGGGTGCGGGTGAAATCCGAACGAAGACCGCGCACCGAGATGGTGGTGCCCTGGCCGTTCACCCGATCGATGGTGACGCCTGGCAGGCGTTGGATCGCCTCCGCGAGGTTCTGGTCGGGGAAGTCGGCGATATCCTCGGCCAGGATGGCGTCGACGGCGCCGGCTTCGCGGCGCTTGATGTTCAGGGCCTGCTGAAGGCTGGAGCGGAAGCCCGTGACGACGATCTCGCCGACTTCGGAAACGTCTTGCTCGGCGGCTTCGGGCGTGTCGGCCGGCGCGGTCTCCACGGCTTCCTGCGCCAGGGCCGGAGCGGCCATCAGGGCGATCGCGGAAACGCCCACGGCGCACAGAGTTCTGGTGTTGGTCCGTCGCATTCTATCTCTCCCCATGCCCGAGCCGCACTGGCACCGGTGTCATTTTTTGGTATCCTGTCGCGCATAGTCGGATCGGCGACGTTCCGTTTCTTGCAACAGCTTCTCGTATTTTGCAACACCTCTGTGACGAACGGGCTTTGGCGAAGCGTCGGACCTAGAGAAAAGGGCTCCAGAACCCTCGAGGGTGGAGCCCTTCCGATCGGCGGATCGCCCGCGGGCAATCACCCGCCGACGACGCCGGCGGGTAGTTTCGACCTAGGTCGTGCGGGCGACCTCGACCGCGTAGACGTGGTTGGGGCCGTGCATGTTGGAGACGAAGACGATCCACTTGCCGTCGGGCGTGAAGGTCAAGTTCGGTTCCAGCCGATAGTCGTGGTTCGACAGGTCCACCAGCCGCTCTGAGCGTAGATACTCCACGTCGATCAGCTCCTCCTTGTCGCTGGAGGGATCCTCGTCGACGATCGGCTCGGGACGCAGCAGCACGATCCATTTGCCATCGGGGGCATGGGCGACCATGTCGCCGTCGCCGCCATCTCCGGCGAACAGCTTGCCGTCCGGCGAGACGTTGAAATGCACCGACCAGTCGTTCTGCTCGACCCGGCGATAGATGCGCTTGCCCGTTTCCAGGTCCACCGAGGCCACCCAGAACACCTGGCCGCGCGGGGTCTGAAGGTCGTAGTGGACCTGCTTCCCGTCTGGGCTGAACCATTCATGGCCGAAGATCTCGAAGTTCATCGTCCGGTCGTGAGTCTTGCGCAGGTCCGTGCCGTCGGCCTTCATCGTCCACATCCTGTCCACGCGGTGCCAGGGGCCTTCGTGGCAGAAGATCAACCGTTGGGGATCGGTGGGCGAAAACTGGGTGTGGCCGATCCATTCGTTGGTTTTGTGAATCACGCGGCGCTCGCCGGTCCGGATATCGATGACGAATATCTCCATCGGGTGGCGGGCGGCCCAGCGCTGGAGCATGCGCACGCCCTTGGCCCGGGCGAAGTTCAGCGGCCTGCCGTCCGGACCGTCCGCCGCGTACTCGGCTTGGTCGAAGCGACGGTTGCGCGGGTCTCCGACGCGCGGCTGGAGCGGCTGGGATTAATAAGCGACGAAGCCCAGCAACAAGGTCTCGTCGGCGTTGACCGAATTGACGTTGCCGTTGGGTATCCGGGCGATACGGCGCACTTCGCGCGTGTCGGCGTCGATCGAAAACAGGGTTTTGGACCGGTCCATCAGTTGCGCCTCGGCCGGCTCCGTCACCGAGTAGTAGACGTTGCGGCCCAGCCGGCCGGTGAACATCAGGTCGGCGTCCTGACCCGGGACCAGAACCGAGTGCTCCCATGTGGACAGATCCACCAGGGTGATGCCCGCGGGCGTGGTGATGACCATGCGGTCCGCTCGGCCGTCGCGGCCGGGCAGGAACATGTTCTTGTAGAAGTATGGCTTGCCGCCGCCGTCGGGGGTGAGGCGACGGACGCGGTGGCTGGTCTTGGGGTCGATCCAGTCGGTTGGTACGGGACCGTCCCAGTGCGGCTGCGGCGGAAGAGCCACTTCCTGGGTCGAGGGCGGCGCCGTGTTGGGTGCGGGCCAACTCGGGACTTGGCCAGGCGGGGGCAGGGGGGCGTTGGTCGAGACGTACTGGCGGGCGTTGGCGGTCGAGGCCCCGGCCAGGGCGCCTCCGACGGCGGGAGCGGCCAGCAGGGCCTTGAGAGCGGAGCGGCGGGAGGTCGTCATGGGGGCGTTCCTCTTTCTTGTGGTTCAGGGCGCGGGCGTCAGGCCTTCGACCCGCACGTTCCAGCCGTCCTTCGGGAAGCCGGGGGCGTGGCCGATGGAGCCGTCCCAGCCGGCGGCCATCAGGCCCACTGCCATCAGCAGCGACCCGTTGGAGGGGAAGTAGGTTTCGGCGGCGCGGCGATAGCCGGGACCATCGGGATTGATCGCCATCTCGACCCCGCCGGCGCCGGCGGAGACCGGGACCAGTTCGTCGGCGTGCTCGTCCAGGTGGACGCGGGGCGTCATGCCGGTGGGCCCCCACTGATTGTTCTTCAGGTCGGCGAACAGCCAGTCGACGGCCTTCTCCGGTTCGCCCACGCGGGCGGCGGTCATGGCCATCATGGGAAAGTCCCAGCCCCAGGTCTGGCGCACGTCCCAGTTCGCCTCCACCGCCTCGAAGGTGCGGCGCATGGCTTCGGGATCGATCCGCTCGCCCGGGATGAAGCCGTAAGCCATCAGGAAGGACGGGTGGTCGCGGTTCTTGCACTGGGGCGCCGCCGCGTGTTTGCGGCAGGCGTCCGACATGGCCGTTTCCCAGAAGTCCGGCACGCTTTCGACCGGCAGGTATAGGCCGTCCCGCATCGGCGGCGGGGCGATCTTCGCCAGCGCTTCGTCCCAGTCCGCGCGACGCGCCAGTCCCTTGCGTTCGCGCCACTGCTGCGCGGTTTCCAGCCCCCAGCGGAAGTACTCGACTTCGAATGTCGGGTTGACGGTGGTCAGGGGATCATAGTTTTCCTGCGCCGGGATCAGCGGCGTGCCCAGGTTCAGCCGCTCGCCGTCCGACAATGGCCAGGAGGCCAGCAGGTCGGCGGTCGACTCGACCAGCTCGCCGTAGCGATCCAGCAGGGCGGGATCCTTCTCGGCGCGCCAGACCAGTTCGGCCAGCAGGATAGGGTGCGGCTGCTGCCACATGATGAAGGGGGAGACCAGGCTGGGGCTGTTGCGGCCTTCCGGCCCCGCCATCTTGGGCCACCAGGCGCCTTTGACGCGGTGGCGTGCGGCCTCGGCGCGGGCGTTCTCGAGATTTCCCAAATACCACGGCAGGCTGCGTTCCAATAGTTCGGAACGGCCCCACATGGCCTGCCAGCCGGAATGCCAAGGGTGCATCTCCAGATGGAACTTGCCGTACCAGCTGTTGGAGAACAGGCCCTCTTCCTGAGGCGGCAGTTCACCGGCGCCGTTCACGGCCGAAAGGTACTGAGACAGGACGACGCGGCGCTCGAGTTCGTGCGCGCGCGGGTCGGTAGAGCCCGAGAAGTCGACCACGCCGCCCTTGGTCCAGAAGGCGTTCCAGTGCGCGGTCACGGCCTGGACTCCGGCCGAATAGGCGGGGGCGGTCGACGTTTCGGCCTGCTGATCGAAGCGGACCATGACGGTCAATCGGTCGCGGCCGGTCGTAGCCACCCGAAAGGCGTCGCCGCCGATCTGCTCGACCCGGCCGGAGGCGGTGATTGAGGAATAGTAGGCGGTGTCGTCCAGGGTGCGGCGAAGGCGAATGTCGCCGTTGTCGTGGGAGATGACGTCCAGGCTCTGCGCGCCGGTGTTCTCGAACGTCGTGGTGTCGGGGTTGATCGCCGGGTTCACGCCGGGATAGCGGATCTGGACCCCCAGGCCGTCGCCGACGACCAGGGGCGAGGCGATCTCGACCATCACCATGTCCAGTGTCGGGTGGACGCGGGTCACGACCTCGACCGGCCGGCCTTCATAGGTGAAGCGGCTGGTCAGGGCGCCGGTCCACATGTCCAGCGTCTGGCGCGTGTCGGCGACCTTGGCGAAGTCCAGCGGGCGGCCGTCGGCGAAGGTCAGGCCGATGCGGCTGAGCGAAAAGCGGTGCGGATTGGCCCGCAGCCAGGTGTAGGCGGGGTTGGTCTCCGCCACGTCCCAGGACTTCATCCAGGCGTAGGGCTGCTCGCCCCGACCGGGGACGGGCACGTTCACCAACCCGTCCTCTTCGGTGTAACCCTCAGGATTGGGGAAGCTGTGCCAGGCCCACTGGGCCATGGTCATCAGCGGGGCCAGTTCCGAATATTGCTCCGGGAAGGTCTGCAGGCCCGTGATGTCGGCGGTGAAGCCCAGGTCGCCGTTGCCCAGCTGGATCGGCGCGTGGCGGTCGATGGCGGTCAGGGTGACGTTGTGCCGTTGCACCAGCGCCTGACGGTCGATCGGGGCGGCCGGAGCAACCGCCGCCGCAGGGGGCATCGGGGCGCAGGCCGCGGCCGGGGCGACCAGCAGGGTGAAGGCGAAGAGGGCGGGACGCAGACGCATCAGTTCGCCTCCACCTTCGATCCCAGGCCCGCGCCCTTCCAGCCGTACCAGGCGACGAAGGCGAAGCAGGCGCAGGGCAGCAGATAGGCCGCCGGCGTGCCGTACAGTTCGGCGACCTTGCCCATCGGCCAGGGCAGCATGACGCCCCCGCCGATGGCCATGACCATCAGCGACGCCCCCCGCTTGGTCGATCCGCCCAGTCCCTTGACGCCCAGGGCGAAGATGGTGGCGAACATGGCCGACATGAAGAAGAAGACGCCGATCAGGGCTATGGCGGAGACCTTGTCGATGCCGCGGGCGACGATCAGGGTCAGGACGACGTTGGCCAGGCCATAGGCGGTCAGGAGCTGGCGCGGCGTGACCTTCAGCAGCAAGGCGGTCGAGATGAAACGCCCGGCCAGATAGCCGCCCGCCGCGATCGACAGCATGAAGGCGCCCTGCTGGGTCGTCAGCCCGTCCCACGTCTCGGTGACCAGGTTCAGGAAGTAGGTGCCCACGCCGACCTGCGCCCCGACGTAGAGGGCTTGGGCCAGGACGCCGAGCACGAAGTGCGACTGGCTCTTCAGGTCGACCTTGACCCCGCCTTCCTCCCCGTGATGGTGGGCGTCGCTGATCTCCGGCAGGCGCGCACGGGACAGGACCAGGGCGTAGATCAGCACGGCGGCGGCGATGACGGCGTAGATGATCTGGACCGAGCGCTGATCGCCGCCCAGGTGGTCCACCACCCACGGGTTGAAGATGACCGTGCCGCCCAGCAGCGGACCGAAGAAGACGCCCAGGCCGTTGAACGATTGCGCCAGGTTCAGGCGGCGCGAGGCGTGGGCCGGATCGCCCAGCACGTTGACGTAGGTGTCGGCGCTGGTCTCCAGCACGCATAGGCCGGCGGCCAGCACGAACATCGCCCCGACGAAGGCCGGGAAGGCGCCGATCTCGGCCGAGGGGATGAACAGCAGGCCGCCCAGGGCGGTGATCGTCAGGCCTGTGACCAGGCCGGTCTTGTAGCCGCGCGCCTGCAGCAGAAAGCCCGCCGGAACGCTGAGCAGGAGGTAGGCGCCGAAGTAGGCGATCTGCAGCCAGGCCGACTCGGCCTTGCCGACATTCAGCGTCTCCTGGAAATGCTTGTTCAGCACTTCGAGCAGGCCGTAGGCCAGACCCCAGATGAAGAAGCAGGAGATGGCGAAGGCCAGCGGCGCCCGCAGGTTGGCCGGCGACATCATGCCGCTGGCTAGGGCCGGCTTGCCCGGCGTGGCGTCCGTCTCGATGACCATGATGTCTCTCCTGAGGTCCTCAAGGGCCTGGCCGTCTTCGTGCGGCTTCGGCGGTGAAAGTCAGATGCGGTAGATCGCCTCGGCGTTTGCGGCGAACAGGCGGTCGCGTTCCTCGGCCGAGAAGTCGGCTGTGATCGCGTCAAAGGCGGAATAAAAGGCGTCGAAGGTCCCGTGCACGCGTTCAACCGGGAAGTCTGAGGCGAACATGGTGCGCTCGGTCCCGAAGACATCGATGCATTCCAGCACGATCGGGCGGATGGATTCGACCGTCCAGGCGCGGTCGGTGATGCCCAGGCCGGAAATCTTGATGGAGACATGCGGCTGAGCGGCCAGCAGGCGCAGACCCCCGCGCCAGCGCTCCATGCCGGCCTCCTCGCGGTCGGTGGGAAGTCCCGCGTGGTTGACGATCATCGGCACCTCTGGATGCCGCGCGGCGATGATGGCGGCGGTGGCCATCTGCGACGGATAGAGTTGCAGGTCGAACGACAGGCCGTGCCGGGCCAGCTTGGCGAAACCCTCCACCCATTTCGGATCGGGCAGGAAGTCGCGCGGATTGTACGTCTTCAACGGATCGGCGTGCCAGCAGACAATCTGGCGGATTCCCCGCACGTTCGGCCGCGCCGCATGAGCCTCGAGCAGGGCGTCGAGCTCGGGATCGAAGAGGTCCGCGCCCGCGACGATGCCGTGGGGATAGCCGTAGTCGTCGGCCAGCGCCTGGAGCCAGTCGGTCTCGCCGAGCTGCTGGCCGATCGGCTGGCCGGCCTCGATGTGGACGATCTTGTCGACGCGCCAGCCGGCGGTGTCGGCCAGATAGTCCTTGAGCAGATAGTCGCGACCGGCGATCGGGGACATGTCCCCCGCCGGATTATTCGGCAGGGGATCGTCCTGCAGCCAGCCGTAGCGCGCGCGAGACAGGTCCCACAGGTGGACGTGCGGATCGACGATGCGAAGGTCGCTGCCCACCTGTCGGCGCTCCTAGTAGGTCGTGCGGCCGCCGGACGTGTCGAACGTCGAGGCGGTGGTGAAGCTGCACTCTTCCGAGGCCATGAAGCAAACCATGGCGGCGCTCTCCTCGACCTCGCCCAGGCGGCCCATCGGGATCTTGGAGCGCATGTAGTCGACCTGGCTCTGGGGCAACTGCGCCAGAATCGGGCTCTCGAAGGTCGCCGGGGTCAGGCTGTTGGCGATGACGCCCTTGCCGGCCAGTTCCTTGCCCAGCGACTTGGTGAATCCGATCACGCCGGCCTTCGACGCAGAGTAGGCGCTGGCGTTCGGATTGCCTTCCTTGCCCGCCACAGAGGCCACGTTGACGATCCGCCCGTAACCGTTCGCCAGCATGTAGGGGACCACGGCGCGCGCGCAGTAGAAGACGCCGTTCAGGTTGATGTCGACGACGCGCTTCCAGCTGTCCAGGGGGAAGTCCTGCACCGGCACGGTCGCGCCCGTGATGCCGGCCGAGGCGATCAGGATGTCGATGCGACCCAACGCCTTGTTCGAGGCTTCGGCGGCGGCGGCCACGGCGTCGGCATCGGCCACATCGAGCGCGACCGTATGGGTTGCGCCGACTTCCTTCGCCGCGGCCTCCAAGTTGTCGGCGTTCAGGTCCCACAGGGAGACGCGGCCGCCCTCGGCGATGATGCGCGCCGCGGAGGCCTTGCCCAGGCCCGAGGCGCCGCCGGTGACGACGGCGGTGCGGCCGGTGAAACGTCCCTGATACGCGCTCATGCGGTCGCGTCCTTGGACCAGGCGACGACCTGCTGGCGCTGACTGCCCAGCTTCTCGATGCCCAGCTCCATCACGTCGCCGGCCTTGAGATAGAAGGGCTCGGGCTTCTGGCCCAGACCGACGCCCGGAGGGGTGCCGGTGGTGATCAGGTCGCCGGGTTCCAGCGTCATGAACTGGCTGACATAGGACACGATCTCGGCCACGCCGAAGATCATCGTCTTGGTGTTGCCGGTCTGCATGCGCTTGCCGTTGAGGTCCAGCCACATGTCCAGGTCCTGCACGTCGCCCACTTCGTCGGTGGTGACGATCCAGGGGCCGACCGGACCGAAGGTGTCGCAGCCCTTGCCCTTGTCCCAGGTGCCGCCGCGCTCGGTCTGGAAGGCCCGCTCGGACACGTCATTGATCAGCACATAGCCGGCGACGTGATCCAGGGCGTCGGCCTGTTCGACATAGGACGCGGCCTTGCCGATGACGATGCCCAGCTCGACTTCCCAGTCGGTCTTCTCGGAGCCACGGGGAATGACAACGGTATCATTCGGACCCGTCAGGCAAGAGATGGCCTTCATAAAGACCACCGGCTCGGATGGTTCCGGCAGATTTGATTCCGCCGCGTGATCGGCGAAGTTCAGGCCGATGGCGATGAACTTGCGCGAGCCGTTGACCGGCACGCCATAGCGTTGCTCGCCCTCGACCACGGGCAGGGTGGTGGGGTCGACCGCCTTCAGCGCCTCGAGTCCTTCGCCCCAGAGCTGGTTCGGCGTGATGTCGGCGACCACGCCCGAAAGGTCGCGAATGCGGCCCTCGGCGTCTAGGGTTCCGGGCTTTTCCTGACCCTTGGGGCCATAACGCAGCAGTTTCATCTGGGGAGGTCTCTTCTTGTCTTAGCGTGCGTAGGGACGGTGAAGGGCGATGTCGCGGTTCAGCTCGACGCCGAAGCCGGGCGTGTCGGGCACCTTGAGCTTGCCGTTGACGGGTACGGGCTCGCCGATCAACTGCGGATGGAACATCGGCACGACCTCGTCGGCGCCGGGCGCCATCATCAGGAACTCGGCGAACGGGCTGTTATGGCGGGTCACGACGAAGTGGTAGCTGTAGACGGACGAGCCGTGCGGGATCATCAGCACGCCCTTTGAGTCGGCCAGGGCCGAGATTTTCTGCAGTTCGGTCACGCCGCCGCACCAGCCCACGTCGGGCTGAATGATGTCGCAGCATTCCATTTCCAGCAGCATGCGGAAACCCCAGCGGGTGGCCTCGTGCTCGCCGGTGGTGACCAGCATGCCCTTGGGCGCGTTCTTCTTCAGCGCCTGATAGCCCCAGTAGTCGTCGGGGCTCAGCGCCTCCTCGATCCACTTCAGGCCCAGCTTGTGCGCCTCGTGCGCCAGGCGCGTGGCGTAATTCAGATCCAGCGCCATCCAGCAGTCGAACATCAGCCAGAAGTCGTCGCCACAGGCGTTCCGCATGGCCTCAAGCTCGGCCAGGTTCTTGCGCAGGCCCTCTTCACCCTCGGCCGGGCCGTGGTGCAGGGGCATCTTGCCGCCGATGAAGCCCAGTTCCTTGGCTTTGTCGGGCCGCGCGCCGGTGGCGTAGAAGGTCAGCTCGTCGCGCACCGGACCGCCCAGCATGGCGAAGACCGGCTCCTGACGCAGGCGGCCCAGCAGGTCCCACAGCGCCAGATCGACGCCGGAGATGGCGTTCACGACCAGACCCTTGCGGCCGTAATACTGGGTCGAGAAATACATCTGGTCCCAGATCTTCTCGACCTCGGACGGGTCGCGGCCCTCAAGGAAGCGGGCCAGATGCTTTTCAACGATATAGGCGGCGGGTTCGCCGCCGGTCGTCACCGCGAAACCGATGACGCCGTTCTCGGCCTCGATCTCCACCACCAGCGTGCCCAGCACATTGATGCCGAAGCTGCGGCGGCTCTGGCGGTACTCGGGATATTTCGCCATCGGCGTGGCGATGTGATCGTCGATCCAGTGACCGTCGCCCTGGTCGTGATAGTCGGCGCCGCCGCCCGTCCCGTCGTTCTTCACGACGAAGGCGCGGACGTGTTTGATCTTCGGCAGGCGGCTCATCGGCAGATCACCGTCGTTTGGCGATCTGCTCCCATAATGCGGGATAGCACTGGCTTTCCTCCGTCAGCCGCGTCAAACTCACAACCCCCGAACAGGGTGACTTGCGCGTTTTGCTACATTCTGAGAATGAGGATTACGAAATGGGACGAACGGCGTCAATCAAGACCGCGCAGGTCGATGGAGAAGAAGAAGTCGGCGCCAAGGCGTCCGGCAGCCAGACTCTGCTGCGTGGGCTGGACGTGATCGACGCCCTGATCGACGGCGCCCTGCCGCTGACGGAACTGTCGGAAAAATTGGAGCTGACCCGCAGCACAACGCACCGCCTGGCCTCGGCCCTCGTCGACCGGCGCCTGCTGTCGTTCCGCCCGCGCGAGGGTTACAGTTTGGGGCCGAAGCTGCTGGAGCTGGGTCATGCGGCGAGCCAGCAGATGCACCTGCCGCGCGTCGCCCGGCCTTGGCTGGAGCAACTGTCCGCCGCCACCGAAGACACGGTTCATCTGGGCGTGCTTGACGGTCGCCATGCGCTGTACCTCGACAAGGTGCCGGGCCGTCGGCGGATCAACATCGGCTCGCGGCTGGGGGAACGGCATCCGATCGCTTCGACCGGCCTGGGCAAGGCGCTGATCCTCGACAAGAGCGAGCCGGAGTGGACCGACTACTACGCTCCCGAAGGCGCGCCTTTCGATTCCGCCAAGCGCGCCGTGTGGCTGGAACGGATGCGCGGCTATGCCCAGAAGGGCTACGCCTTCGATCTGGAAGAGAACGAAGATCAGATCCGCTGCGTCGCCGCGCCGATTCGCTCGGTGGACGGCCAGATCGTGGCGGCGCTGAGCGTCTCCTCCGCCGCCCAGTACATGTCCGACGCCCGGATGGCCGAGCTGACCGAGACGGTCACCGGCGCGGCCAACGCCATCAGCGCCGACCTGGGCTGGACCCCCAAATCCTGATCACAGAATGAAACGCCGGAGCCCGCATGCTGCTTGAGAACAAGGTCGTCCTGGTCACGGGCGCATCGCGGGGCATCGGCCGGGCGACGGCCCTCGAGGCGGCGCGGCAGGGCGCGAATGTCGCCATCAACACCTTCCGCGACGCGGATGCGGCGGCCGAGGTGGTGGCGGAGGTTGAAAGGCTGGGCCGCAGGGCGATCGCGGTGGACGGCGACGTGGCCCTGCCGGAAAGCGCGGCGGCCTTCGTCGAGCGAGCCGTGGAGGCCCTGGGCCGTGTCGACGTCTTCGTCTCCAACGCCGGCATCTGCCCGTTCCACGCCTTCCTAGACATGCCGGTAGAGACCCTGCGCCGCACGATGGAGGTCAATCTCCACGGCGCCTACTTCATGACCCAGGCCGCCGCCAACCAGATGGTGAAGCAGGGGCAGGGCGGCGCGATCGTGGCGATCAGCTCGATATCCGCCCTCGTAGGCGGCGAGATGCAGACCCACTACACCCCGACCAAGGCGGGCGTGCTCAGCCTGATGCAGTCGTGCGCCCTCGCCTTGGGCAAGCATGGCATCCGCTGCAACTCTGTGCTGCCCGGCACCATCGCCACGGACATCAACAAGGACGACTTGGCCGATCCGAAGAAGCGCGAATACATGGAGGCCCGTATCCCGCTTGGCCGGCTGGGTCGGCCCGAGGACATCGCCTCGGTGGTCGCCTTCCTGGCTTCCGACATGGCCGGCTACATGTCCGGCGCGGCGCTGCTGGTCGACGGCGGCGCCTTCGCCAACTTCCAATAGGCAGCGGTCGTGATCATCTCCTCGCCGGACGACTATCGCGAGGCCGCGCGGCGCAAGCTGCCGCCCTTCCTGTTCCACTACATAGACGGCGGAGCCTACGCCGAGCAGACGCTGAAGCGGAACGTCGAGGACTTCCGCGGCATCGCCCTGCGCCAGCGGGTGCTGCGCGACATGGGCGAACTCAGCCTGGAGACCCGGCTGTTCGACGAGATCCTGCGCCTGCCGATCGTGCTGGCGCCCGTCGGCCTGACCGGAATGTACGCCCGCCGCGGCGAGGTCCAGGCGGCCAGGGCGGCGGCGTCGCGGGGCGTCCCATTCACAATGTCGACGGTGTCGGTCTGCGCCATCGAGGAGGTCGCACCCGCGATCGATCGGCCGATGTGGTTCCAGCTCTATGTCCTGCGCGACCGGGGCTTCATGAAGAGCGCGCTGGAACGAGCCAAGGCGGCGGGCGTGAAGACGCTGGTCTTCACCGTCGACATGCCGGTGCCGGGCGCCCGGTACCGCGACGCGCATTCGGGCATGAGCGGGCCGAACGGGCCGTTGCGGCGCATGATCCAGGCGATGACCCATCCCGCCTGGGCCTGGGACGTAGGGCTGAAAGGAACGCCGCACGATCTCGGCAATGTCTCCGCCTTCCTCGGGAAGCCGACGGGCTTGGCCGACTACATCGGCTGGCTCGGCGCCAACTTCGACCCGTCGATTTCGTGGAAGGACCTGGAGTGGATCCGCGACTTCTGGGACGGGCCGATGATCATCAAGGGAATCCTCGATCCCGAGGACGCGCGTGACGCCGTCAGCTTCGGGGCCGACGGCATCGTTGTGTCGAACCATGGCGGACGGCAACTGGACGGCGTGCTGTCCTCCGCGCGCGCCCTGCCGGCCATCGCCGATGCGGTGAAGGGCGACCTGCGCATCCTGGTCGATTCGGGCGTCCGCAACGGGTTGGACGTGGTGCGCGCCGTGGCCCTGGGCGCCGACGCCGTCATGCTGGGCCGCGCCTTCGTCTATGCGCTGGCGGCGGAGGGCCAGGCGGGCGTGGCCAATCTGCTGGACCTGTTCGAGAAGGAAATGCGGGTGGCCATGACCCTGACCGGCGCCCGTTCCATCGCCAGCATCGACCGCTCGATGCTGGCCCTCTAGACCAACTGGAACTCCGCCGAGAGGGTAGGGGAGGGCCACGCCGTCGCGACCCCCTCCTCGACCAGCTTGATCAGGTGCGCCAGCACCGACAGCGCCGCCGCCGGCCACAGTCTCTTGTCGATCCCGACATAGAGACGCGGCAGCATCTGCTCGATCGTCTCGTCGCCGGCCTCCAGCCGCTTCAGCACCTGGGACTCGCGCCGCACCCGGTGCTCGCGATAGGCCTGGAGGAACGGCTCAGGCTCGGTGATCGGCGCTCCATGCGTCGGGTACAGCGTCGAGAAGCTCCGCGCGATCACCGCATCCAGGCTCTGCATGTAATCCGCCATGTCGCCGTCCGGCGGCGCCACCACCGTGGTCGCCCAACCCATCACATGGTCGCCGCAGAACAGGGCGTTCTCCTCCCTCAGCACGAACGCCATGTGATTGGACGCATGCCCGGGCGTCGCCATCGCCTCGA
>JAEXZS010000064.1 GCA_023451375.1 Pseudomonadota bacterium
CCCGCGGCCGTTCGGCTGCGCAACTTGATCAGCTCCGCCGCACGGCCGCTCCCGCCGGCGACGCAGATCGGCTATCAACCCCCTGGGCTCTCACAATGATCAAGGGACCAGAGGGGGGCACGTCAGATCAGATCGATTTGCGTGGCCGCCAGGACATCATCCATCTCGCGCGCCGAGGCCGCCTGGTAGGCGATGAAGCCATGCTGCGAAAGATAGTCGCCGAGGACGTCGCGAATGCCTGCGTCATCGTCCACGACCAAAATACGGGAGGCGTCTTCCAATAGTTCGGGCCCTTTTTGACGGTCATTTGTTTCAATCCAGACACAAAAGACCGGATATCCCGACAATTACACGCCGGTGAGAGCACATTTATGTTCAGCCAAGTGATGTCGGACGATTTCTTAGGGCTAAAGACATGACCCTTTCCCTTCGCGGGTGCGGAATGGAGATCGCGTCTCGCTCTACGATCCGGACGCGTTTGGGTGTGGAAATCCCTCGGAGGTCCTGATTGATCAGGCTGCGATCCAGCACAGACAGAGTCTGACTGAAGTTGGAGACCGGCCGATCCCGAGCTCATCAAGCCTCACGCCTGTCGTATTGCCGAGGCTGTTGGAAGAGGCGTCGCGCAGGGGTCGTGCTCGCCGCCGCCGCCGCCGCCGTTTTGGCTCGCCGTCCGCTACAGGTTGCATACGGTCGCTCGGTTGATTTCCGACACGACCGACGCGCGAACGAAGGCTGCCTGCAACAAATCCGCCATCACACGACCGAGGTTCTAGACTGTGATGCCGCGTGACGACGCGTGCTGTTCGCGCGTCGACAGAAAGCGAACCTATGGCGCCTCTCCAGACCGAATTGCCGGCCATCATGGTGTTCGAGCGACCGTCTCCGCCCGGTCAGTCCCTGCGCGACTACGTCGACGGAGAAGGGTTCGAGGTCCACGAGGCGGCCTGCCCGGACGCGGTCGAGCGCCTGCTGGAGGAGCAGGACATACACCTGGCGCTCCTGGACATCGGCGACGCCAACGGCGACCTCCAGTCGTCCTTGCTCGACCAGTGCCATCAGCGCCGCTTTCCTCGCCGGCCGCCGATCATCGTCACCGGCACGCGAAACACCGTCTCCGCCCGCGTGGCCGCCCTGGACCGCGGGGCCGACCGGTATCTGGCCCGTCCCTTCAGCCGGCGCGAGCTCCTGGCGCATATGCGCGCCCTGTCGCGACCACTTCAGGCCGTGGACGAGCGGCCGGGCGATCTGTGCTTCAGCGGATGGCGGCTCCGACCCGCCTACCACGGCCTGCTCACGCCAGAGGGCCAGTCGGTGGCCTTGACCCACCGGGAGTTGCTTCTTCTGGCGACCTTCGCCAACAACCCCGGCGTCCTGCTTACGCGCCCTTTCCTGAAGCAGGCCGCACAGCTCGACGACACCGGCAAGACCGCCAGGATCGTCGACCTGCTGATCCACCGTCTGCGACGCAAGCTTAGACAGGGTCTTCACGGCAGCGCCTTGATCCATACGCGACATGACAAGGGCTATGTCTTCACCTCGGCAGTCGTTCGAAAGTAACCCGCTCGTCATCGCACTGGCGTTGCAACATAACGACACTCTTCTCGGTCTTTCTGCATAAGTCCTGAAACAAAGCCACCGCACAACCGCCACCGGCGCCGGTGACTGTCGCGCTCGACAATGATGTCGTCGGGATTTGTGCTCACATGACTATACGGTTGGCCACGGCAGCCGCCCTCGCGCCCCTCTTTGCGGCTTCGGCCGCCCAGGCCCAGGTGACGATCTCCAACACGCGGACAACGCCAGTCCTGACCTCGACCGTTTCCGGGGGCGCCGCGGCGGATGTGATCGTCTCCGGGGACGGCGCGGTCGAGGTGGCGCGCGGTGTCGCCATCACGGGCGATTCCGACAATACGATCGTTCTGGAGGAAGGCTCCGCCATCATCATGGAGGAGGCGGCCGACGGCGCCACCGGCGTCCTGCTCGAGGCGGGACATGCCGGCGACTTGACCCTCGGCGGCGCGATCTCGATCACCGACGACATCGACTTCGAGGACGAGGACGAGGACGGCGATGGCGACGGGCCGTTCGCCAGCGGCGGCGCGCGATATGGCGTTCGCGTCTCGGGAGACGGGGTCCGCACCGGCGACATTCTCATGGAGGATACAGGCAGCCTCTACCTCGAGGGCAATGACTCCACCGGCGTCTCCATCGAGAGCGCACTGGTCGGCGACCTGACCGTCCTCGGCTCCATCTCCGTCACCGGCGACCGCACCGTCGGCATCCGTGTCGCCGGCGATATGGACGGCGACGTGTTTCTGAGCGGCGGCAGCGTCGCCGTCACCGGCGAGGACGCGGTGGGCGTCTCGGTCGAGGCAAGCGTTTCCGGCGCCCTCCAGATTCAGTCCTCCGTCTCGAGCACCGGCTATCGCTACGCCTATCGGCCGCCGTCGATCGCCGACCTCGACGATGAGGCGGCCGACGGCGTCGAACTGTCTGACGAGTCCCTCTATCTGGAAGACCTCGACGCCGACGACCTGTTGCAGGGCGGACCGGCCGTCCAGGTGTCGGCGAGTGTCGGCGGCGGCGTCTTTCTTGGCGCGGCGCCCGCCTATTCCGACTACGATGGCGAGGACGGCGACGACGACGACGACGGCGTCCGCAACGGGGACGAGGATGACGACGCCGACGGCGTGAAAAATACCGACGACGACGACCGCGACGGCGACGGCCTCCTCGACGAGGACGAGGGAACGGCCAGCCTGACCACCTTTGGCTCGGCCCCGGCCCTGGTGATCGGGGCCGCAACCGGCGACATCGTCATCGGCGCCTACGACCTGGACGACGCCGCGCATGGCCTCATCAACCAGGGCACGATCGCCGCCTCCGGCGTCTTCGACGATATCGAGGCGACCGCTGTTCTGATCGGGGGCGGAACAGGCTCCACCCGCATCGAAGGCGGGTTCCTCAATGAAGGCGCGATCTCTGCAAGCGCTTACGAGGCGAACGCCACGACCGTCCAGCTGTCGTCGGGTGCCGACCTCCCGGCCCTGGTCAACAGCGGTTCAATGACAGCCAGCGCGACCACGGAAAATCTCGATACCGCCACGGCCCTCCAGATCGACGCGACCGCCTCCTTGTCCAGCCTGGACAACAGCGGGACGATCGCGGCCTACATCTACGGCGAGGCCGGCGACGCCGTGGCCATCAACGACGCCAGCGGAACAGTCTCAAGCCTGACCAATACGGGCAGTATCGTCGCCGCCATCATCGCCACCGACAATGACGACGACGACGACACCACCGATGAGACCATCACCGGCCAGACCATCGCCATCAACTTCTCGGCCAATACCGCGGGCGTCGCCCTGACCCAGGCGGCGCCGCCCGCCGACCCGCTGACGGACTATGACGGGGACGGCCTGGCCGACGGCGAAGACCCCGACGACGACGACGACGGCCTTCCCGACGCCGAGGACGATGAAGACAACGACGACGACAATGACGGCGTCGTCAACGCCTTGGAGCCCGCGATCATTGGCGACATCCTGCTGGGCTCGGGCGCGGACGTGGTCGACATCCGCAACGGCATTGTGATCGGCGACCTGTCCATGGGCGCGGGCGCGGACACGTTATCCATCAGCGGCGGCGCCACCTACGAGGGCGCCTTGTCTGATGCGGACGGCTTGCTCGACATCACGGTTTCGGAGGGCGAGCTGCGCGGCCTGCAGGGCGAGACGCTGAACGCAACGAGCCTGACGGTGGGGAACGGCGGCGAGATCTTCTTCACGGTAGACCCTGCCGCCGGTACGGCTGGCGACTACGTCGTGTCCGGCGCCGCTGCCTTCGCCGACGGCTCCACGATCAGCCTGCACCTCGACTCCCTGGTGGACGCCGACGGCGAGACCTTCCGCCTCGTGACCGCCGGCTCGCTCTCCTACGGCGACGTCCAGGGCGGCGATCTCAGCGGGGAGTCGCCCTACATGATCGTGTCCAGCTACACGGCGGACCAGGCGGCGGGCACGGTCGATGTAACCCTGCGCCCCCGATCAACCACGGAGATGGCGCTCTCCGGCGTGGAGAGCTCGGGCTATGACGCCTTCTACAACGCCCTCGGCCGTGACGAGGAGGTGATGGACGCCTTCCTCGCCCAGACCAACCGGGAGGACTTCATGAACCTCTATGAGCAGACCCTGCCCGACCATTCCGGCGGCACGCTCATGTCCCTGGCCAGCGGGATCGACGCCGTGACCCAAGCCCTGGCGGGCCGCCCCAACACCGCCGCGCTCGGCGAGGCTAGCGCCTGGGTGCAGGAGATCAACTTCTACGAGGACAAGGACAAGACGGACACCTACGGCTATCGCGCGGAAGGCTTCGGCATCGCCGGGGGCTATGAAAGAATGACCCGGGTCGGCGCCCTTGGCGTATCCGTCGCCCTCGCCGCTTCCGAACTGGAAGATCCGGAGGCCGAGGCCGAGGAACAACTGTCCTCCAACCTGCTTGAACTGGGGCTGTATTGGCGCGCCCAGGCGCGAGGCTGGACGGGATGGGCGCGCGGCGCCGTCGGCTACGCCGCCTTCGAAAGCACGCGAAGCCTCGTGGGCGACGATGTCTATGTGACTTCCGTAGCCGAGTGGGACGGCTACACCTTGTCGGCCGCCGGCGGCGTCGCCTACGAGCGCCGCATCGGCCGACTGTCGCTCCGTCCCGAAGCCTATGCCGAGTTCTTCAGACTGACGGAGTCTTCGCGCACCGAGTCCGGAGGCGGCGAGGCCTTCGACCTGGAGATCGACGGCCGCACCGGCCATGTGGCCAGCGGAACGGCCGCGCTGAAGATCGGCTATGGTTTCGGTGCGGATCAGGGCGTTCGCCCCGAGTTGAAATTGGGTTGGAAACAGGTCTTCTCGTCCGACTACGACGAGACCACCGCCCGTTACGTCAGCGGCGGCGACTCCTTCGCCTTGACGGGCGAGCCCCTGCAGGGCGGCGGCCCGGTCGTGGGTTTGGGCTTGGCGATGGGCAACGCCCTGAGTTCCTTCACCGTTTCCGGCGATGCGCAACTGCTGGAGGACTATGTCCGCTACAGCTTCCTCATTCGCGCAACCTTCGCCTTCTAGCCCCCCTCGGCGCCGACGTCGGCTCGATACATGCTGTTACACGACGGGGCCGATCCGACATACCTACGGCGACGCGATCGGGCAGTATGACGACATCCGGAACAGGCCGGACGCAGACGCCAGTTCAGCGCCTCCCCAGCCGCTGAAGACGTCTGGGGCCGACTTGATCCGTTTCGGGCGAAGGACTCCTCCCCCCTCCGCCTTCGCCCGTCGCCCCGACCGTGTTCCTCGAGCGCGCGGTCGGGGCCCCTCCTTCAGATAATAGGATCCTGCCATGAAAACCTTTCTGATCCCCGCCCTGGCCACGGTTTTGGCCGCCGGCGGCGCCGTAGCCCAGACCGCCGCACCCCAGGCCGCCCAGGCCCTGTTCCAAAAAGCAGACGTCGATGGCGACGGACGCCTGACGCGGGCCGAGTTCGACGCTGCGCGGCAGGGCCGCTTCGCCCAGGCGGACGCCGATCACGATGGGCGCCTGGCCATGACCGAACTGCGCGCCCTGCGCCCCGAGGGCGCGTCACAGCCTCAACGTCGCCCGAGCATGGACCAGATCCAGAAGCTGCGCGCCATCGATCGCAACGGCGATCGGGCGATCGACGCCGCCGAGTTTCGCGCCATCGGCGACGAGCGTTTCGCCAGTGTCGACCGTAACCGTGACGGCTCCATCGGCCGCGACGAAATCGCTGAGCTGGCCCGCGGCCTTGGTCTTGGGACCTAAGGCGCAAGACCGTCGAACCCGGATTCATTCGGGTAGAGGCTCACCCCGCAAGCAGCGCTCCAGCGCGCGACCAGACGAGTTGAGCACTCGTCGTTCTGGGGACCGCTTCGTCCCTCGCGGCGACGCGCGTCCATGTCATCCAACTGCGGATAGCCGGACGCCGACATCACTCGCAAAGGCCGGCCGCCCCCCTACGGCCGGCCGGCCCTTGCGGATGCGGCGCACGGAGCGCCAGGGCGCTCCGTGCGCCGACCGTCAGAAGTTCGCCGTCATGTTCACGAACATGTACCGTCCCAGCGCATCATACAGAGCGGGGTAGGTGTTGCCGTTCGCGCCTGAGGCGGAGACTGGCGGATCGCTGTCCAGCAGGTTGTTGATCCCCACCCGCGCCTGCACTGTCTCCGTGACGCGCCAGGCGGCGCCCAGGTCGAAGTAGTTCATGGCGTCCAGCTCGGAATCGAGTTGCCCCTCCACAGGGCCGGTCAGGCTCGATCCGAAATCGACGGCGCCGATGTGACGCCAGGTCGCCGTCAGATCGACCGCCCAAGGCGACCGCCAAGTCATCTGCGCACGGTGACGCCATTCGGGATTGGGCGACCCGCATTGATCCGAGCCGAAATAGCCCACGCAGTCGTAGACCGAGCTGGCCGTCTGGGTTCCCGTGTCCGTCTCCAGGGTGTCCAGCCAGGTGCCGGTGAAGGCGAACGCCACAGCGCCGGACTGCGCCAGGCCCACGTCGGCCAGGTCAAGCCGGTAGGCGGCGTTGACGTCCAGGCCGCTGGTCTTGAGGCCGCCGATGTTGATCGACAGGTTTTCGACATAGCCGTCGCCGAGCCAGAGCGATCCCGTCCCCGCGTCGCGGTTGATGCGGGCGCAGGCCGCCGCATCATTGTCGTCATAGCAGAGCGACAGGGTGTTCGCCGCGCCCACCGTGGAGATCAGATCCTCGACCTCGATGTTGAAATAGTCGACGGAGAGGCTGAAGCCCGGCACCGCAGGCGGCGCAATAACGGCGCCGATGGTGAAGGTCTTGGCCGTCTCCGGATCAAGGTCCTCATTACCGCCGGTCAGCGAATTGTACTGGTTGGCGGAGTTGTCGACGGTCGGACTGCCGTAGTCCTCGGCCGACATGCCGGTGGCGACGCATTGCTCGAGCGTCGCGGTCATGGCCGCGCCGCAGGGGTCGGCGTTCATCGTGAACAGAGCGGCGCCCTGGGCGGAATAGAGCTCCAACACATTGGGCGCGCGCACCGCCTTCGAATAGCTGGCGCGCAGGCGCAAGGCCTCGATCGGCGCATAGTCGGCGCCGACCGTAAAGGTGTCCGTCGACAAGCTCGCATATTCCGAGCGACGATAGGCGGCGTTGATCGAGGCGGAATAGACGCCGGGAAGGTTGTCGATCAGCGGCGCCTGCACCTCGGCGAAGGCGTCGATCACCTCCGTCGCACCGCTGACGCCGATGGTCGGCCCGCCCTGGCCGGCGCCGTCGCCGGCGGCGAAGCTGGCGTCGGTGATGGTGGAGAGGGCGTCACGGCGATATTCGGCGCCGAAGGCGACCTGCACGCCGCTTGCCGCGAACGGCGACTGGACGCCGTATTGCCCAAGATCGCCGGTCATCGCGCCCGTCAGGATCTGCTGGGTCGTTTCCCCCGTCTGGACGAGCGGGATCTGAAGATAGTCCAGAGCCTCCTGCGTCACGCCGCCTTCGGAGAAGATGTCATAGGGCACGCAGTCCGGATCGGTGCCGTCGACGACGGAGCGGCAGGTCGGCACGCCGTCGACGCTGACCACGTCCAGAGACCGGTTCAGGCGCGTGACCGAGAAGTCGTTGGTGTAGACGCGGGACAGCCGGACCTTCGAGAACTGGCCGGTGACGTCATAGCTCCACGCTTGGGACACGTCGCCGCGCACGCCGCCGACCAGGCGGTAGGATTCGTAGTCGAGGATATCCTGGCGTGGGCCGCCCTCCACATTGCGCCGTCCGATCAGAAGGTCCACCGAGTCGCCGGCCGTGATGTCGGCCGGCGTACAGCCGATGGTCGTCGCCTGCTGGCTCGAGAGCAGCGGATTGTCGCAGTTGATGCTCGAGGTGTTGAAGAAGTCGCCGGACGGCGCGATCTGGGCGACCGACGAATAGTCGGTGAACATCAACTGGGCGTAGGCTTCGGCCCTGTCGTTGATCTGGTAGCGGCCCAGCGCGCCGAAGGTGTAGCGCTCATCAGGACGTTGGTAGTAGTTGAGCGGCCCATAGTTGTAGGCGTCGGTCGTGGGCGAATAGGGCACGAAGGTCTGATCGGCGCCCAGGGTGAAGTCGCCCGTCGAGGCGATGAATCGGCCCGGGTAGGTGGTGCCTGACCCGCCGCAGTCATAGGTGTCGCCAGAGGCGGGGGCCGCGATGGCGCAGGCCGAATAGTCACGGTCGGCCTGGAGCACCGGGTTGTTCTGGCGATAGCCGGCGTAGGCGGTGACGTTGCCGCGCCCGTCGGGCGAGGAGACGCCCAGGGTCAGGGTGATGTCCGTGCTTTCGCCATCGACGACATGGTCGTCGGGAAGCTGGAACTGCGATGCGTTGGTGGCGGCGCGGTCCTCGATCGCCTCGCGAATATCGCCGTCGCCGTCATAGTCGTTGTGGTGCTGATAGAAGCCGTACTTCGCGTCGAGTTGCACGCCCTCGAAGTCTTTCTTCATGACGAAATTGACCACCCCTGCAATGGCGTCCGAGCCGTAGACGGCGGAGGCGCCCCCGGTCAGGACGTCCACGCGATCGACCAAGGCGCCGGGGATCTGGTTGAGGTCGGCTGCGACGTCATTCGGGGAGCCGTATCCCATGCGCCGTCCGTCGATCAGAACCAGGGTGCGCGCGGCGCCGAGGTTGCGAAGCGACACTGTGGCGGTGCCGGACGCGCCGTTCGAGACGCTCGAATTCTGCGCGGCGAACGCCTGGGGCAGTTGGGTGACCAGATCCTCGATACGCGACACGCCCGCGACGGCGATGTCTTCAGACGTCACCTGGGTCACGGGACTGGTGGTGGTGAGATTCGCCTGGCGAATTCGCGAACCCGTCACCACGATCTCGCCGACCTCCTCGGCGGTCTGCGGCGCCGCGTCCTGAGCGAAGGCCGATGATGTGACGCCTGCGGCCGCAAGCGCGACGCCGCTGGCCAGAAGCCGCGCCTTGCAAGAGTTGAAATACATGGGTGTCCCCGCTTGGTTTTGTTACAGGATTGATCGGCTTCAATACAAGCAAGTAACAAAGCATCTACATTAGACAGAAGATGTAATGATGTTGCAATATACTAAGCCGCAAGCTCAGTAGGGGCTGAATCTGATCTGTATTCGACCAAATTCTGGACGCGCTTTTTCAACGACTTTGATATGTCACATCTTCGCCACATCAAGAGGCGGGCTGAGATCGGGCAGATCATGGGCTGTCGCCTGTCCGACAGACGGGCCGAACGCGACCGTGACGGGGCGCATAGACTAGGAGTCCCGCTTCGGTCCGACCGGACCGGCGAGGGCGCCTACGGCGCAGAGGACGGCGTCGTCTTGTGTGGGAAAGCCGGGCGGAGGGAGCCGTCTCAGGCCGGTCGATACATGGCGTTACAGATCGCCGCCGCGTTCGTACGTTTCCGAGGCACACTCCGGATCGGGCTGAAGGACGGGCCGAATGGATCGGCCGAACGAACGGAGACGAAGATGAAACTCAGATACGCCCTGTCGGTCGCCATCGCAGCCGCAACCCTTGCGACCACCGCCGTCGCCCAGGATGGAAATCCGCCCGGAGGACGGGGCGGTCGCGGAACCAACTGGGAAAACCCTCCCGGCGCCAAGGGCGGTCCCGCCTCGCATCCGCCTCGCCCGCCGTCGGTCATCATCGTGGACCGCGGCCGGCCTGGCTGGTGGCGGTCCCAAACCGACTTTGTCGGCTATCGGGGTCCCAGACCCGGCTACGCCTACGCGCCCGGTCACGGCTACTATCCGATCGTCTACCGCCCCCCGGGCGGCGTCTGGGTCGTGGGCGCCCACTACCCGCCGACCCTCAGGCGCTACGTCGTCGTCACGCCGGCCCGCTATGGCCTGCCGCCGGCTCCGCCCGGCCATGGCTGGTATTACGCCGACACCAGTTTCGTGCTCGTCACCCACTCGACCGGGTTGGTGACGCGAACGGTGGCGGGCGGGTGGTGAGGCCGGTGCGCGCATCCTCCCTCTCCACCCTAAGGCGGCGCATCTGGGCGTCGCCCGAACTCGTCTGCGTGATCCTGATCGTCATCTATATTTCGCTGATCTTCATCATCCCGCCCGCCGTCAACGTCTATTTCGACGCCGCTGATCGACGGGCGGCCGATCAACGGGTGGCCGGAGCCGGGATCCAGTCGAACCCCGATCCCCAGTATCGGCTAGAGCGCCGGTGACCCACGCGACGCGAACGCCCCGGGGCCAAGGCGGCGCCCGAGCCCTCAGAGGGCGTAGCCTAGGCGCGCGCCGAGTTCGCGTGGCCGCGTCATGTCGTAGCGGCGGCCGCCGACGAGCGAGAGAAGATTAAGTTCGTCGGTCCGATACGCCTCGTCCCCGGCCGCTCTGCCGGGCGCCCTTGAACGACGCCGCCCGGGGCGGCGAAGTTCGGCGAACCGCCCAGATGGAAGGTCGCCTATGCCGAGCCGGCGATCACGCGTCCGCCCCGAACCCTTCGGGCGGGACCGATACACGCCGTTACAGGTCGGCCGCTCATCACCACCAAACCCGGGGCAGACTTGGGATCGGGCTGAGATCACGAGCCGATTGCATCGGCCGAACTATCGGAGACGAAGATGAAACTCAGATACGCCCTAACGGCGATCCTCGGGGCCGCAGTGTGTGTGACCCCCGCCGTCGCTCAGGACAACAATCCTCCCGGCTGGTCTGGCGGTCCGGGCACGAACTGGGAAAATCCGCCAGGAACAAAAGGCGGCCCCGGCGCCTCGCCTGACCGGATCTATCGCTGGAACGGCCAACGGTATGTGTTCGTGGCTCGGCCGGCCGGCTACTACTATTCGCCTGCCTACGGCTACTACCATCCGGTCTACGGCTGGTGGAACCAAACGGGTCCGTGCTGGCACGATCCAGACTGGAACCCGCCGGGTCCAAGGGGCGGTCCGGGAACCAACTGGGAGAATCCGCCAGGGCTGGTCGGCGGTCCGGGCGCGAGCCCAGACCGGTTCGGGCGGTGTCACTAGCCTGGAAATGTGACGCTGAGGATCTGCGCTCGGCGTTGGCCAGCATAGAACCGCATCCGGCGCCGACTGGCCGCCGGCGTCTGACGTGAGGCGTGAGGGCGGCGATCGCCCTCACGCCCTGCCGCCATCAAGGCGCCGAAGGAAAGACAGCCGACCTGAACCTACCGGATCCGATGTCCCTCGACGTCCACAACCTCGACTGCGCCCAGTCCAAGCGCCCGGACGTCGGCTTCAATCTCGCCGAGGTCGCCCACCACGATCCAGGTTAGCGTCGAGGGATCGTAGAGCCTTGCGGCGGCAGACTCGATCTGGCTCGGCGTCAGGGCCTGAATGCGCGGCACATAGGCGTTCCAATAATCGTCGGGGAGATTGTGCTCGTAGGCCGTCCGATACAGACCCAGGACGCCGCCGCTGCCCTGAAGGCGGGCCGGCATCCCCAACAGCATGTCGTTGCGCGCTTCAAGGATCTCCTGTCCCGTGGGTCGACGGGTGGTGCCGAGTTCGCGGATTTCCCGATCGATCTCCCGCATCGCCTCAGCTGTCTTGTCGGTCTGCACCGCCGCGCCGACGCTGACGCGACCGAGAAACCGGCCCGCATCGAGCTCGGACCGCGCGCCATAGGACCAGCCCTTGTCCTCTCGAAGGTTCATGTTCAGGCGCGACGTGAACGAACCGCCGACCAGCGTATTGACCAGATCGAACACTTCGTAATCGGGATCGCTTCGAAGCGGCCCGGCCTGGCCGGCCAGGACCAGACTGGATTCGGCGCCGGGTTGATCGATCAGCACGACCCGAACGCCCGCGCGGGGCTGAACCGCCGGCAACGGGGGCTTCACCGGAGCGGGGCCGGCGGGCGCGCGCCAGTCGGACAGACGGGCCTCCAGCAGGGGCGTGATCTCCTCCATAGTGGTGTCTCCCACGATGAACAGGGTCGCCAGGTCCGGCCGGATCCATTGGTCATAGAAGCGGCGGAAGTCATCCGTGGTCAGCCGGGACGCGATCTCGGGCGTGAACTGCTGGGCGTACGGATGATCCGCTCCGTAATTCAGCGCCGGCGAGACCATTCCGACCTTGCCTGCCGGCGAGCGCTTGTTGTCCTCATAACTCGCCGCATAGATCGCGCGCAGCCGGTCCCATTCGGCTTCCGGGAAGGTCGGGTTCTTCAGGATGTCCGCATACAGGTCCAGCGAATCCTCCAACTTGAGCTTGAGGGCGCCGAGACCGAAACGCGAGTACTCGCTGTTCGTCTGCCAGCCGATCGAGGCGCCCAGCGCCTGCCGGCGCGCCGCGATCTCCAGTTCGCTGAGACTGGTGGTGCCCGTGGTCGCCAGGGCCATGGCCGTCGACAGGCCCACCGACGCCGGGTCGCGGTCCGGCAGCGACCCGATATCGAAGATCATGGACAGATCCACCGTGGGAACATCGTGACGTTCGGCCAGGGCGATCCTAAGGCCGTTCGACAGGGTCGCATGCTGCAGGGGCGGCAAGGCGAAGGCGGCTGGAGCGCCGACCGCCGGCGGCGTCGTGCGATCCGCACCAGTCGCCGACGCCGTATAGGTCGGCTGCGGCGAAACCTCGAGCACATAGACGCCGTCGGACAGCCATTGTCGCGCCGTGTCCCGGACCGCCGCGGGCGAGGCCGCGTAGATCGTCTCCAGGCGATGCCGATAGAAGTCCGGCGAACCGGCGTAAAGCTCACCCTCGGCCAGGGTGGACGCCTTTGACATGGTGGAGACCATCGCGCGAACCGAGCTCGAGTAATAGTCGAACTTGATGCGCTCCAGCTCTTCGGCTGAAGGCCCCTCGGCCAGGAAGCCGGCCATTTCCGTATCCAACGCGGCTTCCAAGTCGCTCAATTCCACGCCCGGCCGGACGGTCGCCTGGACGACGAACTGGGACCCCAACTCCAGCTTCTGCATGTTGACGCTGACTTCCGACGCGAGTTGAAGCTCGCGCACCAGTCGCTTCTGCAACCGGCTGGTCGGTCCGCCCGACAGCGCCCTGGCCGCCAGTTCGAGCAGTTGAGCGTCATCGCTGGCCCAGCCGGGCGCGTTCCACACCTTCATGACGATGGCGTTGGCCACGGCCGCTTCCAGTTCGCCGCGGGATTCGCCGGTCATCTTGGCGATCTGTTCGCGACTACGGGTCAACGGCGGCCCGCTTGGAATGTCGCCGAAATACTGCTCGACCTTCTCACGCGCCTGTTCGGCCGTGACATCGCCGGACAGCACGAGCACGGCGTTCGAGGGTCCGTACCAGCGCTTGAAGAAGGTCTGGACGTCTTCGACGCTGGCCGCGTCGAGGTCCTCCATCGAACCGATGGGGGTCCAGGAATAGGGGTGCCCTTCCGGATAGGTGGCGGCGGCGACCATTTCCGGCGCTTCGCCCAGCGGGGTGTTGGCGCGCTGGCGCTTCTCGTTCTGCACCACGCGCCGCTGCTCATCCAGCTTGGCCTCGTCGACGGCGCCCAGCAGATGGCCCATCCGGTCCGACTCCAGCCACAGCACCCGGTCCAGCGCCCCGGTCGGCACGGTCTGGAAATAGTTCGTGCGGTCATTGCCCGTGGTGCCGTTCATGCCGGTGGCGCCGACCTCGTTCATGGCGGCGAACCAGTCGGTGTTCGCGTTTTCCGAGCCGTTGAACATCAGATGTTCGAACAGGTGGGCGAAGCCGCTCCGACCCTCGGTCTCGTTGGCGCTGCCGACGTGGTACCAGATGCCGACCGACACGACCGGGGTCGAGTGGTCCTCATGCACGATCAGGGTCAAGCCGTTTGGCATGACGATCTTCTCATGGGAGATTTCCACCACCGGCAAGATCTCCCTCGCCGGAGATTGAGCGATCGTCATAGAGGCGGCCGGGGCCGACCACCCGACGGACGGCAAGCCGGCCAGGCAGGCGAGAACAAGCGAAAGCGCGGTGGAATTACGCATCGGACTGTATCCTGTCGAAGAGTTTGAAGAGGGGCGGGCGACGCCGGCCGGCGTCGCCCGGAATGAAGACCGGACGGCCCTCAGAACGCCTTGGTCAGGCTGACGCTGAAGCGTCGCAGGCGCGGATCGCCGTAGGTGCTGTACCCGGCCTGGGTGTAGGAGGTGATCGCCACCACCGGCGGCGTCTGGTCGAAGACGTTCAGCACGCCGGCGGATATCCGCGCGCCGTCCAGCAGCCCGCCACGATCTCCAAAGGCGTAGGAGACGTGGATGTCGCTGTAGGTCTGGCTGGGGATCCGCGCCGCGCCCTGCAACTGGATGGCGCTGTCGATCACCGCAGCGCCGCTGGCCGAGGAGGGATCCTGGGTCGAGAAGACGTTGTAGCTGTCGTAGAACTGGGTGTTCCAGCGGACGCGCCAAGCGCCCCTCTCCCAGTCGAAGCCGCCGTTGCCCTGCCATTCCAGCGGTCCATCGCGGTTGCCGGAATAGTCGAGCGCAGCCGCCCCGGGCACGAGTTGACGAACCGTTTCGGGCTGCCACGTCGCCAGAGCGTAAAAGCGCGCCCTGCCCCAGTCACCGAAATCGCGGTCATAGTCGATCTGGAAATCGACCGCCTCGTATTCCGAGTGAAGCATGTTGATGGGCGACACGTCCACGGACACGATCCGCCCGGCGTAGCCGGCCGGGTCGTCGGCCGCCGGCGTTTCGCGCACCACCCGTCCGGGGAACAGGTCCGGATTGGCCAGCAGATACTCCAGGGGAATACCGCCGATCTCGTCGGTCTTTTCGATCCGGGTGTAGTCCGCCGAAAACCGCAGTCCCTTCAGCGGGGTCAGGATCACGCCTGCGGACAGGCTCTCCGACTCCTCTGGCCGCAGCATCATATTGCCCGACCCGCCGATGGACGTCAGGGAATAGTCCACCACCTCCCCGCCCCGGAACGGGTCCGGGATGCCGAGGCCGTAGGGCGCGGTATAGCTCTGATTGCCCAACTGCACGACGTTGGGCGGCAGGAAGCCCGTGGCGAAGCTAGCGCGAAGCACCACATTCTCGAAGGGGGAATAGCGGGCCGCCAAGGTGTAGTTGGTGCTTTCGAAACGGCTCTCGAGCGTCTCGAAGAGCGGCAGCGCATCGTCGGGCTCGGCGAGCTGAATGGCGCCGAACGCCGCAGGCGGCGACTTGGTGACATAGGCGTCGTGGCGCACCGCCGCCCTCAGTTCCAACTCCCTCAGAAGGGGGACGCCGTTCACGGGCGCGGCCAGCGGCAGGACAAGTTCGCCGTATTCCGACGTGGTGCGCTGCTCACGGCCCGGGAAGACGAGATAGATCCAGCCGCGCGTCAGCGTGTCGGCGATGGTGTTGGCCGCCTGATCGATCTCGGTCGCTTCCTGCTGCACCGCCAGCGTCAGAGTCGCCGATCCGCCGGGAAGCTTGAACAGCGGACCCGAAGCGCGAAGCGAAGGATTGGTGAAGGTCGATCCATAGGGGCCGGCCAGATAGGTCGGCTCCGTGAACAGATACGCACCGAAATCGACCGGCGACTCCAGCGGATTGAGCACCGGGCGACCGGCGCAGTTGAACGGATCGTTTGTCGCCTGAAGACCACAATAGGTTCCGTACGTATCGATCACTGCCTGGTAGAAGACCGATTCATTTGAGGTCCAGGTTTTGTTGACCTCCAGATTCAGCGCCCAGTTTCTAGGAAGGCGGACGATGGCGCCGACCGCAAGCGTGTCGGTCGTCGACTGGGACTCATACGGAAAGGCCAGGCCTGGCGACGGAAACGAAACCCGGATCGCCTGCTGGAAGGGGTTGGTCGGCGCGTCCGCCGCAAGCGTCACCGTCGTCGGGACCTGGTTGGCGCTGTAGCTGGTGCCGCTGTTCTCGAAATGGGAGTAATCGACAAAGCCGTCCAGCCACGTCGCGAACTCCCGCCTCACGCTGACGTTGAACGACTGCATCTCCGGCGACGTCAGAAGTCCGCGCTGGAGGCCCGACAGCGTGTCTGGGATGTCCAGGTTGAATTCACCGGCGTTAGCCAGAAGCAGGGCGCCCCCATCGCTGTCGACACCTTCGTAGCCAAGCGGCAGATTGGTGACAGCCGACCCGAGGTTCGCGCCGCCGTACGTCGGATCCAGCACCAGATTGGCGCCGGTCGCGCTGCGGATGTTCACCCCGTTGCCCAGCGGGGGAAAGCCCGTCCCCGCATAGGGAGAAAAGTTCTCCCGTCCCAGATCGATGCCGTCCTGAATAAGGTCGATCCGGTCTTCGACCCGCAGCGTGCCCGATCGGCTGATGGAACCGCCGAAGTTCACCGTGGTCCGGCCGCCTTCCAGGGAGAACCCGCCATTGATATCCAGTCGGCCATTGGGCGCCGCGAAATCGAAGGTGTCGTTGTAGGTCGTGGTCACCTCCAGACCGCTGTAGTCGCGGCGCAGGATGATGTTGATGACGCCCCCGACGGCGTTCCCGCCGTAGATGCCGCCGGCCGACGCCGGCAGAACCTCGATGCGTTCGATGGACCCGACCGGAATGCCGTTAACGTCGGCCTGGCCGGGCGCGAAGTTCTGATTGGCGAGATTGGCGAGGCGACGACCGTTGACCAGGACCAACGTCTGGTCCGACCCCAGCCCCCGCAGGTCGAAGCTGGAATAGGGACGGCCGTTCCCCGTGCTTTGAGACTGCGAGCCGCCGAACCCGGCGTTCTGAGGCAGCCGGCTTCGCAGGAATTCCTCGACCGTCGTCGCCTGCGAAGCGGAGATTTCGTCGCGACCGAAGACCACATAGGGCTGGGCGTCGTCTTCGGAGCGTCGCACGTCGACGTTCAGGCTGCGCGAGCCCCGCACGAGGATTTCGGAAACCTCGGTGACGTCCGCGGCCAGCACGCCGCCGGAAGGGACCGGCTGGCCCGCCCGGACGATCAGCAGTCCGGACCGCCCGACCTCGACGACAAGGCCGCTGCCGGCCAACAGCGCCTGTACGGCGGACTGGGCGGTGTAGGCGCCCTTCAGCGCGGGCGCCCGCTTGCCGCGCACCGCGCTGCTCTCGAAAGCGACTTCCTGCCGCGTGGCCCGCGCCACCGCACGCAACGCGTCCCCCAGATTTTGCGCCGGAATGTCCAGCGAATAGGTCTGCGCCTGCGCGAAGGCCGGAACGCCCTGCACGAACAGAGCCAGCGCCGCCGCGGCCGCGCTGGTTTGGAAAAGAGCTCGGCTCTTGTCTGAACGCCTCATGATCACACCCCCTTGTCCCCTGGCCCCCGCCAGATGTTAGGTGAGACGGATCAATCTCGACGAGGGACAGCGGATCCGGAAATTTTTCTCATGACGGACGAAGCGTCACGGCGTCGTCGCTTTCCGCGACCCGCAACCTGTTGAATGTCGTCACGGCTTCGAGGAAGGCGTCGATGTCCCCCGCGTCGAACACGCCGTTCACCGTGAGCTTCTCGAGCGTCGGATCGGCCAGACGCACCTTGCGTTCCGAGTAACGATTGATCCTTTCCACAGCCGAGGCCAGCGGCTCGTCCTCAAAGTTCAGCTGGCCGCCCTCCCAACTCAGGCTGCGCGCAGGATCGACGGCGGTCACCCGGGGCGGCGACGACGAGGCATCCAGCGGCGCCACGAGTTCCCGTCCAGGCTCGAGGCCGGCGTAGGCCGGCGCCGTCCCGCCGCTTGACCGCTTATGGGAGGGGGACGCTTCTGCGAGAACCTTGTCCATGACGGCCACATGGCCTTCATAAAGCAACACCCTCGCCTCCCGACGAAGCAGTTCGACGCTGAACGAGGTGCCGGTGGCCACCACCACCTTGTCGCCGGCCGTGACGGCGAACGGGCGCAAGGGATCGCGCGCCACGTCGAACTTGGCGCGCCCCTGCTGGAGCGTCAGATCGCGTCTTTCCCGGGTCAATCGCACGCGCACCTCGGTGTCGGCGTCCAGGGAAAGCCGCGAGCCGTCCGCAAGCACCGCGATCTGGCGTTCGCCCACGCCGGTCCGATAGGTCCGTGTCGGCGTGTTCAGAAGGGAGAACCCCACGATCAGAACGCCGACGCAGGCGGCGGCCGCGACCCACAGGCCGGGGCGCGCAAGGCGATGTCGCCAGCGCCGGCCCTGCGCCCGTTGGAACTGCTTCAACGCCCGTTGGCGGAGCCGCAGGACTTCGGGCGCGTCCGCGCTCTGAGCCGCCGCCCGCCACACGCGCAACGCCTCGTCAAACGCCACGGCGTTCGTCTCGTCGTCGATCCACGCCTCGAAGGCCGCCCGCGACTGGCGATCAAGCTCGCCTTCGGCCAGGCTCACGCACCATTCCGCCGCTTCAAGGTCCCGCGCGTTCGCTGTTCGTTGAATCCCCATCATCACGCGTCTTCTCGCATGCGGACCATGATCGCGACCATGGCGCTGGCGATCTGTTTCTTCACGGCGCTCTTGGATATGCCGAAAGCCTCGCCGATCGCATCCTGGCTCATCTGATCGATCCGGTAGAGGGTGAACATCACGCGTGTTCGCTCAGGCAAGGCGCTCAGCGCCGCAGCGAACCTCGCGAGTTCGGCGCGTCCCAAGGCTGACCGTTCTGGATCGATCGGATCGAAGTCCAGAGCGTCGGACCGACCCAGCCTGTCGCGATACTGGCGCCGCACGCTCGCCCTTCGAGCTCGGTCGACGAGAAGGTTTTGGGCGATCTGGAAGACGTAGCTGTCGGCCGCGCCAGCGACCTCGCCTTTCAGCATGCGCACGAAGACCTCCTGCGTCAGGTCCTCGGCTTCGGCATGGTCTCGAACACGGCGAAGGAAGAAGGCCATGAGAGCCGGCCGCCATCGACTGTTCAGCCGATGCTGCTCCGCGTTCCGATGTGCTTCCACGACCGCCTGTCCTCAAATGGATGTCCGCCCGTAGCGTAAGACGCATCAGGGGTCACGAGGGACAGTCCCGGGCCGCAATCATCGGCGGAGCCCCGCCTTCGCTCGCCATCGATGACGTCGCCCCTTATCCCCCGCAAGGTGGGCGCGTCCCGCTTGCGGACCGCCTTCCACCACGCCTGCAACGATGGCGGACGGACTTGCGAGGCTCCGCGTTCAGCATCAGCGAACAGCGGAAACATCGTCTACGCCGTCGATGAAGGTGATCGTCTGTTGCGCCTCGGCGCTGTCCGGCGCGATCACCATCGGGCAGCGGATTCCCGGAAGCGCGACCACGTCGAATACCTCCGTCACCGCACCATTGAACCGCATCCATTCGACGATGTCGCCGGTCGAAAGCTGAACGACGAGCACACCGCACCAGGCGACGGCGCCGCGCGCCTCCAGGTTCGCCTCCAGCGGCAGGCCCTTGAACCCCGCCTCGCGCGGCTGAGACACGGTCACCAGGGCGTGCCCGTTATGAATGGCCAGGCCACGAAGGAAGCCTGGGCAGAAGGCGACATCGCGCCGTTCGCCGGAGATAGGGTCCAGGCGGACGATCCAGCCTCGACCGCTATCCAGGAAGAAAATCTCGTCCCCTACGACGCGCGGCGAATGCGGCATCGAGAGTCCCTCGGCGACGATCATGTCGGTGCGAACGTCGATGAGGACGCCGCCGTCGCCGCGATGCTCGCGCCAGCCGCCGACGATGTCGCTTACGCCGGCGGCGGACACGTAGGCCGGCGCGCCGTCGATTCCGAAGGCCACGCCATTCAGATGGCATCGATCCTCCGGCGCCAGGCGCGTGATGAAGGGCGGCTTCCATAGCGGCCGGAAGCTATGGACCGGGTCAGTGGTCGCGAGACACGAGAAGCTCGTGTTGACGAAGGTGCTCCGCCCCTGGGCGTCGACGCCGATCTCGTGAACGTCCAGATCGCCTGTGAGCTGGGCGTTGCGCGGGGTGAGCACGACGTCGTGGACGCCGTTGGCCCGTTCCCCCGGCCGAAGGATGTTCTCCAGGCGCCAGACCGCCGATTTGGCCGCCACATAGAGCCGCCCCGGCCGCCAGCACAGGCCCATGGCCCGATCGAAGCCGCACTGGTTCACTGCGACGGCGCCGTCTTCGTGCGAGCCGACCAGCATCAGTCGCCCAGTCTGATACGAGGTGCAGGCGAAGCTGAGACGGTTGCTCGCCAGCCAACGAGCAAGGCCTCGCGATGCGGAGATGTCTTCGCTCTGGACCGTGCGGGGACCAGCGGAGGCGAAGCGTGGGTCAAGGGTCATGGGCGTCTGGGTCATGGATGATGGCCCCGGACTGCGCCGAAGCGCAGTCCGGATACAGGCTAGAAGCGAAGTCTTACGCCGACCCGGCCGAACACGCCGTCGTAGCCTGAGCCGGCCTCGCCCTGGCCTTCGGCGAAGGTCTCAAGGCCGCTCGCCGTCCTGTACGAAACACCGAAGACGGCCTGCCCATAGGTCTCGACCCGCTCGGCTTCGAGCCGTTCGCTTTCTCCGCTGATCAGGCGAAGGCTGTAGTCGTCGCCCAGGCTGTGGACGGCCTGCGCGCTCGCAAAGAAAGTGAAGCCGTCGCCCGACGAAAAGGTCCGTCCGCCGCCGACCCTCACGCCCAGTCGGATCGACACGTCGTCAGCGGTTTCGAACGCCAGGGTCTGGGCGCCGTGGATGAGATCATCCGCCGAGGTGCTGGTCCATCGCAGGCCCGCCATCGGCTCGACGAAGCGGGCCGCGTCGCCGAAGCGATAGCCGACCTGGCCATCGAGGTCCCAGGTGGACAGTTCCAGGTCCGCCTCGCCCTCAATGGCGCTGGTTTCGATCTCGGCGTCGACGCGATCATATTTCGCCAGCAGGCTGGCGAAATAGGCGCCGCGCACGGCATGGGCGTAGACGCCGAGATTGAGGCTCGACAGGTCGAAGGCGTCCGCTGAATCGCGATAATCAAACTCGCCCTGGCCGTAACCCGCCGTCACGCCCACGCGGGTCTCTCCGAGCGCGGTGCGCTGCACCCAGGCGTCGTAGCCCATTTGTCCGCCGAGCCGAGTCTCCTGATAGTCGAGCGCCGCCTGCTGGCCGTCCGCCATGTCGGACGACCAATCGCGCGAAGTCTCTCCCCCCTGGATCGCGGCCCAGACACGCCCGCTCTCCCCGCCCGAGAAGAAGGTGTCGCGCGCGGCGGCGTTGTTTGACCGCCAAAGATCGGCGCTGAAGCCCGCGCCGCTTTCCGCCCCTTGCAACAACCCGATCTGACGATGCGCTGCGGCGCTCGCCGCGCTGTTCAGCGCATATTGCCCGCTCGCCGAATCGAACGACAGGCGATAACCGACGAAGCCCTTGTCGCCCGCGCCAGGCGCGAGGCTGAACGCATCCTCGGAAGAACCGGCGCCGGTTTCCACGATGACGATCCCTTCGGCTGGGGTGAGGGTCGCCGTCGATGCGTCTCCGTTAAGCGTCAACAGGGTGCTGCCTGTCGCGGCCCCGCCGATGACGAGGCGATCCGCTTCACCCGCGGCCATGTCGACATCCAAGGCCAAGGTCGATGCGCCCGTACCCGAGAAGTCGCCTGGAAGGGTGAGGACGTCTCCCACGGCGCTGTTGCGCAGATCGATCAGTCCCGCATTCTCGAACTGATCGAGATTGCGCAGGGTGACGGCGGCGGGCGCGTCCGCCTCCGCGAAGCGCACCACGCCCGTGTTGCGGAGCAGATCCACGCCCGCTCCAAAGTCGCTGTCCTTGGTCACTTCGAAGACGCCAGCGTTTTCGAAGAGATCGTCCCCGGCGAGCGAAAGGACTGCGCCTTCGATCCGACCGTTGTTCAGCAATGACAATCTCCCATTGGCGACTCGCACGGCGTATCCCGCATCAGCGCTGATTACGCCGTCGTTGACGACCGTCGCCTCGCCGCCGAAGCCGACCGGGATACCCTCCACCGGACCATAGAACTCATCCGCCCCCGGATTCGGGCAAGGGTTCTCCGACACACCGTCGGTGGGCGGGCGCTGGACGCAACGCGCCCCCAGAGCGCTGACGACGATACCGTCGAGTCCGCCGCTCACCTGCCCGCCGGGGCCGACGGAGACTTGGACATCGGCGCCTTGGGCCGAGATGGCGCTGCCGAACTGGGAGACGACATGTCCCCGTGCATCGATGGCCACGTCGCCGATCATGTCGGCGTCGATGGCGAAGTTGTCGAAAGCCGACACATCGCCGGCGGTGATGTCGGCTGTGCCGATACCGCGCGCGCTGATCCCCATCGCGCCCGCACCGGTCACCTCCACCTGCGCCGCCTGGATTGTGATGTCGCCTTCAAAGGGAACGTAATTCGGCGTGCCTTGCCCAAGGAAGAATTCGGCGTATCGCGTCCGGGCATGGATCCCGTTTGATCCTTCCCCCGCAGTCTTCACCGAGGCCGCAACGATGTCGACCTGACCGTCTTCGCCCGTGGCCTTGATGCCGAACGCCTGGCTTCCCTCGGTGGAGACCTCGCCGGCCGTGCGTATACGCGCGGTGCCGTAGCGCCCGGTCACCCACATGCCGTCGGAGCCATGCCCCAGGGTCGTGACGTCGCCGGCGATGTCCACGATCGCGTCGCCTCGCGTGGTCGAATTCAGCAGACCAACGGAGTAGGCGCCCTCGGTGCTGAGCGCGTCGCGCACCAGCGTCGTGGAGGTCTGCCCGGTGACGACGAGGCCGTTCGAATACTCGCCGAGGGTGACGACACGGCCGGCATCGACACGCACGACGCCTTGGTAGCCCTGGACCGAGACGGCGTGCGCCAAAAACCCGTCGGTCTGGGCGCTGTCCACCCGCAGGGTCGCGTCGCTGTAGTTGCTGGCGACCTGGATCGCACGCCCGAAATCGCCGGCCACCTCGACCGAGCCGGCGTCCAGGACCGCCGCGCCGAAGACGCCTTGCACCGCGACACCACCGCCGTTCTGGTTGACGACCGAGTCCACCGAGACGAGGGCGGCGCCGTACCCTTGCACCACGACGCCCAGATTGCCCTCGCCGGCGAGGGTGACGTTTCCGACATCGACGACGGCGACGCTGTCGGCGTCGTAAGCTCCGAAGGCGACGCTCACGCCAACCCCGAAATCCCCGTCGATGTCGATGTCGCCCACGTTGACGAAGGCGGAGCTGTAGGTCTGCATGACCACGCCGGCGTTGTAGTCCCCGGTCAGGTCGATCGAGCCGACATTGACGCTCGTGACGCCGCCGTAGATGTAGCCGTTCGCATAGGCGCCGTTCGACGCGTTCACGCCCCAGATGTAGTCGCCGTCGCCGCGGATCTCGTCGACGTTCACATTGATGTTTCCTCCGGTGGATACGGCGATGCCGTCGGAGGCGAAGCCGTTCGTCTCGATCGACCCGGCCGTGATGTCGATGTCGCCGATCAGGCTCTCGGCCACGACGCCCACGACATAGTCGCCGCGCGTCGAGAGTTCGCCGACCCTGATGGATGTGGTCCCCGCATCGGTGTACGTCTGGACGCCGCGGATCAGTTGATCCTCATCGAGCTCTGTCGACACGGTCGCGAGATCGATGACGATGTCGCCATAGCCGTAGGTATAGGCCACGGCGCCGCTGGCGTTGTGGGTCGCGATATCGGCCCCGCTCCCCTCAATAGCGAGCGACCCGCCGTTCGATAGCAGATAGACTCCAGCGTAGCGGTCCTCCGGCGTGATCGAGAGCCCGTCTTCAAGCCGAACTCGGATGTCCTCAGGACCGCCGTCGCCGTATTGAACACCCCGAGGATAGGGCCCGCCCGCGATCGTGCAGTCGACCGCCCCGTCCACCAACGGTCCACAGGCGTCGTTCGCCTGGGCCTGGGCCTGGCCGGCCGCCATCATCAGGGCGACGGCCGCCGCGCTTCCCGACAACACGGCTCGACTGACGCGGTTCGACGGAAATTCCTTGTTCGACATGCGTAATCCCCTCGGCAGAAATGACTCTCCGCGATGAGACGCCGCTGAATCGAACTTGCCTTGCGGCAATCTTGAAAAATTGCGCCGCGTTTGGACGATCAGGGCCGCACTGTCGGTATCGGCTGGATTTCGAGAGCGCGTGCGACCCCACGTCGTCCGCCTCCATCCGTCAGAACGGGGTATGGAAGCCCAAGCTGATGCTCCGTGGGCGGACGGGCGCGATTTCGGGGGCGAAGACCCTGTAGGGCGAACCCACCGCAAACCGCGTTCCCGAGGCGTCCAAGACGTTCGAGATGCGCAGAACGAGCGCCCGGTTGCCGCCGAGACGAGCGCTCAGATCGGTTTCAACATAATCGCCTTGCGCCGTATCGAGCCCTACGCCGAAGCCCGGTCGGGATTCGCCCACATAGCGTCCATTCGCTGAAATGCTGAACGGCAAGCCGATCAGGCGACGCGGCCCATATGTGGCGCTCAGCTGAGCGCCGAAGGGCGCGACATTGGGTATGCGTCCGCCAAGCACGCCGATGACGCCGTATCCGGAAACCTCAAGACGGCTACGGTTCGCAAACACCCCGCCCGCCAAGGCCAGGTCGTCGGAGGCGCGAAAGACGAATCTGGCCTGGACGAAGTTGATAACGCCGTCGCCGATGTTTCCGGTGGTCAGATCGCCGCCGGGGCCGATGGTGTCCGCCTGAATGTCTCGCCAGTCGAGACGCCCGATTGAAATTTCGCGGGTCCACCTCCGCCCGTCATCCGGCGTCCGTGCACCGGCTTCCAGGAGCACGACCCGATCCGACCGCGTATGCTGGACGCCCCCGTCGAGCTCGCTGGTCCCGCCTGGTCTCACGCCGCCTTCCAGGCGCGCGAAGACCTGAGCGTTCCACGGAGTGATCCAACGCACGGCCAGGCTTGGGGTGAACGCGAGGTGTTCGGCGGAGGGTTCGTCAACCGCACTCGTCCAAGACCCGCCGCGGGGCGTGATCGACTCTTCCACATCAAGGTAGGACGCCCGACCGCCTGCCGACAGGCTCAGCGTCCCGGACGGCTTGAAGACGGCTTCTCCGAAAAGCGCGGCTTCCGTGAAGCGCCGATCGATGTCCTGGCCCCAGGCCGGCGCGTCTTCGCCCACAAGCGGTCCGCGATCGCGCGTCACGGCCGTCGTTCCGAAAGCGATGGCGCCGCCCAGGTTCCACATCCACCCGCCCTTCTCAGCGCGCGCCAATCGCAGCTCTGTCGAATACGCGACGGTTTCCTGCGAACGGTCGACGACGGAGGCTCCTTGTTGATCCGGCTGGGTGGCGTTGAATCGTTCCTCGACGGACTGACGCATCAGGCTCGTGGTGGCCGAAATCCGCAGGGCGCCCAGCCGCCGTCGAGCCGTGACGCCCGCCAGCACGACGGCGCTGGCGTAGGGCTGCGCCACCGCCGGTCCCGGATCGACGTCAGCCGGCTGGATCGCGACAAGCTGGGAATCGTCCGCGGTCGTACGCTGGCTCACGGCCACGGCGTCGATGGTCCAGTCGCGCGCGTCGAGGCGCGTGGACAGCCGGTAGCCGGTCGTTCGAATGCTGTCGTCGCGCCTCTGGCCGTCGGTGTTCACGACAAAGCCGCCGTCACGACGGGCGTAGGCGACCAGACGGGCCGCTCCGCCGCCGAGAGGACCGTTCAGAACGAGCGAAGCGCCGCCGCCCCCGGTTCCGCCACGGGTCGCCGACCCTTCGACGACGAACTCTCCAGACCGTGCTCCGACTTCCGGCGGCGCGGGCTGAATTTTCACCACGCCCCCGATCGATCCAGACGCGAACCGCGCCCCTTGGGGGCCTTCGAACACCTCGACGCCTTCCACATCCACGAGCACCAGATCCGGGTCGGGCGACCCGTAGGTCAGCCGGATGTCTCCTAGATACTGTCCCACAGTCGCCTGCAGAGGCCCGCTGAAGGCCGAGTCGGCCACCCCTCGGATGAACAACTTGTTTCGCCCCGCGCCTTGGCGGGTGGAGTCGACCGTCGCGGTCAGATTTGCGATCGCGGCGCTGCTTGTCGATCCCTCCGCCAAGGCGAACGTCGCAGGCGCTACCTCGGTGCGTCCATTGGCGCCCCCGATCCCGCTCCTTTCCGAATCCGCTGTGACGATCACTTCGTCCAGGACGACCGCGGGCGCAGCGGGCGTCCGTGTGGGCGGCCTGCTCGGAGGGCGGTGCGGAGCCGGCTCCACTCGATAAAGCCCCGCCCCCAACGGCGTGGCGCGAAGGCCGAGCGGCGCAAGAAGTCGCTCGAACGCCGATGCGACGGACAATCGACCGGCCAACGCGGACGTGCGTCGTCCGTGCAGGTCCGCGACGATCACGACATCGACGCCCGCTTGAGCCGCCAGGCGATGGATCGCCGCGACCGCCTCCGAGGAAGGGATCGAAACGGTCACCTCGCCCCCGGCGCCGTTGGCTTGGTTGAGCGGAGCGCCGGCGAGGACGAACGGCGCGATGAACACCGCCAGGTTCACGCCGATGCGTGCGGCTGCAGTCGCCAGCCCGCGTCGTGGTCCACAATCGAAACGGCGAAAAGACGCTCCAGCCGCCCTCGAAGTTCAGAGCGGGGGAATGAGGTCGCGATGCTGCCGGAAAAAGGGCGCTGGGCAAGCGACGGATCGACGCTGATCGATATCCCCAGGGCGCGCGACAGGTCTTCGGCCACGATCGCCAAGGGTTCCGCGTCGTAAGCCAGCCGCGCGTTCCGCCAACCGGAAACCTGCTCGACCTGAAGACGCCGCCGCGACATGCCCTGCGCCGTGGCGACGACCCCTTCGCCCGGGCCCAGCCGCTCCGATCGCCCCCCTTGGTCGATGCGCACCATGCCTTCCGAAACGCCTACGCGGACGCCCCGTGACAGGCGCGTGACGTCGAACACGGTCCCGAGATCGGTCACCCGGGCGTCGCCGACCGTGACGACGAATGGCCTGCCCGCATCGTGAGCCACCTCGAACAGGCCGCGGCCCGCTTCAAGGCTCACGGCCCGTGGCCGCCCGCGGCTCAGGATCACGCGGGTGCCGCCGTCGAGGTGCACGGTGGTGCCGTCCGCCAAGGTCAGGCTGCGCCGTTGACCCGGCTCGGTCGTGATCGCGTGCGGCGCCCACCACGCCGTCCCCAACCAGAGGGCGCCGACGAGGGCGGCCGCAATCGGAAGGCCGATGGCGAGGCGTCTCGTCCTGCCAGGCGGGCGGGGTATGGCGGTGCGGCCATGTCGTCGAAGGGGTTCCGTGACCGCCAGCGCACCACCACGCCGCGGCTGTTGCGACAGAACGTCGACGATGTCCGCCTCCCCTTCGGCCAGTCGCCAGTAGGCGTCGGCGTGTCGCGGGTCGGCGGTCATCCACGCCCCCCAGTCCTCCCAGGCGACGAAATCGGCGTCGTTGACGCGAAGGAGCCAAGCGACGGCCGCTTCCTCAATGGCGCTGTTGGGGTCGCTCATGCGCATACCTCGAAGACGCCGCAGCTCGGGTCAACCCTCATGGCCGCCTCTCAAATCCAGGAGAGCGCCATAGACTCTTCGAAGGTGCTTTTCGATCGTGCTCAGGCTCAATCCCAGTTCAACGGCGACCTCGCGCTGCGTCCGTCCCTCAAGACGGTGACGCCGAAAGATCACGCCCGCAGGTTCACCGAGCGCCTCCAACCGCGCTTCGACTTGGCGGAGCGTCTGTCTCGCCATCAGAAGATGCTCCGGGTCAGGCGACGTCAGTTCCCCCCGCCCCTCCGGATCAACCTGGGACATCCAGTGACGGTCGCGCAGGTTGGACCGCCTGCGCCCGCGCCGATGATCCAGGAGGGCGGTGTACACCATGCGAAAGAGGTAGGCGCGGGCGTTGCGGGGGGGCTCTGGAAGAACCGGGATGCGAAGCCACACCTCCTGAAGAATGTCCTCAGCGTCATCTCCCGCCCCCAGCGATCTGGCGTAGTTCGCGAGGTCGCGTCTCAGCTCAAGAAACTGGGCCTCGAGCCGGCCGGTTGAAGAGGAAGGCGCTGCGTCCATCGCCATGAACTACACCCGGTGCTGAGCAATCTGACAAGAGATGATGGGACGCTGAGACTGAGCGGCGGGGGGCCGTGCACCGGAGGGATTCGGGCCGACCTCGCTCGGACGGCTCCAAGCCCCCTTACATGCCGCAACATTGGGAAGGATCGCCGGTAATGATCAGGGTGCAAGGTGGCTGCGTCGAAGGAAACGCGCCTCCTGAACCGTTTCCGCCGACGTCCCACGCCGGGCGGGTTCACCCCCCCCCTGTCGCCGCCCGGCGGGCCGGCCGCGCTCCCCCCAAGGCGCGGCCGGCTCCTCTCAGCACCGAAGGATAAGCCCATGCGCCTCGTCGCCCCGTTCGCCCTGTTTTCGCTCGCCCTCGCCGTCACGCCCGCCGTCGCGCTCGTCGTCGGCAAAGTCGCCCCGGCGCCCTTTGAGGCGCTCTACGAAAGGGTCGACGCCGATCGGAACGACCAAATTACTCGAGCAGAGTTCGACGCGGCTCGATCGGCGGGCTTTGCTCGAGCCGACACGGACCGGAATGGACGTTTGGTCCAGGCGGAACTGTCCGCCCTCGCCCAAGACAGCGACGGTCCGGCCGATGCCCGCCGACTTCGCGAGCAGCGGGAACGCTTGCAGAGCATCGACAGAAACGGCGATCAGGCCGTTGATGCTGCGGAGTTCGCCGCACTGGGCGAAAACAGCTTCAACTCCCTCGACGTCGATCGCGACGGAGCGATCACGCGCAGCGAGGCCGGCGCGCTGGCCCGCGCGATGGGCTTCTGAAGCTGGGCCTCGCTTCTCGTCCGGGTTCTTCGCGTCTCGCCCTTGGCGGCTCGCCGGTGACGGCGGGCCGCCTGCGTCTGCGGCGACCTCACCCCGTTGGGACGGCTTACAATGAGCAACAATCATATCGAACCCGATCTCATTATGAGCGGCATGGTGCGATGTCTTCACGGAGCCCCTCCCATGCGCCGCCCCATCCTGGCCGCCTATCCGCTGGTCGCCGCCGTCGGCCTTGCTGGCGCGACCGACCCCGCCATCGCCAAGCCTTATGGGCGCGCCGCCTCCGCCGCTGAGTCTCGCTTCCCATCGACGGGGGTCGTGGATCGCAGCCGGCCCGACTGGTGGCGCTCTCAACCCGAGTTCGTCGACTACCAAGGTCGCCGGCCAGGCTACGCCTATGCGCCGGGATACGGCTACTATCCAACCCCGGACCGCCCCTTCGGCGGCGCATGGGTCGTCGGGTCGCATTATCCGGTTTCGATGCGACGCTTCATCGTCGCGACGCCTGCTCGCTACGGCCTGCCGGCGCCGTCGCCCGGGCATGGCTGGTACTACGCTGACGACAATTTCGTACTCGTCCGCCGCTCCACCTGGGTGGTGACGCGCACGGTGGCGGGCGGGTGGTGAAACCGATGCGAGCATCTTCTTCTCGGCCGGCGCAGCGTCGCCGCATTCTGCCGCCGTCCTACCTGCCCTGCCTTGTCCTGGTTCTCATCTACGTCTTGCTGATCTTCATCGTTCCCCCTGCCGCCGACGCGTACTTTGACGCCCAAGATCGCAACGCGAGCGAGCCAGCAAAACTTGGCGCAGCCGCTCGGCCGGATCCAGACCCCGAATATCGATGGCGATCCTGACGCCCGTGACCTCGCGAAACGCACGGATCACGGGCGATGGACAGGCAGGACGGCTTAGAAAGCGTAGCGCAGGCGCGCGCCGATTTCGCGCGGCCGCCCCATGTCGTATCGGAGGATGCCGACAAGGGCGAGAAGGTTGAGCCCGCCCGTCAGATACTCTTCATCGGCGAGGTTCGTGCCGAAGACCGCAAACTTCCAGCGGCCGTCCGCGGACGTGTATTCGACCTGGCCGTTGAGGAGGCCATAGGCGTCGAGGCGGACCGCATCGACGTCGCTCGCCGCGCCATACTGGGCGCTTCTCCAGCCGTAATCGAGATTGACGCGCGTCACGGCGCCGGAGGCGTGGTCGAAGTCATAGGCGGCGCCGACGGAATAGAACCACTTCGGCAAGCGCGGAAGCGGACTGTCCAGGGTGACGCCGACCCCGGGATTGAGCTCGTCGAACGCGCCTTCCATATAGGCGGCCGCGACCAGCAGACGCAGGTGATCGGTGACCGCGGCGGAGGACTCCAATTCCACACCGAAGATGTGCGCCTGGCCGGCGTTTTCGAGAATTGCGGTGGGCAACGGCGGCGCCGGCGGCGGCGGCGTATATTGCCTGTTGATCTGCATGTCCTCGTAGTCCGTGTAGAAGACCGTCGGGTTCACCGTCACACGCCGATCCAGGAAGGCCATGCGCGCGCCGGTCTCATAGGATGTTGCGGTCTCGGAGTTGAAACCGATCGCATCGGCGTTGGCCGGAACGATGTTGAAGCCGCCGGCCCGCGCGCCGCGGCTGGCCGAGGCATAGGTCATGATGTCGTCCGACCAGTCATACTGGACCCGCAAGAGCGGCAAGGTCGTGGTTTCGCTGAGCGAGCCGGAGTCCGAGGCGCCCGCGATGGGCAGCAGGTTCTCGGTCTCGATCGTGATGTCTTCGGATCCGACCCGAACGCCGCCGGTCACCTTCAGCCTGGGCGTGAGGCTATAGGTGACATTGCCATAGGCCGAGATCGACTCGCGCGTGTTGACGTAGGCTGACTGGCTCTCCACGATCACCCCCGCGGCGTTCGGCGCGAACTGTCCCGTCGTCGCGGAATACTCCTCGTTGTAGTAGAAGACGCCCGCCACATATTGCAGGCGATCACCCAGCAAATCGCCCTGCGCCTGCAGCTCATGAGAGTAGGATTCGACGCGGCTGTCGCTGTACTGACGTCCGCCGGCGGGAGTGCCGTCCAGGTCGTTGCTCCAGGTGTCGTCGATGACGGACCGTCCGCTCAGGAGCTTGACCGTAAGGTGGTCGCTGACGTCCCATTCCCCGGTGAAGCGCAGATGGTTCGCGCGCGCGTCGTCGAAGTCCTCGACCGGCAGGGCGCCGTAGTTGCAGTAGACACAGGGCGACGCCAGCGACTGGTCGAAGCGCGGCGTGTTGGTGGGGCGTGAGTTCCATCGCGCCGCGAGGACGCCGCTCTCTGAGATGATCGGAATATAGGCGGTCGAACCTTCGCTCGAACTGTCGGAATCCTCATAGGCCAGATTGAGGGTCAGGTTGTCGGCCGGCCTGTACTGGGCTTGGATGCGGAACAGGGTGTTCTCCGTCGAGCCGCCCTTCTTATCGTCCGCCACATGGTCGACGTAGCCGCCGGTTTCCATGGCGGCGCCGGTCAGGCGCACCGCCAGCTTGTCGCCGAGCGGGATGTTCAGCGCGCCGATGACGTCGTTGCGATCATAGCTGCCGTAGGTTCCTTCCACGAAGCCGCCGAACGTCGATTCGGGCCGGCGTGTCCGATAGCGAACGGCGCCGCCGATGGAGTTGCGTCCAAACAGCGTCCCCTGAGGGCCGCGCAGCACTTCGACCTGTTCGATATCCATGGCGCGCAGGACGTTGCCGGCGATGCCCGGATAGTAGAAGTCGTCGATGTAAAGGGGCACGGAGGGTTCGCTGCCGTTGCCGGCGCGAAGCTGACCGAGGCCCCGGATCCAGAAGGTGGCGCTGTTCGCCCCCGGCCCGTTCGTCTGTGACCCGATCGAGAGGCTGGGCACCAGGTTCTCCAGTCCGCGGACAGATTGAACGCCGCGGGCCTGAAGCTGTTCGGCCGGGATCGCCGTCACGGCGATCGGCGTGTCTTGGAGATTGGTGCTTCGGCGTTCGGCCGTCACCACGATGTCCTCGACCGTCGTCGGCGAGGGTGGTGACGAGGTTTGCTGAGCGTGAGCCAGTCCGGGGACCAGCAGGCCGGCCGCCGAGGCGAGCAGAAGATTGCGCATGAGTTCCATCCCTAGGGTTTGATTGGCGTTCCGGCGGTCCGATGGCCCCGGAATCATTCTGGGTTATCGATTGCGTATTCGGTCGACGACGCGCAGCACCGGCCTCAAGGCGGCGCCGCGAAGTCTTTGGCTCAGGGTCTGCGTCCGGTAGGCCGCAGGGGCGGACGGCGTTTCGTCCCGCCCCGCCAGGCGCGGAAACAGCGCCAGGGCGTTCGCGCGACACACGGCCTCCCCTTGGCTCGAGTTCCATAGGGGCAAGGTGTCGATTCCCTCGACCTGAAGGGCCGTGACGGGCGCCGGGGCGAAGGGAAAGTCGCTGCCGAACAGGATGTGGCTGTGATCGACCAACTGTCCGAGAGCGGCCATTGCGAACGGAGAGGGCGACAGCGCCGTATCGAAATAGAAGCGACGCATGTAGGTGAGCACGCCCTGCGGCGCGCGCTCCGCGAAGGTCGGCATGAGGTTGGCCAGCGAAAGCCGCCAGGCCGCATAGGGCAGAAAGCCGCCGGCGTGGGCCAGGATCCAGCGAATCCGCGGATAGCGCTCGATCACCCCCATCAGGATGAGATTGAGGGAGGCGCGCGTCGTGTCGCAGAGGAACTCCATCAGGAACCCGGGCATGTCCAGGCCGAGCGCCTCGCTGCTCGGATGCAGGTTCGGATGGATGAAGACGACCGCGGACCGGCGATCCAACTCGGCCATCAGCTCCTCGAACCGGGGATCCCCCAGGAAGACGCCGTCCACGCTGCCGAGAAGCACCACGCCGTCGGCCTTCAGCACATCCAGCGCATGTATCGCCTCGGCGCAGGCGGAAGCCGTAAACGGCATCGGCAGGATGGCGAACGCGCCGAAGCGGCCCGGATGACGCACGGTCATCTCGGCGGCGAACTCGTTGCAGGCGCGCGCCAGAGACCGGGCCGCGCCCTCGTCGGCGAAACGCACGCCCGGAGCGGAGACGGAGGTGATCGCCGTGCCGACGCCATGCAGGTCCATGATGTCCAGCGATTGCTGGGGGCTCCATTTGGGAACCGGCCCTCCGGCCATGTCGGAGATTCCATGGCGATCCAGAGCCTCCAGCAGAGCCGGCGGCAGCAGGTGATGATGGACATCGATCCGGCCGGAAGCCTGCGGCAGGGAGAGGCTCATGCTTTGGGTCCGTGCACGACGCGGGGGTCAGGCGCGCCAGATGAAGTCGGGGCCGGGCATGTGCCTGCCGTCGTCGACGCCGATCTCCCGCGCAATCAGCCGGTTGAGCTTCATGTTCATCCGCAGGATCAGATCGCGCGCCTTCTCGGGGTCCGCCGCGAGATTGCGGGTTTCGCCCGGATCGGTCTCGGTGTCGTAGAGCTCAAGGTCGTTCCGAGCGATCAGATCGTCCCAGGTGGTCGGCGTGTTGTGCTCCGTCGGCGTGAAGTAGCGCGCGAACTTGTATCGGCCGTCGAAGACGCCTCGCATCTGCCCGCGCTTGCCCAAAACACCACGGAACTCTGGCTTGACGAGCGCGAGGAGGCTGAACGCCCGCCCCTGCTTGCGCTCTTCCTCGAAGGCCAGGGCGGCGACGTGATCCTGGTAGATCAGACTGGTCCAATGCAGCAGGATGCCGTCGCCGTTCTCGCGTGGATCTCCCGTCGCCGGATCGACGATCACGGCGCTGAGATCGCGCCCGATGAGTTCGGGAACCTCCTGGTGGACCGTCGCCGGGGAGACGCCGGCGAGCCCCAGCAAGGTCGGCGCCATGTCGACGTGACTGGCGAGCGTGGGCGTCGAGGCCGCGCCCGCCCGCGACGGGTGACGCACCAGCAAAGGAACCTGCGCGGCCTCGCGGTAGGGAAGAACACCCTTCCCTCGCAGTCCGTGCACGCCCAGCATCTCGCCATGATCCGCGGTGAAGATGACGATGGTGCGGTCGGCCTGCCCGGTGGCGTCCAGGGCCTCCAGCAGGCGCGCGATGTGGACGTCGCTCTCGCGGATGCAGTTATAGTAGTAGTTGACGAACTCGGCGGCCGCGGCGGGGTCATCCAGATCCAGATGGCCCAGGGCGTAGTCCTCCGTGAGGGCGAACTCCGCGGCGGCCGTGAGCCGGCCGGCCGACGGGACCGGCCCGAAGTTGGCGGGAAGCGGATAACCGAGCGATTCACGATAAAGCGGCGTATCCGGCGGCCGCGAGAGGTCGTCGGGATAGAGAATCTTGCGCGTCGCGGTCATCTTCGGACCTGACGTGTAGTACATGATGTCGTGAGGATTGAGGATGTTCACGGCGGCGAACCACGGCTTCTCGGCCGCCTTCTGCCGTTCCAGGAAGGCGACGGCCTTTTCCGTCGTCTTGCCGTCCTCCCCATGCCCGCCGAGGGGGCCGTCGATCTCGTATCCCGTCCCGGTCTCGTCGAAACCGTAGCTCTGGATTTCGGCCTGGACCTCGGCCTCGGAAAGCGTCTTCCTGCGACGCCCGTGAAGCTTGCTGAGATGCCACTTGCCGAAATAGGCGGAATGGTAGCCGGCGGCGCTCATCAATGTGCCGAGCGTCGGCACGTCCTTCTTCAACTCCGGCGCATAGGGCAGCGGCATGTTTTCCCACACGCCGTTTCGCTGTGAGTGCTGGCCGGTGTACAGCGCCGCGCGCGCGGTCGCGCAAACGGGCGAAGGCGTGTAGGCCCGGCTGAACGACAGGGACTCCCGCAACAGCCGCGCACGACCCGGGCAATGCCGCTCGATGAACCCCGCAGGCAGGAGCGACCACGCCTGCTCCTGGTCGCTGGTCACCAGAAGAATATTGTAAGGCTTGGAGTCCGGCGCGGCGGGCAGACTGAGATCGGGCTGGCCGCCCGGCCGGGTCGCCGCCCAGACCGTCGCGGCGCTCGCGACCGTCAGAACGCCGGCCCCCGCCAGCACCTTTCGACGCGACCAGGGCATCAGGGGCGCCCTCCGCAGCGGGCCGTTCCTGCCTGGGGCGCGAGCGTCAGAGCGCGGAACCCAAGCGCGGAGACATCGTGGGCAGGCGCAGAGGCAGCCGTGAGCGTCAGGAGAAGAGCCATTGTTTCCTCAATTCTTTTAATTGCACTCTTTTGACGATATTTAGACAGGAGTGATCAAAAATATCAATAGCGTGCTGCATTCCCGTCCGCGTACTAATTCCTGCGTGACGAATCCCCGCCCGAGACGCGCCATGACAGCCGCCCGCCGCCGCATGCGCGAGGCTGCGATCCGGCTGTTCGCAGAGAAGGGATCGACCCAGGTCTCGATGAGCGAACTGGCGCAGGCCGCAGGCGTCGCGCGGGGCACGGCGCACAACAATCTCGAATCGCCCGACGCCTTCTTCCGGGAAATCGCCAGCGAACTGGCTGACGAAATGAACGACCGGATCACGATCAGTTCCGAGGGCGTCGCGGATCCCACGCGCCGCCTCGCCTTCGCCATTCGGTTCTATGTCCGGCGGGCGCACGAGGAGCCCGACTGGGGCCGCTTTCTTCTGCGCTTTGCGATCAGCGAACAGGCGCTGCAGGCTTTCTGGCTCGGCCAGCCGGTCCAGGATCTGCTGAACGGACAGGAAAGCGGAGCCTTCGACTTCCGGATCGACCAGACCCCCTCGGCCATCAGCTTCATCGCGGGCAGCGTCCTGGGCGCAATTCTCCTCGTGCTCGATGGGCACAGGACCTGGCGGGACGCGGGACGCGACGCGGTGGAGTTTGCGCTCAGGGCGCTCGGCGTCCCCGAGCAGGCCGCACGCGATCTGGCCGTCAGCGAGCTGCCGCTCCTGCGTGAGCTTCCCTCGCCGCCGAGCCGCATGCGCAAAAGCGGCTCGGCCCTCGCCTGACGCCGCCGTCGGTCAGCCGACGCGCCCGCCCTTTTCACCCATCAGGTCCAGAGCGGCGAGGACGAGTTCCGCCGCCGCGCCCGCCGGCCCGTCGGCGAGGACGACGCGGTCAGGGCGAACGACAGCCGCCCAACCGATCGGCGCGGCCTTCGGGGTCAGCAACCCGTCGACATCCTCAAAGGCGTTCGGCGTTGTACACGGCTGGCCGGCATGACGGAAGTGAACCAGGCCGTAGCCACGCTCGGCCCAAATTTGCTGCAGATCGAGCGGAAGGGTCGTTTGGGGATCGACGCCGAATCCCACCAGGCAGAAGGATGAACCGAGGGCTTCGTCGCTGCGGACAAGCGCACCGTCCCAAGACCTGACCCAGGCCTGAGGGATCTGCGCGCCCCTCACGAGCCGTCCCCCGCCCCGCCCCTTGGCGAAAAGCCCCTTTCGAAAGCGGTTCTGCGGTTTGACGCCCAGATCGTCGACAAGCCGGCGCAGGATCGGAACACCGCGAACGCCGCGCATCAGGCCGTGCGCCGCCATGGCCCGAAGGGCGCTGCGCGGCATGACCATGCCGCCCATCAGCTTGGCCAGGCCGATCATCGCCCGGGCGTGGGGACGACGCTCGACGTCGTAACTGGCGAGAATCTCCGGCGCGGCCTGTCCCTTGACGACGGCCGCGAGCTTCCACGACAGGTTCGCCGCGTCTCGCAGGCCGGCGACCAGGCCTTGGCCGACGAACGGCGGCGTGATGTGGGCCGCGTCGCCCGCCAGGACGATCCGCCCCCGGCCGAAGGCTTCGCAGCAGCGCGCGTGGAAGCGATAGACGGCGCGCCGCTCGATCCTCAACTGATCGGGCGTCATCCAAGGCCGCAGGAGTTCGGCGACACGGGCGTCGCTTTCCATCATGTCGCGGGTCTCGCCGGCTCGCAGCATGAACTCCCAGCGCTCCCGCCCCCCCGGGGCAGGCATGTGCGGCGTGGGACGCTTCGGATCGCAGATGAACTCGATATGGTCGATCGGCGACGGCACGTTGAGCGCATCGACGATCAGCCAGTCCTCGGCATAGGTGCGGCCCGTGAAATCCTGCCCGATCACGCCGCGCACGAAGGAGGCGGCGCCGTCGGCTCCGACCAGATAGGCGCTGCGGATGCGGATTTCCTGACCGCCGCGATCCTGGACGGTCGCAACGACGCCTTCCGGCGTTTCCTCGATCGCAGTCGCCTCATATCCGGTCAGGATGCGAACCGCCGGCAGGGCCTCGACCCGCTTGCGCAGGGCGGCCTCAAGCTCCGGCTGGGCGAAGGTGACGAGCTTGGGGTGGCCGTCGATGGCGCCGGCGGTGTTGATCTGGCCGAACTGCCCCAGGAAGGGCGAATGCATCTTCACATAGGGGATAGCCAGGCGCGGAAAGGCGTCGTCGTCCAGCCCCGCCATCTGGAGGATTCGCAGCGCCTCGTTGTCCAAGGCGATCGCCCGCGGCTGGACGACCATCGCCTCGGCCTTGTCGATCACGATCGTCTCGACGCCGTAGCGCCCCAACAGGCACGCTATGGCGGCGCCCACGGGGCCGTATCCGACGACGAGCACCGCCGTTTCGGCGCCATTCGGGCCGGTCATCGGCCGCTCAACTTCGAGCGACGATGCGCTCGGCGAGCGCGGGGGCGAGGCGGTTCAGCAGCGGCAGGAACTTCGTCTTTCCGGGGTAGACGGTCGGCCTTCCCTTCCGCGCGCCGGCGAGCGTCTGGGCGACCACGTCGTGCGGCCGCATCTTACTGACTCTGCGGTGCTGGACCGACGGCGTGTCGACCACCGGCGGACAGACTTCGGTCACCGAGATGTCGAGCGGGGCGAGGGCCCGTCGAAGGGTGGTGGCCAAGCTGTGCAAGGCCGCCTTCGACGCCGAATAGAGCGGCACGCGCGGAGACGGCACGAGACCATAGCCTGATCCGACGATGACGAGACTGGAGGGCGCCCCCGCCTTGAGGAGCGGGAGGAATTCAGCAATCACATTGACTGCGCCTTCGTAGTTGACCCTGATCTCGCGGGTCAGGTCGAAGCATGCGTCCAAGGTCGTCAAATCGAGCTCGCGCGAGCCGCCGGCGTTGCTGACGAGCAGATCAATGCGGCCATGGGCGTCGCTCACCGCCGCCGCGAAGGCGCGGACCGAGCGTCGATCGGTCACATCGCAGGGAACGGTCGCTACCGCGGGAAAGGCGTCCTTGAGCCGTTCCAAACGCTCGGCGTCGCGTCCACAGGCGTAGACCTCATATCCTTCGCGCAGCAGCGCTTCGACAAACGCCCAGCCTATGCCGGAGGAGCCGCCGCTGACGACCGCGACCGGCGCAGTCTTCAAATTCGCTTTGTCCCTGGTCATGAGCGCAGTCGCACCTCCTGGCTGATCGGCAAGCGGCCCAGGCTGCGGCGAGCGGCCTCGGCCTCCGACGCATCTGCGGCAACGGCCTTCACGACCACCCCGCGCGACGGATCGTCGACGACCTCGAGGTCGCGCAACTCCAGCCCCGCTTCGGACAGCGCCAAGACCGCCGCAAGGCGGATTTCCTGGCGTTTCAACTCGGGCTTGAACACCTTGCCCACGGGCGTCAGCGGAATCTGCGCGACGACGTGGATCGCCTTCGGCACGGCGGCGCGTTCGGTGATTTCCCTCTGGGCGAACTCCAGCAGTTCGCTCTCGGTCGCCTCATGCCCCGTCTTGAGCTGGACATAGGCGACCGGCAGTTCGCCGACGTGAGGGTCAGGTCGTCCAACCGCCGCCGCGATCTGCACCGCGGGATGGCGGTGGAGCGGCTCCTCGATCGCCGCCGGATCGATATTGTGTCCGCCACGGATGATCAGTTCCTTCTTGCGACCCGTCAGCCAGAAATAGCCGTCGGCGTCCTGGCGGGCGAGATCGCCGGTGTTGAGCCACGTCCGATCCCCCCCCGCCTCGATCCACAATCCGGCGTTCTGGGGGTCGAGCCGGTAGCCGTCGAAGACGTTCGGGCCGCTGACGACCAGAACGCCGACCTCGTCGATGGCGCAGTCGCGGACATAGGCGCCGGCATCGTCCAGCACGACGGCCTTCATCAGCTGACCGGGAAGGCGCAAGCCGATGGAACCCGCCCGCCGGTCGCCGGCGGGCGGATTGACGCTGGACACGCAGGTGGCCTCCGTCAGGCCGTAGCCTTCGAGAATCCTGAGACCCGTGCGCGCCTCGAAGTCCTTCAGCAGTTGCACCGGCATGGGCGCCGCGCCGCACAGGCCGTATTCTAGGGAGTCGATCCGTCGGCCGTCGATCGGCGTCTGCATCAGCGAGGCGTAAAGCGTCGGCACGCCGCTGAAGAAGTTGATGCGATGGCGCTCGACGATTTCCCAGAACCGCTTGACCACGCCGTCGCCGCGATAGCCCTGCGGCGTCCCCAAGATCACATGCGCGCCCTGCGAGAAGGGGACGAGCCCGGTCACCATGACGCCGTTGACGTGGAACAGGGGCAGACCGCAGAAGACCGTCTTCCCGCGCCCCACCCCGTCCCCCATGAACCGCGAGATCGCCCAGGCGTTGGCCGTTTCGGCGCCATGCCTGCGCATGGCGATCTTGGGCACCCCGGTCGTGCCCCCCGTGCAGAAGAAGGAGGAGACGTCCCCGGGGCCGATTCTACGGCCGCTGACCAGCCGGTCGGCCGGCCGGCGTCGGATCAGCCTGCGGAAATCATGGACCTGGACACCGTCGGGCGCCGCGCCCTGCAATCCTCCGGCGCCGCACGCCTCGCGGATCGCGCGCCGCTGAAGCAGGCGCGCGCCGATCCCTTTCAGGCCGCGCACGCGATCGGCCAGGCTGACCAGCACGAGATGTCGCAGCGACGGCACGTGCGGGGCCACCGCCCGGACCTTGTCCCACAGGTCGACCTTCGGAAACGGCGCCAGGCTCACCAGGATGGAGGCGCCCGCCGCATTGAGGATCTCGGCGATCGCTTCGGGCTCCAGCAATGGATTGATCGCCGCCACGACGCCGGCGGCCTCCCCGCCCCAGAGCACGAAGTGCGTCTCGGGCAGGTTGGGCAAAAGGAAGGCGATCACCGTGTCGGGCGTCGCGCCCAAGGCGTGAAAGGCGTTCGCCGTCCGGGTGACGTCGGCCATCAGGCGCCGATAGGTCCAGGTCTCGGGCCGGGCGTGGTCCTCGGTTCTCAGGAAGAAGCTCAGCGCGGGCGCGTCGGGATCCAGCGCCGCCCCGCGTTGAAGGAGCTCATAGGTGCTCTCGGGCCATTCCGCAGGCGGTCCTTCCGCTTCGATGGCCTCAATGTCGTCGAGCGAGGCGACTCCCTTCACGCCTCGCCCTCCGCTACGATCCGGTTGCGCTGAACCCCCAGATCGATACGCCCATCCGCGCTGCAGATCCGCGTCTCGACCACATCGCCCGGCTGGAGATACTGGGATCGCTTCGCCTGGATCTTGAAGAAGATCTTCCACTTCATCTTTTCGGGCAGGAGGGCCCCCAGGCGCTGCCGGGCCGGGGACGGCACAGCCAGGGCGCAGCCGGATGGCGTGCCCGTGGCCAGCAGGTCGCCCGCCGCGAAGTCGTGGACCCCGGACAGTTCCGTCAGGGTCTCGGCAGGGCCGAACACAAGGTTTCGGGTGTTGTCCTGCTGGCGGACCTCCCCATTGACGGCCAGGCTCAGCTCCATGTCCTTGAGGGTCGGCATGTCTTCGCGCTCGAACAGGCACAGGAAGGGGCCGACCGGTCCGAAGGTGCGGAAGCTCTTGCCCTTGTGAAACTGCATCTCGGGGATCTGGATGTCGCGCGCCGAATAGTCGTTGACGATGACGGCGCCCGCGATGAACTCGAACAGGTTATCGTCCGTCACCGTCACAGGACCCGTGATGTCGCGACGCAGGACGAGTCCCAGTTCCACCTCATAGTCCAGGAAGCGCACCCGGCCGGGACGCACGACGTCGGCGTCGGCCGGCACGATGCAACTCGGCGCCTTGGTGAAGATCATGTTGTGGTGCTTGGCGTCCGGATCGATGCCGGATTCGAGCATGTGCTGGCGGTAGTTGGCGCCCTGGCACACGAAGCGCTGGTTCCGCGTCACGGGCGAGAGAATCTGCAAATCCGCGAGCGGAATCGGCCGTCCCTTCAACCCTCTCAGCGCCTTTGCGGTGGTTCCGCGCAGGAGATCGCCCGTCGTCTCGAAGACCTGCCGCACGGGGATCACGCCCTCGGAGGTCACGACGCCCCAGGAAATTTTTTGATCGAACAGGTAGCGGACGACGGTGACGGCCATGAGCTATTCCAATGGAGAAAGAAGGATAAAACGCCGGCGAGGTCAGCCGAAAAGCCGAACGAGCGTGATCAGCTTGCGCACCGACAGATCGGGGCTACGCCGCAGATTCCGGAAGAGCGCCGCAACGGCGCCGAGATCCATCTTCGGCTTCGTGAAGCTGGCCGGCATCTTCTGCCCCCATTGCGACATGGCGTTACGGGTGGCCGGATGAAAGCCGGTCGGCCGGTCGGCGGTGAACAGGTCCCCGTCGCAGTAGTGCTCGTGCTTGTCGCCCCAGGGATCCAGCCAGTAGTCGAAGATCTGGCTGCCCAGGATGTGGCGGCCGACGCCCCAGGCGTGCTTCCAGCCGCGCTCATGCAGCACCCGCTGGCCCATGCCGATGGCGTCAGCGTCCACCACCTCATAGGCGCTGTGGCTGTAGAGGGGCGCGAATCCCTGGGCGAGCGCCACCGTGTGGTGATCGGCGGGCCGGCCGCCGAGGTCGAGCCGCATGAAGGCCACCGCCGGCGACCCGTCCGGCAGCAGCAGGACATCGCTGGGCATCAGGCCCAGGTGTTCGGCGTACCAACCGCTCGTCCGCTGAAAGTCGGCGACCTCAAGGACGACGTGCCCTAGCCGCAGCACCTCCGGCGGCTGGATCGGCGGTCTCTGGGTCGCGTCGACACGGACCGCCTCTCCGTTGAAATTGAGCGGCAGCGGATCGCGATGCGGCAGCGCCGGCTCAGGCGCCTGTCCGTGCACGACCTCGATCCGGAACCCCGACGGATCAGTCAACACGACCCGTCGACCGCCGGACGGATCGGGAATCGCCTCGACCGCCGACGCGCCCGGCGTCCGGTCCGCGAGAAGCTGGAGTTGCTCGGCCGCGCCGACCTCGAATCCCAAGCCGATGAACCGCGCCTTGGGGCCGCGCTGCAGCCGATAGCAATAGGGCGCGCCCGTCGTGCCTCTCAGCAGGACAAGGTCCTCGCTTCGGAAGCAGACCTGCAAGCCGAAATCGACCAGGAAACGCACGGCCCGGTCCAGGTCCGGACGCTCGAAGATCAGAAAGGCGAGCCGTTGAGCCTTCACCGTCGGCGCTGGATGCCGCGCGGGCTGGGGGGTGATCATCTGCATGATGCGGTCTCGGCAACCCGTCGGCGGGCCGCCGCCACTCCTCCTTGGTCGACGTCGAACGATGTCGCCGACGTCTTTATTTTGAACAGACATGATCAAATTTAGCTGATATGTCCAGATCGTTCTCGTCCAAATTTTGGAGACGCGCGCTCATTCGACCCCTGTCGAGGCCCGGCCCGCCAAGGCGAGCGGTGGTTACAACTTGTCACAATCACGTCGTGGAGCCCGCGAACCGGGCGCGTGCGGCGACGGTAGGAGAGTGCGCTATCGCGCCATGAGAGGTCGGCGCCTTGACCCGCCAACGCCGGACCGCCCCGGCCAGAAGACGAGAACGCACTTGACCCATTTTCTACGCACGCCGTCCGCTCGCGCCGTCCGCCCCCTCGCCCTGGCCTGCCTCGCCGCAGGGGCCGCGCTGACGGCCTCAGCCGTCCAGGCCCAGACCCCGCCCGACCGAGCCACGGTCGGGGCCGGCGTGGCGGTTCTTCCCGCCTACGCCGGATCGGACGAGATGGTTGTGGTTCCTGTCCCGATCATCGACGTGAAGCATGGCCGCTTCTACGCCAACCTGGCGGACGGAGCCGGCGTCTATGCGATCGACACCGACCACTTCCGCCTCGGCGGCGGCCTGAGCTTCGTTCGAGGACAGCGCGAAGAAGACCTGCCGATGGGCGTCGACGACCTGTCGAACAGCGCCGGCGCGACCTTGTTGGCGCGCTACACGGTCGGCCGCTCCGGCTTCACCCTGGATGCGACCCGCGCCCTGGGCGGGGCGGAAGGCACGACCGTGGAGGGCCGGGTGTCCCAGCTCTATAGGGTGAACCGTCGTCTGATCGTCATTCCCAGCGTCGCCCTGACCTGGGCCGACGACAAGACCATGGAAGGCTATTTCGGCGTCGACGCGGACGAGAGCGCCGCCTCCGGTCTGGAGGCCTTCACGCCCGACGCCGGGATGCGCGACCTCGCCGTCGCGCTCACGGCCAATATCGCCTGACCCGAACCCTGAACCTGACCGGCACGGCCGGCGTGACCACGCTTCTCGACGAGGCGGCCGATAGCCCGCTGGCCGACAAGCGCACCGCGCCCTTCGTTCTGGTCGGACTGTCCCGCTCGTTTTGAGACCCCTGCCCATGCCTTCCACGCTTCTCCGTCTGAGCAGCGGCGGTCTCGCCGCCGCCCTTCTCCTTTCAGGGTGCGGCCCGCAGTTGCCGTCCCGCGAGCCCCCGACGCCGACGGTCGAGGTGATGCAGATTCACGCACGCGCAGTCCCGAACGTCATCGAGGTTCCGGGTCGCATCGAGCCGGTCCGCTCGGCCGAGGTCCGCGCCCGCGTCGACGGCATCGTCGAGCGCCTCCTCTACCAGGAAGGCCGCGACGTCGAGGCGGGCGCCCCGCTGTTCCTGATCGATCCGAGAGACCGGCGCGCCCAGGTCGACCAGGCGCGAGCCTCCCTCGCCCGCGCCGAAGCGGCCCGCGCCAACGCTGCATCCGTGATCCAGCGATATGACCCGCTGCTCGCCCGCGGGGCGGTGAGCGCCCAGGAGCACGACGCCGCTCGCGCCGCCCTGCTGCAGGCGGAGGCGGGCGTGGCGGACGCCCGCGCGGCCTTGGATCGCGCTGAGCTTGCGCTCAGCTATACGACCGTGCGGGCGCCCATATCGGGCCGCGTCGGCCGCGCCCTGGTGACCGAGGGCGCCCTGGTCAGCGCCGCCCAGGCGACGCCGATGACCGTGGTCAACCAACTGGCGCCCGTGCACGCCGTCTTCACGGAGTCCAGCACGGAGCTGACGGACGCCCTGGTCCGCTCTCGCCCCGGCGCGTCCCAGGCGCCGACTGGCGGCGAGATCCGGGTGACCCTGATCCTCGAGAACGGTGAAACCTACCCGACGACAGGGCGATTGGATTTCGCGGACCTGACCGTCGATCCCTCGACCGGCAGCCAGACGCTGCGCGCCACCTTCGCAAATCCCGACCGGCGACTTCTGCCCGGCCAGTTCGTTCGCGGCCGAATCCAGCTCGGAACGCTGCCGAACGCCATCGTCGTTCCGGCGCGCGCCGTTCAGATCAACGGGGATCAGGCCACGGCCATGGTAGTCGGCGACGACGGCGCCGCGGCCGTGCGACGGATCACCGTGGGCCCACAGCAGAACGGAGGCGACTGGCTGGTCGAGTCCGGGCTGCGCCCAGGCGACCGCCTGATCGTCGATGGATGGCAGAAGGCTCGCCCGGGCCAGAAGGTGCAGATCCGGTCCGCTCAGCCGGCGTCGCCGCCGACGGCTCGCTGAGGAACACGCCCGCATGCAACGCTTCTTCGTTCACAAGCCGGTCTTCGCCTGGGTGATCGCCCTGTTCATCGCCCTGTTCGGCGCCATCAGCCTGGTGATGCTCCCGGTCGAGCAATACCCGGACGTGGCGCCGCCCGCGCTGAATGTTCAGGTCAACTACAAGGGCGCGGACGCCCAGACGATCGACCGCACCGTCACCTCCATCATCGAGCAGGAGATGAACGGGGTCGACAATCTGCTCTACACCGCCTCGACCAGCCGGGCCAACGGGACGGCCCAGGTGACCATCACCTTCAAGAGCGGCACGGATCTCGACGTCGCCCGCACGCAGATTCAGGACCGGCTCAGCCGCGTGGAGGCGCGGCTGCCTCAAGAGGTGCGCCAACAAGGACTGACGGTCAGTTCCGGCGGTCTCGGCGGCTTCCTGATGGTCGCGACGCTGCAATCGGCCGACGGCTCCGTCAGCCCCCTCGAACTGAACAATCTCGCCGCCAACAAGATCCGGGACGAACTGCGTCGGGTCGAGGGCGTCGCGGATGTGCAACTGTTCGGCGCGCCCTACGCCATGCGCATCTGGCTCGACCCCCAGAAACTGGCGGGCTACGGCCTGACGACGGCCGAGGTGCTGTCGGCGGTCCAGGAGCAGAACAGCCAGACTCCAGGCGGCGGGATCGGCGAACAGCCGATCACGCGCGAAACCGAGTTCACCGCCAAGGTCGTCACCCAGAACCGGTTCACCACGCCGGACCAGTTCCGCGACATCATCGTCCGCGCCAATCCGGACGGCTCGACCATCCGGCTGGGCGCCGTGGCGCGGGTCGAACTGGGCCAGGACAACTACAATCAGCGCATGACCCTGAACGGAGAGCCGGCGGCCGGCATGGGCGTGCAGCTGGCGAGCGGCGCCAACGCCCTGGCCGCCGCTGAAGGCGTGCGCGCCAAGCTGAAGGAACTGGAGCCTTCCTTCCCGCCGGGCGTGGAGTGGTCGGTGCCGTTCGACACCACCCCTTTCATCACCATCTCCGTCGACAACGTCGTCCATACCCTGGTCGAGGCGATGGCGCTGGTCTTCCTGGTGATGTTCCTGTTCCTCCAGAACTGGCGCGCCACCCTGATCCCCGCGATCGTCGTGCCGATCGCGCTGGCCGGGGCCTGCCTGGGCCTCTACCTCTTCGGCTTCTCGATCAACGTGCTGTCGCTGTTCGGCATGGTCGTGGCCGTGGGAATTCTGGTCGACGACGCCATCGTCGTCGTCGAGAACGTCGAGCGGATCATGCAGGAAGAGGGGCTCGATCCCGCCGCCGCCACCATCAAGGCCATGGGCCAGATCACCGGGGCCATTGTCGGCATCACCCTGGTCCTGATCGCGGTGTTCGTGCCGATGGCCTTTTTCCCGGGATCGACCGGCGGCATCTATCGTCAGTTCTCGGTCACCCTGGCCGTTTCGATCTTCTTCTCGGCCGTGCTGGCGCTGACCCTGACGCCGGCCCTCTGCGCCACGCTGCTGCGCCGGGAAGAGGCCCATGATCTGAACGTGGCACCGACGCCGCGCCCGGGCGTCCGCGGCTGGCCGCGACGCTTCTTCAACGCCTTCAACGCGCGCTTCCATCGCGGCACCGATCGGTATGTTCGCGGCGTCGGCGGGATGTTGCGTCGCCCCGCGCGTTGGCTGGCGGTGTTTGCGATCATGTGCGGCCTGACGACGCTGCTGTTCATCCGCATGCCCGGGGGATTCCTGCCCAACGAGGACCAGGGTTACATGTTCACCACCTATACGGCCCCTCCGGGCGCCACCATGGAACGGACCGAGGAAGCGGTGCGCCAGGCCGAGGCCTTCCTCCGCGACCAGCCGCAGGTGCGCAACATCGTCTCCGTCGTCGGCTTCAGCTTCAGCGGTCAGGGCCAGTCCGCCGCCCTGTCCTTCGTCGACCTGCATCCGTGGGAGGAACGGCCGGGCGCGGACAACTCCGTACGCGCCCTGATCCGCAAGTCGAACGCAGCCTTCGCCGACATCCCCGGCGCCGTGATCAATGCGCTCAATCCCCCTCCGATCCAGTCCCTGGGCAACGCCAGCGGCTTCTCGATGAAGATCGAGGATCGCTCGGGCGGCGACGGCGCAGGGTTGGAGGCGGTCCGCGACCGGATCATCGCGGAGGGAACGGAGACCGGAATGTTCTTCATGCTTCGCCCTGAAGGCCTGCCCACGGCGCCGCAGCTGTTTGTGGATGTCGACCGGGTGAAGGCCCGTGCGCTGGGTCTCAGCATTGCGGACATCAATCGCACCCTGTCGATCGCCTTCGGCTCGGCCTACGCCAACGACTTCGTGCACCAAGGCGACGTCCTGCGCGTCTACATCCAGGCCGAGGCCGACCAGCGCATGCGTCCAGATGACATCCTGGCGATGCGGGTGCGCAACGCCCAGGGCCAGATGACGCCGTTCTCGGCCTTCGCCACGGCGACCTGGCGCAGCGGACCCCAGCAGGTCGAGCGCTACAACGGCTATCCCGCCGTGACCCTGTCAGGCATGGCCATGCCGGGCAAATCCAGCGGCGACGCCCTAAACGAAATGGAGCGGATCGCCGGCGGCGTCCTCGGCGAGGGCCAGGCCTATGAATGGACCGGCACAGCCTATGAGGAACGTCAGGCCTCGGGACAAATCGGCCTCCTGCTCGGCCTGTCGGTGGTCGTCGTCTTCCTGCTGCTGGCCGCGCTCTACAACAGCTGGTCCATCCCGCTGGCGGTCCTGCTGGTGGTGCCCTTCGGCGTCCTGGGCGCCTTGGTCGCGACCATGATGGGCTTCATGCCGGCAGACATCTATTTCAACGTCGGGCTCATCACCATCATCGGCTTGGCGGCGAAGAACGCGATCCTGATCGTCGAGTTCGCGATCGAGGACGAGAAGGAAGGTCAAGGGCTGGTCGAGGCGATCAAACGCGCCGCCCAGCAGCGGCTGCGGCCGATCCTGATGACCAGCCTCGCCTTTATCCTGGGCATGATCCCGCTGGTGCTTTCCACCGGCGCCGGCGCCGCCAGCCGACGCGCCGTCGGAACCGGCGTGATGGGCGGGATGATCGCGGCCACCCTCTTTGGCGTCTTCTTCACGCCGCTGTTCTATTACGCGGCGCGCAAATGGCTCACCCGCCGCAAGGCGAAGCCTGTCCCCGACGCCCCCCTGAACGCCACCGAAGCGGGAGCGCCGCCCCATGCGTAAGACCGTCGTTGCGGGCATGACCGCGCTGTTGTCGGGTTGCAGCCTCGCGCCGGCCTATTTGCCGCCGGCCACGCCGATACCTGCCCAGTACGCCGCGACGCCTATGGCGGTCGCGTCCGGCGCCGCCGCTTCGGAAGTCGCCTGGCGCGACTACTTCGGCGACGAGCGGCTCCAGGGGCTGATCGCGGCGGCCTTGGCCAATAACCGCGACCTCGAAGCCGCCACGGCGCGCATCGACCAGGCGCGGGCGCGATACCGGATCGAGGACGCCGACCGGCTGCCCGCCGTCGGCGTCGGCGCCGGGGCGACCCGGTCTCGCACGCCCCTCAACGTCACCGGACTGGACGACGAGCTCGGTGAGGCGGTTCCGGAACTGCCGGAGGCGATCACGAGCGACCAGTACAGCGCCCAGGTGGCCGTCTCCGCCTTCGAGCTCGACTTCTGGGGACGTGTTCGCAACATGAGCGAAGCGTCGCGCCGCCAGTACCTGGCGACCGTGGAGGCCCAGAGCGCGTTTCGACTGTCGCTCATCGGCGAGGTCGCGAGCACCTATTTCGCCATCCGGTCGGGCGAGGAGGGCGTCGTCCTCGCCGAACGTTCCCTGGCCAGCCGCCGACGGGCTCTGGAGATCGCCCGGCTGCGGGCTGACGCGGGCGTCACCGCCTCTATGGACGTCGATCAGGCCGAGTTGCTGGCGACGCAGGCCGAAACCGAACTCGCCGAGCTGCGCCGGACCACCGGCCAACGCCGAAACCAGCTGGAGGTGCTCGTCGGCGGACCCATGGACCAGATCCTGCCCGAGGGTCGTGCGCTCGACGATCCGGCGCAGGTTCTGGACCTCGATCCAGGGCTGCCCTCCGAGCTGTTGCTGGCGCGCCCCGACGTCCGTCAGGCCGAGCAGCTGCTGCGTGGCGCGAACGCGAGCATCGGCGCGGCGCGGGCCGCCTTCTTCCCCAGCATATCGCTGACCGGGGCCCTGGGCGTGGCCTCTCCCGAACTGGACTCGCTGTTCGAGGGAAACACCGAGCGCTGGTCCTTCGGCGGGGCGATCAACCTGCCGATCTTCGACAACGGCGCCCGCCGGGCGCGCCTAGCCGAAGCGGAAGCGAAACAGGACGAACTGGTCGCCAGCTATCAGAAGACGGTGCAGACGGCCTTCCGCGAAGTCTCCGACGCGCTGGTCGCCCGCCAGCGCTACGAGGAACAGATCGCGGCGCAGATCCGCACGGTCGCTGCGCAGCGTCGCCTCGCCGAGACCGCCCAACTCCGATACGACAACGGCGTCGCCCTCTATCTCCAGGTGCTCGACGCCGAGCGAAACCTGTTCACCGCCGAACAGCAGCTCGTTCGCCTTCGCGCCAGCCGGCTCCAGGCGGATGTGTCGCTCTATGTGGCCCTGGGCGGCGGCGAGGCGGCGGAGGGCGGTTGACGTGATCGTAATCTTGGAGGTCAATCGTCGGCGCCGGGAGGGCCGCCCCTGGCGACGCAACCGGTTCGCCGCCGCGTGTCATGTGCGCCGGGCCGGCGCAGATCGGGCAAGGCGAACCCCCGGCCTGAAGAGAAGGGTCGCCCATGGACAAGGTTGAGAATTCGATGGGGCGTATCGCCCTCGTCGAGGACGATGCGAGCATCCGCGATCTGGTCGAAGGCCTGCTGAAGCGGGAAGGCTTCGACGTCTTCGCCTTTTCCGCCGGTCGCGGCCTCTTCGCCGCCGACATCACCGAAACCTTGGACTGCGTCATCCTGGACCTCATGCTGCCGGGCGAGGATGGGCTGACGATCTGCCGCGAACTGCGCAGTATGGATCGCCGCCTGCCTATCCTGATCGTGACCGCCAAGGGCGACCCGATCGACCGGGTGATCGGACTGGAACTGGGCGCCGACGACTATCTCGCCAAGCCGTTCAACTCGCGCGAACTCCTGGCCCGGGTCCGCTCGATCATTCGCAGGACGCGCGATCTGGGCCAGACCGTCGCGACGCAGGACGACGAGCGGTTCCAATTCCTGGGGTGGACGCTGCGCGCGGACGCGCGCGAACTGCTCGACGAGGCCGGACAGAGCGTCCCCCTCAGCACCGGGGATTTCGAACTGCTGCACATCTTCGTCACCCACCCGCAGAACGTCCTGTCGCGCGAGCTGCTGCTCAATCGCACGCGCGGCGGCACGCGCGACTTCGTGGATCGGGTCATCGACGTCCAAATCAGCCGGTTGAGACGAAAGCTGGGCGATGATCCGCGCAATCCGACCATCATACGCACCATCCGCGGCGACGGTTATCTGTTCGGCCCCAAGGTCGTCCGGTGCTGAATCGGGGCATGGGCCTGCGCGGCCGCATCGGCCTGCTTCTGCTGCTCCATATGGCGGCGATGGCCGGCCTGTTCTGGGTCTTCGCCAATGCGTCCCTTACCCTGGGCTCGCCCCCCGTCTACAGACTGCCTCCCCCTCAAGCCGTCGCCGACATCGCGGCCGCCTTCGAACAGACCCCGCCGTCCGCGCATCCGGATCTGGTGCGCGCCCTCTCGGACGACACCCAGGGCGTGACCCTCCTGCCGGCCTTGCCGCCATTCGACCCCCGCACCGCCTCGACCGCTGACGCGGACCGGTATCGCGAAGCCCTGAAAGGCCGCCCGTTCCGGATCGTGGCGGCGGGCGGACGCGCGCCATCCGACTTTGGGGAGTTTCCCGTCTTCTCCACCGACGCGCTCCAGGTGATCACGACCCTGGCGGACGGCCGGGCCCTCGCCGTCTCCCAGATGGCCATTCCGCCGGTCGCTCGGATCGTCGACAACGCCCTATGGTTCGTGGGGCTGATGATCGCGCTCAATCTGATCGTAGCTCTCCTGATCGCCGACCAGACCCGCCGTCCCGTCGAACGCCTTCTGCGCGCGGTCCAACAGGACCGGCCGGAGGACTTCACCCTCCCCGGCCCCGGCGAGATCGTCGCGCTCGGGGCCGCCTTCCGGGATTTGAGGACGGATCTTCGGGCGCTCATGGAAGAACGCACGCGAATTCTCGCCGCGATCGCTCACGATTTCCGCACCTACCTCACGCGCATAAATCTCCGGAGCGACTTCGTCGACGACCCCCGCCAGCGCGACCTGCTCGTCCAGGACATCGCCGAGATGACGACTCTCATCGATGACGCCTTGGTCTATGCCGAAGGCGTCAAGGCGCCGTCCGGAGAGGCCGTCGTCGAGGTCGTCGCCGCCCTCGGCGCGCTCGCGGCGGATCGGAAATGCCTGGGCCAGACCGTCGCCTTCGACGCCCCGCCGGAGCCCCTCTGGGCCGCGATCTCGCCGGTGGCCCTGCATCGCATCATCAACAATCTCCTGGACAACGCCCAACGCTACGGCGGGGGCGATGCGACCCTGCGCATCGGCCTCGCAAGCGGAGCCGTGCGGATTCAGGTCGACGACCAGGGGCCGGGCGTGCCCGAGGCGGCCCTCGAGCGTCTCACCGAACCCTTCCACCGCCTCGAGACTTCCCGGTCCAGGGAGACCGGCGGGGCCGGACTGGGGCTCTCGATCGTGCTCGCCCTGGCCCAGGAGCACCACGCCCGGCTCAGCCTGGCGAACCGCCCCGAAGGCGGTTTCCGGGCGGAACTCCAGCTTCAGCCTGCGCCGCCTGCGTCACCCCTCGCCTAAACAGCTTGAGACGGCCGGCCAGCCGCCTTCGGCACGCCGACGACGGCAAGGCGCTAAGGCTCCGCCCCCGCATGGGCCAGGGTGAAGCGGCGGCGTCGCCGAACCGGCCGGTCTTCTCGTTCTTCCGCGCCCGCCAGGCGGGCGACAGCCTGCAGGCGTCTGAGGCGGCTTGTGCAGGTCGGACGATCCCCCTCCGCCCGGCCCGCCCCGGCCCTTGCTACCCTAGCCTCGCCGATGGGCAGGGTTCAGGCGCGCAGTTCGCGTGCCTTGTCCGAAGGCGGCGGAGACATGACGGCTCATGACAATCTTGCCGCCGCGACCGAGGCCGGAGCCCTGCTCGGCGCGCCCTGATCGCGCCGCTCAATCGGCTGAAGGCCTCGCCGCGCAATGCGCGAAGGACCCCGATGCCGCAGCGACCGTCGTCGTCCCGCCCGACCCCGATGCGGGCGCCTAGCGTCGTCGTTCGGGTCGCCCCGCCTCTTTCATCCCGGGGTTTCGGCAGGCGGGCCCGTCTCAGCGTCGTCCGTCCAGCATCTAAGGGCGGTGACGCCGGACCGGATTGATAGCGCCCCCGAGCGCCCCGCCGTCCTCAAGGTGACGACCGGGCCCCTTGCCGTCTCTCCGCCGTCTGACCGCGCCCGCGCGGACCTCTCTTGGCCTGATCTGGCCGACCGTCCCCCGGTCTTCGCAACCGCGTCGGCGGCTTTCTTCCCCGGCCGTCGGCCTCCTCGCGAAACAAGAAAGCCGCCGCCTGCGGTCCTCCGCTCACGCTGCGGGCCCCTCGGGCGCCCTCAGGGCGCGGGCCTGCGGACCGGCGTCCGGCCGGCCGGTCGATCGCCATCGAGGCCGCGGCTGGCGTGGCCCGATCAGCAAAAGGAGAGACGAACATGGCGACCATTGGAACCTTCACCCTCGCGGACGGCGCCTATTCCGGCGCGATCAAGACCCTGGCCCTGAACGTGCGCGACGCCCAGCTTCGGCCCAACGACAAGACCGACGACAAGGCGCCCGACTACCGGATGTTCTCCGGGAACATGGAGTTCGGGGCGGCCTGGAAAAAGACCAGCCAGGCCAATCGCGACTACCTCTCCGTCAAGCTGGACGATCCCAGCTTCCCGGCCCCGATCTACGCCTCCCTGGTCGAGACCGACGGCGGCTTCAGCCTGATCTGGTCGCGAACCTGACCTGCGGGCGGCGGCGCCGCGGCGGCGCCGCGGCGGCGCCGCCTCCCCCTTTTCTTCCCATTCCAATGAGGCCGCCATGACGCGCCCCGACCCTTCCGCTCGTCCCGATGTCCACACCGACATCACCCGATCCATCCTCGCCGACCTCGCATGCGGCGTCCGTCCCTGGACCCGGCCCTGGTCCGACGGCGGCCTCGGCGTCCGACCGCTGCGTCACGACGGCCAGCCCTATCACGGGATCAATGTCCTGCTGCTCTGGTCGCGGGCCTCGATCCGGGCGTATGACCAGCCCGTCTGGATGACCTTCCGTCAGGCCTTGGCGCTGGGCGGCTGCGTCCGTCGCGGGGAAACCGGGACCCCCGTGATCTACGCCGGCCGTTCGACCACCGACCGCGAAGAGCCCGAGCACGCCGCGCCTTCGAACGCCGAGACAGGCGCAGAGTCCGGCCCTGCACGGCGTCGGGGCGGCGCCTTCCTCAAGCGCTACACCGTCTTCAACCTGGCCCAGATCGACGGTCTGGAGGGCCGCTATCCGGCGCCGGAGCCGCGGCCCCTCCCTGCCCGGATCGACCGCGCCGAGCAGGTCTTCGCCGCCGTCGGCGCCGAGATCCGGCACGGCGGAACCCAGGCCTTCTACAATCCGGGCGCGGATGTGGTGCACATGCCCCATCCCGGCCGCTTCGCTGAAATCGAGGCCTATTACGCCGTCCTGGGACACGAACTCACGCACTGGACCGGCCACCCCCGTCGTCTCGCCCGCGACCTGCATCTGAGCCGGTCCGGCGACACGGCCTATGCGCGCGAGGAATTGATCGCCGAACTGGGCGCCGCCTTCCTCTGCGCCGACCTGGGACTGAGCCTCGAACCGCGTCCGGACCACGCCGCCTATCTGGCGGCCTGGCTGCGCGTCCTCGGCGACGATCCTCGCTTTATCGTCTCCGCCGCCGCCCACGCGGAACGCGCCGTCGCCCTGCTGCACGGCCTAGCCGCCGTTCCCGACGCCTAAGATCGCCGTCCGAGCCCGGGCGATGCCGCCTCGGCATCGCCCGATGACGGCGCGCCGACTACCGGCGCAGCCGTCTTCCCGAAATCCTGCGCCGACCCGCCGCACCGTCCCTCGACGGCGCCGGCGCCTTTCGGGAGATCGCCATGACCGACACGTCCACGCCCCTGCCGCCGCGCTTCCTGCGCACCCCGGAAGCGGCCCGCCACCTCGGCCTCTCCGGCCGAACCCTGGAGAAACACCGCTGCTATGGAACCGGGCCGGTCTATCGCAAGATCGGCGGCCGGGTCGTCTATGCCATCGCCGATCTGCAGGCCTGGGCCGATCGCGGCGCGCGCACCTCCACCGAGATCGCGGGCGCCCACCCCGTCCTGCCCGCGCGCCGCCCGGACCGGGCCTGATGGCGGCCGCCCCGACCCCAGATCGCGCCGTCGATCCCGTGCGCGCCCCGCGTCCCGCGCCCAGCCTGAGACAGGTCGCGGTGTCGCGCCCGCTGGGGGACGGCGACCTCACCTGGGTCGAACTGATCGACGATGCGGGGCGCATGGAACGCTGGATCCGCTTCGGCGCCGTCGCCGCCGAGCGGCCGGTGACCCGGCGCAACCGCTTCGTCGGTTTCGCGCCCGGCGCCGTCTTCGCCTCTGTTCGCTGGGCCGCCAATACGCGCGGAACGGCGGCCGCCCGCCTCGATGTCGCGCAGGCCGTGGCGCGCGGCGCGGCCCGCGTCGCCCTCCCCGGCGTCACGCCCGGCGCGTTGAGCCTGCTTCAGCTTGTCGGCTGGGAGCGCGTGCGCCAGGCGCTGGCGGTGATCGACGCCATCGCCGCGACAGGCGTGGCGCTAGAGGCCGTCGCGCCCGAACACTGGCGCCATGTCCAGGCGCGGATGACGGCCGGCCTCGCCCCCCAGCCCTATACGGCCGCGCGGCATCGGGCGCTGCGGCTGCGCCCGGCCCCCTGCGACACGCTCGACTCAGGCGACGCGCGATGAGACGCAGAGCTGCGCCCCAGCGAGGCGGCCCCGCAACCCTCGTCCTCCTCGGTCTCCTCAGCATCGCCGCCCTGGCGGCGCCGGCGCTGCGCCCGCCCGCCCCGCGTCTGCTCTGGAACGCCAGCGCCAGCGTTCCCGTCGGCCTTTACCGGATCGATCCCGGCGCGACGGCGGGCCTCGGCCGCATCGTCGCCTATCGCCCGACGCCCGCCCAGACACGGCTAATGGCGACGCGCGGCTATCTCCCCGAGGGCGTGCCTCTGCTCAAGCCCGTCGCGGCGGCGGCGCCCTCCGTCGTGTGCCGACGCGACCGGACGATCCTCATCGACGACCGCACAGTCGCCCAGGCGCGGCGCGCCGACCGCGCCGGTCGTCCCCTGCCGGCCTGGTCGGGATGCCGCCGGCTGCACGGCTCCGAGGTCTTCCTGCTCGCGCCCGCGGCGCCGGATTCGCTCGACGGCCGCTATCTGGGCCCCGTCTCGCGCGCGCGGATCATCGGTCCGGCGACACCGCTCTGGCTCTCCAGGGCGTCGCGATGAGCGGCCTGTGGTTCGGGAGAGCACGCTCCGTCCTGGCGGCGATCCTGATCGCCTCGGCGACCGTGTCGCCCCCCGTCGACGTCGCCGTCGCCGCCACGCAGACCGGGCCCCGGCGCGACGTCGAGGCGCCCCGGCCCGACCGCATGACGCCGGCCGATCTGGACCGCTGGATCGACGAGGCCTCGCGCCGCTTCGACGTCCCGGCCGCCTGGATCCACGCCGTGATCGCCGTCGAGAGCGCCTATGATGCTCGCGCCCTTTCCTCCGCCGGCGCCCACGGACTGATGCAGTTGACGCCGGCCACCTATGCGGAACTGCGGGCGCGCCACCGGCTCGGACCGGACGTCTTCGCGCCACGTGACAATATTCTCGCCGGCGCCGCCTATCTGCGTCACCTGCACGACCGCTTCGGGCCGGACGGGATGCTGGCGGCCTATAACGCCGGCCCGACGCGCTACGCCGCTCATCTTCGCGACAGCCGGCCGCTCCCCGCCGAGACCCGGCTCTATGTGCGCCGCGTTCGCCGGCTGTTGGGCTGGAGACCGTCAACGGACGCCCTGACCGCCGCGTCGAGGATGTCGCCCCCGCCTCAACCCCAGATCCTGCCCCTGCCACTGCCACTGCCCCTGGACGCCGACGATCCTCTCGCCTCGCCCCTGTTCGTGCGGCGGGGCGGATTCCCGTCGGCGAAGGCGGCGCCCGCCGCCGAGCCGGCCGGGGCCGCGGACGGCAGGGCCCAGACGATCGGAGGGTCGTGGTGATGGCGTGGAGTGAGCATGCGAAACAGGAGAAGAAGACAAAGCAAGATAAAAGCCGCAAGGCGCGGCGGGGATGGACGAAGAAGAAGTGCAGGCCTATCAATGACTTGCCACAAGGCGTGTCGAACACCTGCGCCTTGTCGAAGGCCCTAAGCCTCGGATCCGCTTGCACAATCCGCACCTTGCGGGGCCGTCGATGAGCCGCGACGAGGCGTTTGAGCCCAAGCTCGGCCGCATCCGCGATCGCGCCGGCGCCCGCGCCCCGAGCGCCCTCAACCACGTTAAGGCGGCGGTCGCGCGCGCCGGCGGCTTCGGCGCCGCGGGCAAGCCTTCGGCGCGAAGCGCCTTCGGCCGAGGCCGGGCCGCCGCCCTCCTGGCGCATCATGCGCCGACGCGGCGGACAGTGGTGGTGAAGGCGCGGGTGGTCCGTCCCGGGACCCGCTCCACCCTCGCCGCCCACCTGGCCTATCTGTCGCGCGACGGCGTCGATCGCCGTGGCGCCCCGGGACGACTGTTCGACCGGGCCGGAGATGCGGCCGACGCCAAGGCCTTCGCCGCAAGAACGACCGACGACCGGCATCATTTCCGCTTCATCGTCTCGCCTGAGGACGCCGACCGGCTCGCCGACCTCAAGGGGTTCGCCCGCGACCTGATGACGACCATGGAGGGCGACCTCGGCACACGCCTCGACTGGGTCGGGGTCGATCACTGGAACACGCCCCATCCCCATTTGCATCTCATCGTTCGCGGCGTGGAGGCGCGGGGCGCCGACCTGGTGATCGCCCGCGACTACATCGCCCACGGCCTGCGCGCCCGGGCCGAGGCCCTGGTGGAGCGCGAGCTCGGCCCGCGCCTCGAGCCGGAGATCCGCCGCGGCTTCCTGCGCGACGCCCAGGCCGACGGTTGGACGCGGCTCGACCGACTGCTGGCCGCCGAGGCGCGTCGCGCGGACGGCGTCGTCGATCTGCGCCCCTCGGGCCCGCCCCATCCGGCGCCCTCGCCGGTGCGGCTGGCGCGGCTGCGCAAACTGGAGGCGCTCGGTCTGGCGCGGCCCGACGGGGTCGGCCGCTGGCGGCTGTCGCCCGACGCGGAGCTCACCCTGAAGGCCCTGGCCCGGCGCGGCGACATCATCGCCCGGCTCCATGACGCGATGGCGACCTCGGGTCGGGCGCCCGATCCGATCGCCTGGTCCGAAGCGGCCGCAGATGTCGTGGTCGGCCGGGTCGCGGCGCGAGGTCTGGACGACGAGTTGCGCGGCACGGGCTATGTGGTGATCGAAGGCGTTGACGGCCGTCTGCATCACCGCACCGTCCCCGACGCGACCGCGCCCGACCCGCGGCTGGGCGCCGTCGTCGAAGCCCGCCCCCCCGCCCAACCCGGTCTGCGCCATCCACGGATGCGCATCCGCTCCGACCTGGAGCTCTCCCGACAGGAGACGGCTGAGGGCGCGACCTGGCTCGACCGCCTACGGGTCGATCCTCATCCACCCACGCTCGGCGGCGGCTTCGGCGCGGATGTGGCCGCGGCGATGGAGCGGCGCGGCGACTGGTTGATCGCCCAGGGCCTGGCCCGCCGCGGCGCCGACGGTCTGGTTCCGATCCCGAACCTGATTGGAACCCTCGCCGCCCGCGAGATCGAGGCGGCGGCGGCGCGGCTGGAAACGGACACCGGTCTCGTCCACCGTCGTGACAGGCCGTCGTCCGACGCCGTCTACCGGCGCCGCCTAGATCTGGCCTCCGGTCGCTTCGCCCTCGTCGACGACGGCCTGAGCTTCAGTCTGGTCCCTTGGCGCCCCGCGATGGAGCATCGGCTCGGTCAGGCGGTCGGCGACCTTCGCCGCCCGGCCGACGGGGCGCCGACGCTCGACCCCGGCCGCCGCCGCGGCCCCGCCCTCTGACCGTTTGAGAAAGGCCCTCCTCCATGTCCGCCGGACGCATTCTGTGGGGTCAGATCGGCCTCGTCCTCACCCTGGTCGCCACCGGCGTCTGGGGCGCGACCCAGTGGACCGCCTGGCGGCTGGGGTATCAGGCCGGGCTTGGCGAGCCGTGGGCGGTGCTGGCCAACCTGCCGCTCTACCCGCCGCCGGCCTTCTTCCTCTGGTGGTTCGTCTATGACGCCTATGCGCCGGAGATCTTTCTTGAGGGCGCAGCCATCGTCGTCGGCGGCGTCGGCCTCGCGGTCGCGCTCGCCTTCGCCCTGGCCGTGCGGCGGTCGCGCGAAGCGGCGACGGCGACCACCTATGGCAGCGCTCGTTGGGCGGCGATGCCGGACGCACGCGACGCCGGCCTGCTTGGCGACGACGGGGTGGTGCTCGGCCGTCTCGGCGATCGCTATCTGCGCCACGACGGTCCGGAACATGTGCTGTGCTTCGCCCCGACCCGATCCGGCAAGGGCGTTGGCCTGGTGGTGCCGAGCCTGCTGACCTGGCCGGGCTCGGTCCTGGTCCACGATATCAAGGGCGAGAACTGGACGCTGACCGCCGGCTGGCGCGCCCGGTTCGGCCGGGTGCTGAAGTTCGATCCGACCGACCCTGAAAGCGACGCCTACAATCCCCTGGCGGAGGTGCGGCTCGGCGATCGCGAAGTGCGCGACGTCCAGAACATCGCCGACATCCTCGTCGATCCGGAAGGGGCGCTCGAGCGCCGCAATCACTGGGAAAAGACCAGCCACGCTCTCCTGGTCGGCGCCATCCTCCATGTGCTCTACGCCGAACCCGACAAGACCCTGGCCGGGGTCGCCGGCTTCCTGTCGGATCCGCGCCAACCGATCGAGACGACCCTGCGGCGGATGATGAGCGCCCGCCACCGCCCGGACGGGCCTCATCCCGCAGTCGCGGCCGCCGCACGCGAACTGCTCAACAAGAGCGACAACGAGCGTTCCGGCGTGCTCTCCACCGCCATGAGCTTCCTCGGTCTCTACCGCGACCCCGTCGTGGCGCGCGCCACCAGCCGCTGCGACTGGCGCATCGCCGACCTGGTCGCGGCCGATCGGCCGACGAGCCTGTATCTGGTCGTGCCCCCTTCGGACATCAGCCGCACCAAGCCGCTGATCCGGCTCCTGCTGAACCAGGTCGGGCGGCGGCTGACCGAGGATCTTCAGGCGCGCCAGGGGCGCCGACGCCTGCTGATGATGCTCGACGAGTTCCCCGCGTTGGGTCGGCTCGACTTCTTCGAAAGCGCCCTGGCCTTCATGGCCGGCTACGGGGTGAAGGCCTTTCTGATCGCCCAGTCGCTGAACCAGATCGAAAAGGCCTACGGCGTCTCCAACGCGCTTCTGGACAACTGCCACGTCCGGGTCGCCTTCGCCGCCAACGACGAGCGCACCGCCAAACGGATCTCCGACACCCTGGGCACGGCGACCGAGCAGCGGGCGATGCGCAACTACGCCGGCCACCGGCTGTCGCCCTGGCTCGGCCATCTGATGGTCTCGCGCCAGGAGACGGCGCGGCCGCTGCTGACGCCGGGCGAGGTGATGCAGTTGCCCGCCGACGAGGCCCTGGTGCTGGTCTCCGGTTGCGCGCCGATCCGCGCCCGCAAGGCGCGCTACTTCACCGATCCGGAACTGCATCGGCGCATCCTGCCGCCCCCGGACCGCGACGCCGGCGCGCCGGCAGCGGTGAAAGAGCGGGAGACGGCGGAGCCTGATGTCGGGCCTGGGAACGATCCTGGGAACGCGCGGACGCCGACGCCCGTCGGAACGCCGCCCGGCCAGACCGTCGCCGGGGCCGCCGCCGAAGCGGACCCAACGTCATGGCGCGACGCCTCCGCCGAGGGCGGCCCCCGGCAAGAGCCGGCGCTCGCCGTCATCGAAGACCCCGTCGAACGCATCGCAGAACTGGAATTCGACGGCGTCGACGAGGATCCCGCCGACCCGCCGGCGCCCCCCGGCCCCGATCCGCGGCGCGTCGCCCGCCAGGCGGCGCTCGACCCCGACGACGGCATCCCCCTGTGAGATCCTGATGCGCAAACCCTTCCTGACCGTCTATCTCGACCCGGCGCTGCTGGACGCCCTGGAGGCCTATGCCCGCAAACGCGGGGCGGCGAAGTCCACCGTGGCCGAGGCGGCGATCTCCCGCTTCCTGCGTCCGGACCCTGCCGACCAGCCCGAGGCCGTCCTCGCCCGGCGTCTCGATCACCTGAACCGGCATGCGGACCGGCTCGAGCGCGACCTGGGCGTGGCGGTCGAGATGCTGGCCCTGTTCATCCGCTTCTGGCTGGCGGCGACGCCGCCCCTGCCCGAGAGCGCCCAGGCCGCCGCCCGGGCCAAGGGGCGAGAGCGCTACGAAGGGTTCGTCCAGGTCTTGGGCCGACGGCTGGCCCAGGGGCGCGGCTTCGTGCGTGAGGTCGCGGCCGAAGCGGAGGCGATCAGGGAAGGGGATGGCGAGGCGGCCAAGGACGTGGACAGGAGGACGCGCGTCGTGGCCCAGCCGGGCGGGCCTCAGCGCGACGCCCCGAGCGTCGGTCGCGCGTCGGACGAGGCCTGATCGCGCGGACGCCCCTTCTTTCCGGGCCGGAATGGCCTATAGTCGTGGCATGGCCAAGGTCGTGATCACCAAGCTCGAACGTCCCACCGCCCGCGCCGTCGGCGCCAAGAACGCGGCCGTGGAGACCAAACGGGTGCGCGGCGAAACCGGCGAGGTGCAGACCCTCTCGACCCTGGATGCCCGCAGCCGCAGCTTCAGCGACGACCTGACCTTCGTGTTCGGCCGCAATGTCGCGCGCGCGCGCCGCGAGAACAAGCGCTTGACCGGCTCGGCCGATCGTGTCCCCCGCGACGACTGAGGCGCCCGCCTTCCTGATCGTCGGCGGCCCCAATGGTTCAGGCAAGTCGAGCGCCTATCAGGACACCGACATCGAGGCGGGCGGCCGCTCGGTCTGGATCATCAACCCCGACCTCCTGACCGCACGCATTCGCGACGTCGAGGGACTGGCCCAGGCGGAGGCCAACAGGAGCGCCGTCGAGCGGATCGAGGCCTGGCTGGACGCCTCGATCGAGGTGCATAAGACCGTCGGCGTCGAAACCGTGTTGTCCACGGCCAAGTATCGCCGTCTGGTCGCGAAGGCCAAGGCGCACGGCTTTGCGATCTGGCTTCTCTATGTGGTTCTGGACAGTCCCGACCGGAACGTCGAACGCGTCCGGCTGCGGGTCCGCAAGGGCGGCCATGATGTGCCCGAGGACAAGATTCGCGCCCGCTACGCCCGGTCGCTCGACCAGTTCCCCTGGTTCCTGGAACAGGCAGACCGGGCCTGGATCTATGACAACAGCGGCGCCCAGCCTCGCCGCATCGGCGAGAAACGCGACGGCGTCATCCAGCTCGACGGCGACGCCCTGCCCCAGGTCGTCCAGGCGGTGCAGACGATCGAGACCGACTAGGACCGGATCGGCCCAGGCGGCTCGCCTGGCGGTCCCGAAGACATCCGCGCTGCGGCTCCAGATCCGACCGCAACCAAACCCCGGCCGCGCGAGACGGCGTCCGACACATCCGATTTCCTTGAGACGGCGGTGACGGCGTCGCCGGCGGCCCGCCGATTCCCTGTCCTTCTGCGCCGGCCTGCTACACCCCCGCCGGGACTGTTGCGCGCCGACGGTTTCGCCTCTCCTTAGTCGCCCCGTACGGATCGCACGCCCGCGTTCCGCGAATCTGGACGGGATGATGACCGCCTCAAGCGCCCGCGCCTTGCGCATGCTGGCCACCGCGCTCGGCCCGACCGTTGCGGCCCATCTGGCCGACGACGGCGTGGTGGAGGTGATGCTCAATCCGGACGGCCGGTTATGGATCGACCGCCTGGACGTCGGGCTGACCGCCACGGAGGCGACGATGGCCCCGGCGGACGGCGAACGCGTCATCCGTCTCGTCGCCCATCACGTCGGCGCAGCCGTGGGCCCGGATCGGCCGCGCCTCTCGGCCGAACTGCCGGGCGGCGGCGAGCGGTTCGAAGGCCTCCTACCCCCCGTAGTGGCCGCGCCCAGCTTCGCCATCCGCAAGGCCGCCACCGGCCTCTTTCGCCTCGAGGCCTATGTGGCAACCGGGGTCATGACCGCCGCCCAGGCCGAAGCTCTGCGCCGGGCGGTCGCCGAACGCCAAAACATCCTGGTCGTAGGCGGCACCTCCACCGGCAAGACCACGCTGGTCAACGCCCTCCTGGCCGAGATCGCCGAGACCGGCGACCGGGTGGTGTTGATCGAGGACACCCGCGAGCTCCAATGCGCCGCGCCCAATCTGGTGGCCCTGCGGTCCAAGGACGGCGTCGCCGGCCTCGCCGACCTGGTGCGTTCAGCCCTGCGCTTGCGGCCCGACCGGATCCCCATCGGCGAGGTGCGCGGCGCCGAAGCGCTCGACCTGATCAAGGCCTGGGGCACGGGCCATCCCGGCGGCGTCGGCACCCTGCACGCCGGCTCGGCCCTGGGCGCCCTGAACCGGCTCGAACAACTGACCCAGGAAGCGGTCGTCACCCCGCCGCGAGGCCTCATCGCCGAGACCGTCGACCTCATCGCCGTCCTGGCCGGTCGAGGGGCCGCGCGCCGCTTGGTGGAGCTCGCCGCTGTCGAGGGTCTGGCCCCCGACGGCGCCTATCGCCTCTCCCGCCTGCAACCCTGACCCAGCTCATCCTTCGGAGACTAAACATGGCTCGCCTGAATCCTCGTCTCGGCGCCTTGATCGCACCGGCCCTCGTCCTCGCCGCCGCCTCGCCCGCCCTCGCCGGCGGCTCCTCCATGCCCTGGGAGGCTCCGCTGCAGTCGATCCTGGAATCCATCGAGGGTCCGGTCGCCAAGATCATCGCCGTGATGATCATCATCGTCACCGGCCTCACCCTCGCCTTCGGCGACACCTCCGGCGGCGCGAGGCGGATGATCCAGATCGTCTTCGGCCTGTCGATCGCCTTCGCCGCCTCCTCCTTCTTCCTCAGCTTCTTCTCCTTCGGCGGCGGAGCCCTCGTCTAATGGCCGAGCCCCTCCCCGACGACTTCGTCGCCCCCCTGCACCGGGCGCTGACCGAGCCCATCCTCCTGGCCGGCGCGCCCCGGGTCCTGGCCATCGTCAACGGCACCCTGGCCGCCGCGCTCGGCCTGGGCCTGCGTCTGTGGCTGGCGGGGCTGGCCGTCTGGCTGGTCGGCCATGGCCTGGCCGTCTGGGCCGCCCGGCGCGATCCGGACTTCGTCGAGGTGGCCCGGCGCCATCTACGCCTGCCCGGCTATCTGGAGGCCTGAGATGCTGGACCTTCGCGAATACGCTCGTCGCCCTCGCCGCCTCGCCGACTTCCTGCCCTGGGCCGCCCTGGTCGCGCCCGGGGTGGTGCTGAACAAGGACGGCGGCCTCCAGCGCTCGGCCCGGTTCCGCGGCCCGGACCTGGATTCCGCCATGCCCTCGGAACTGGCCGCCGCCGCCGGCCGGCTGAATAACGCCCTGCGCCGGCTCGGCTCGGGTTGGGCCCTGTTCGTCGAGGCCCGGCGCGACCCGGCCGCCGACTATCCCGACAGCCGCTTCCCGGACCCGGTCTCGAGCCTGGTGGAGGCCGAGCGCCGCGCCGCCTTCGAGGCCGAGGGCGCCCATTACGAGAGCGCCTATGTCCTGACCATCGCCTGGATGCCGCCCGCCGAGGAGGCGCGACGCGTCGAGCGCTGGCTGTATGACGGCCGGCCCCGCGAGGCGGAGGATTGGCGCGAACACCTGACCCTGTTCGTGGACCGTACCGACCGGCTGCTGGCGCTGGTCGAAGGCGCGGTTCCCGACATCGGCTGGCTCGACGACGGGGAGACCCTGAGCTTCCTGCACGGCGCCGTCTCGCCAGGATGTCAGCGCGTTCGCCCGCCCGAGACGCCGATGCACCTGGACGCCCTGGTGAGCGACAGCGCCTTGGTCGGGGGCTTGGCGCCCCGGCTCGGAAACGCTCACCTGCGCACGCTGACGGTGACGGGCTTTCCGACCGCGACCTGGCCCGGCCTGCTCGACGAGCTCAATCGCCTCGCCTTTCCCTATCGCTGGTCCACCCGCGCCCTGTGTCTGGACAAGACCGACGCCGCGCGCCTGCTCGGCCGCATCCGCCGCCAGTGGTTCGCCAAGCGCAAGTCGATCGCCGCCCTTCTGAAGGAGGTGATGACCAATGAGGCCTCGGCCTTGACGGACAGCGATGCGGCCAACAAGGCCGTCGACGCCGACGCGGCCCTTCAGGACCTCGGCGCCGACGGCGTCGGCTACGCCCTCGTCACCGCGACCGTCGTGGTCTGGCACGAGGACGCTGCGGTCGCGGACGCGCGCCTGCGCGAGGCCGAAAAGCTGATCCAGGGTCGCGACTTCACCTGCACGGTGGAGACGGTGAACGCGGTGGACGCCTGGCTCGGGAGCCTGCCGGGCCACCTCTACGCCAATGTCCGCTCGGCTCCCATCTCCACCCTCAACCTGGCCCATATGCTGCCGATGTCCGCCGTATGGGCGGGCCCCGATCGCAACACCCACCTCGACGGACCGCCGCTCTTCTATGGCCGTACCGAGGGCTCCACCCCGTTCCGCTTCTCCACCCATGTGGGCGACGTCGGCCATGCCCTGGTCGTGGGACCGACCGGGGCCGGCAAGAGCGTGCTCCTGGCGCTGATGGCCCTGTCCTTCCGTCGCTATGGCGCGGCCCAGGTGTTCGCCTTCGACTTCGGAGGCTCGATCCGGGCCGCGACCCTGGCCATGGGCGGCGATTTCCACGACCTCGGCGCGGCCCTGTCGGACGCGGACGGCGCCCTGACGTTGCAGCCCCTGGAAGGGATCGACGACCTGGGAGAACGCGCCTGGGCGGCCGCCTGGCTGGCCGACGTCCTCACGCGCGAAGGGGTGACGGTCACGCCCGAGTTCAAGGATCGGTTATGGAGCGCGCTGGAGAATCTCGCCGGCGCTCCGGCTGCGGAGCGGACGCTGTCCGGCCTGGCCGCGCTGGCGCAATCCCACCACATCCGCCAGGCCCTCGCCCCCTATACTTTGGCCGGGCCGTGGGGACGGCTGCTGGACGGCGATCAGGAGCATCTCGGCGCGGCGTCGATCCAGACCTTCGAGACCGAGGGCCTGGCCGGCTCGGCCGCCGCCCCGGCGGTCCTGGCCCACCTCTTCCACCGGATCGAGGCGCGGCTGGACGGCCGGCCCACCCTGATCATCGTCGACGAAGGCTGGCTGGCGCTCGACGAGGCCAGTTTCGGCGCACAGCTGCGCGAATGGCTGAAGACGCTGCGCAAAAAGAACGCCTCGGTCGTCTTCGCCACCCAGTCGCTGGACGACATCGGCGCGAGCGCGCTTGCGCCGGCCCTGATCGAGAGTTGCCATACGCGCGTCTTCCTGCCCAACGGACGCGCCCGCGAGCCGCAGATCCACGCCGTCTATCGCCGTTTCGGTCTCAGCGATCGGCAGATCGACCTCCTCGTCCAAGCCACGCCTAAGCGCGACTATTACGTCCAATCGCGCGCCGGCGACCGTCTGTTCGAGCTGGGGCTCGGGCCGGCGGCCCTGGCCTTCTGCGCCGCGTCCTCGCGCGACGACCAGGTCGCCATCGACCGGATCCTCGCCGAAGCCGGACGCGCCGACTTCGGCGACGCCTGGCTGCGTCATCGCGGCCTGGCCTGGGCCGCCGACCTCCTTGCCGGTCTGGCCGCCGAGATCGCTTCCCCCGCGCCCCTGAAAGAGGACCCCCAGCCATGACCCGCCCGCTCCATCCCTTCGCCGCCGCGGCGACCCTATGGCTCGCCGTCGCCGCGCCGATGGCGATCGTCGCAGATCCGGCCAGCGCCCAGGTGGTCGTCCACGACCCCGCCAACTACGCCCAGAACCTGCTTCAGGCCGCGCGCGCCCTGGAGACCGTCAACAACCAGATTCAATCGCTTCAGAACGAGGCCGCGGCTCTGACCAACCAGGCGCGCAACCTCGCCGGCCTGCCAATGTCCTCCCTGGCGGCGCTCGAGGCCCAGCTCGACCGCACGCGCGACCTGATGCGCGGGGCGCAAGGTCTGGCCTATGAGGTCGCCGACATCGAACGGGCCTTCCAGGACCGCTACGGCGCCGTGGATCTGACCGCCGACGACCAGATCCTCGTCGCCCGAGCCGACGCCCGCTGGAACGACAGCGTCGCCGCCTTCCAAGAGGCGCTGAAGGTGCAGGCGACGGTCGTCGGCGGGTTCGACCAATCCCGGGCCGAACTCGGCCGACTGGTGAACGCCAGCCAGGGGGCGGTCGGCGCCCTCCAGGCGTCCCAGGCCGGCAACCAGCTGCTCGCGCTTCAATCCGCCCAACTCGCCGAACTCTCCGCCCTGCTGGCGGCCCAGGGCCGCGCCCAGGCGCTGGAAGCCGCCGATCGCGCAGCGGCGCGCGCCGAGGCTCGGGCGCGCTTCTCGCGCTTCATGGGCGCAGACGGAGACCGGCCGTGAAAGGGCGCGACGCCGTCGGCGCGACAGCCTTGGCGATGGCGACCGCCGCCCTGATCGCCGCAGCCCTCGCGAACCGTGCGGACGGCTCCAACGCCGCCCCTGTGCGGACGGCGGCGCCGGCGACCGCGTCCTCCGTGCTCGAACGCTGCCGCGCCCTCGGCGAGGCGAGCGGTCGTTCGCCTGAATGCCTGGCCGCCTGGGCCGAGCGCCGCCGCCAGTTCTTCGGGACGCGGGGGGTTTCAACCGAGGATGCGGAACGATGAACGACGTGGGAGTGATCGACCGCCTCTTTGAGGTCTTCGACCGCTACATCGATTCCGGCTTCGGCCTGCTCAGCGGCGAGGTGGCCTTCCTCGCCTCGACCCTGATCGTGATCGACGTCACGCTCGCGGCCCTGTTCTGGGCCTGGGGGCCCGCGGACGATATCGTCGCGCGCCTGGTCAAGAAGACCCTCTTCGTCGGCTTCTTCGCCTTTCTGATCGGCAACTTCCAGCGCCTCGCCGACATCGTCTTCGCCAGCTTCGCCGGCCTGGGGCTCAAGGCGTCCGGCTCGGGCCTGTCGACCGCCGACTTCATGCGGCCGGGCAAGCTGGCCGAGACCGGCGTGGCGGCGGGCCGCCCCCTGCTCGAAGCCGCCGCCGAACTGTCCGGCTTCCCGGGCCTGTTCGAAAACTTCGTCCAAGTGATCGTCCTGATGATCGCCTTCCTGATCGTCGTGGTCGCCTTCTTCGTCCTGGCGGTGCAACTGTTCGTCACTCTCATCGAGTTCAAGCTGACCACGCTGGCCGGCTTCGTCCTCATTCCCTTCGGCCTGTTCGGCAAGACCGCCTTTCTGGCCGAGCGGGTGCTCGGCAATGTGATCGCCTCGGGGGTGAAGGTCCTGGTCCTGGCCGTCATCGTCGGCATCGGCTCCACCCTTTTCGACACTTTCACCCGCGACTTCGCCGGGGTCGCTCCGACGCTAGAGGCTGTGCTCGCGATCGCCCTGGCCGCCCTGACCCTAATGGGGTTGGGGATCTTCGGGCCGGGGATCGCCACCGGCCTGGTGTCCGGCGCCCCGCAGCTTGGCGCGGGCGCAGCGGTCGGCGCCGGCCTGGCTGTCGGCGGACTCGCCGCCGCCGGGGCGGCCGGCGTGCGCATGACGGCCGCCGGTGGAACGAGCCTGGCCGGCCGCGCCGGGGCGGGGACCGCGACCCGCCAGACGACCAGCCAGGCGACGGGCGCACGCGACCGCCTGGGCGCGATCGGCGGCGGCGGCAAGGGCGGCGGAACCGGCTCAAGCGGAGGTTCTGGCCCGAGC
>JAEXZS010000020.1 GCA_023451375.1 Pseudomonadota bacterium
GCCCCAGGCGATCCGGTCATTCAGGGGGATCTGGCCGACCTCAACCGCGTCGGTCGCCATGCCCCGCACCGGAATCTCGAGGCCGGCGATCTGGAGGTTGGTTGCGGTCTGGTCGTACTCGAGATCCAATGCTTCTTGTATGCGATGAACGCCTTGGGATTCGGGGCCCGCCCGAACGACTTCCAGGACATCACCACGGAAAAGGGCCTTCGATCGATCGCACCATGGTTGGTGCTTGGTAGTTCCAACCGATCGGCGCACCCGGCGTTTTCGTTGTACTTTTCGCGCGTGAGTTCGGTGTGGCACCAACATCGCGACGTGATCGAGGAAGTCCAGCGCCAGCACGATGTCTCCAAGCATCGCTCGTCCATCTACCGCGGCGGACAATCGCGCATGGATCCTCCTCCCGGCTTCTATGCACGGCTCGGTTTATCCGATGACCATCCCCGGCGATTCGATTTCGCACCGATGGCTGAAGTCATCTTGGATCCCGATCCCAAACGTCCCGGAAGTTTTCCCCGGCCCCAGGTCAAACACGAAGACCTGCAGACACTGGAAGGCCTTTGCGTGGAGTTCGCAACGCTGGTCGAGGCGTCCTGCCGGGCCTTGCTCGACGACGCCAAGCAGCTCGTGCAGCTGACCCATACGGCAATTCTGGATCGGTTTGTCGTAGTGGGGCAAGCCGGCATTGCCTTGTTCTCGGACGAACAATGCCGGGTGCCGATCGGCGGAATTCAGGGCATTCGAATGGATTTTGGCCATGGTGGCTATCCCGCCGAACCGGGGCGCGTGACGCCCGCCTGCGCTGGCATCGAGTATCGCGTCGGCGACCAATTACCGCTGCGTGGCGGACACGACATGAGTCGACGCGTCGGACAGGCGTGGTTTCGTCATCCCGACAGCGGCGACATCGTACGGGCCTGGTGGTCCTCGTCGGCCGTCTATGTAGCGCAGCCGCTGCCACCGCAGGCCGCTGACCCGTAGGTGTGTCTGCGCAAAGCGCGCAAGGATCAACCGCGTCGTAGCGCGCACCTTCGAAGGGGATTCCGGAGATAATCTGGTAATGCGTTTTTCGGCGAGGGCATGGGGGCGTTGGACCGCAAAGACTTCGAACTCGAATTGCCGGAATCGTGGCCGGAAGACGTGCGTCGTGTGGTCGAGGATGGGCGCGACGCTGCGGTGGCCTACCACCACGAACGTCAGCGCATCGATCGTCTCGGCAGCACCGATGTCCGAGTGCGCATCGGCCCGCCCGCTAACGCGTACCGACCGGCATACGACGCCCTGGTCGAGCGCATCGAGACGCTGCTGCGTGGCCATCGGCTGGTGGGCTACCACTGCACGCGCCTCACACCGCCTGAAGCGCTTCAAATTCGCACCGACGGCTTGCGTGCCTTGTCGCCGGGCTTGGTGCAGGCGCGACTGGAAGCGGTGGTGCAGGCCGGGCTCATGACGCCGGCGCAGTACCGGTTTTTTGTGGACAGCCCCATGGTTCAGGCGCACCTCGCCAATCGCCATGGCCACCGAACTGGCAAGGTGTGGCTGTGCCCGAACCGGTCGAGCCTGCGCTACGCCTCGGCCGTCTACAGGCTCTTTCGCTCTTGGGGCGGCGAAGTGCTGTACGCCGGCTTCGGAGACGACGCGGCCGTCACCGACGTGTTCGGGGGACTGGGTCAGCCGGCGATCGTCAAATGTGCCGTTCCCCTACCTGTCGACGACTTGTACGGATGCCGTACCGCCGAGTTGCTGTCCAATGCGGTACGTGCGCAGATCGCGCACCCCGAGCCGTCGCCGTCGTTCGATTGGAAGGTGCCGCGCGACTTGGACCCGTCCGAAGTGATTGACGTGATCGCGTTCGAAGATCCGCGCTTCGAAGAACTCACCGGCCATCTAAAATGGCCGGTGGACTATCGCCTTGGCTGAAGTCCGCCCTGATCCTTTGCCCTTCTTCGATCGCGACGCGTGGCGAGCGTGGTCGCCGATGCTGTACCACGTGGTCGAAACCCACGTGCCGGCGGAGGTTCTGGCGCGCTTCTCTGATGAGGTCGAGCCAGGCTGGATCGAGTGGCTCCACCGGGAAACCTTTCGCGCTACAGGCCGCGCGTGCGACCTCGTTGAGAGTATCAGTGCAGCGCTGCGGGTTCACTTCGCCGGCATTCGCGTATTCCACGGCACGCGCTTGAAGTCTCTGGAGGACGTCGCCGCACGCGGCTTCGTCGCGTGGGATAAAGCCTCCCTGGTGCAGGCGGCGCGGGCGCGCTTCGGAGGTGTCGTCCAAGCGCAGGCGCTCGAGCGCGCGATCGCCTAGGCTCGCCCGGACGTGCGGGCGGGGGCGGTGTACACCTTCTCGGCTCTAAGTATTGCGCTGGACGTGCACGATGATGACGATCCCGTGGGGGCAATCCCGGCCTTTTCGGCGGCGGGCGGCGAATGGTTGCGGGCGGTGGCCAGGCATCTGGACGCCGACGTCGCCGTGGCCCCCACGACCGGCTACTTGTTCGCGCTGGACATTCCCTGGCGGCGGTGTTCGGGCAACATCCAGCGGTTGATCGCGCAGCACGCGCTCACCACCAGCCTCATTTCTGCGCGCTTGGACCGCACCCGCTATCGCATGGCCTCGGGCCTCGACTGCGTGGACATCTGCTCCGATGTCCCGGCCTCCGCTATTGCGGCCTTCGCCGAAACCGACGGGCTGGCAGGCCGCCCGATCCGGCCCGACGAACTACGTTGGACACCCTGGCGACCCTAGAATGAATGCATATGTCCAGCGAGCCTGATCCGGATCGTTCCGCTCCCCCGCTCCGCATCACGAGCGGAGCGGGGTTCGACTTCGAAGATCGCGTTGGCGCCTGGCTGCTGATGAAGATGCTGGTGGGCGAACCGGTGCCGGCCATTTGCGGTCGAGGTTTGACGCTTCAGGCGCAGGTCGCAGCGTCCCGGCGGGAGCGGCGCTACGGATGCGGGGCAAGCTCGCGACCTGGGCGAAGGCCCACCTCAAGCGCGCAGATAATCTGGCGGGCTTGTGCCACTTTTTGGCGTCGCCCTTCGGTGCCCCGCTCCGATCTGACGGCCTGCTGTGGATCAAAGCCGCACTTGAAGCACCAAATGCCGCCATTGGATTTCATCGCAACGGCAGCGGCGACGCGCTCGTCGACCTGATACTCACGATCTTGCAGAACGATGTGGCTGCCATGCGAAAACGCGTGGACGCACGCACCGCGCTGCTCGACATTGCTGCGGCCTTGGCGTCCGCGGGCCGCCCGGACGCGCTCACCATCCAAGACCGGTTGCGCGCAGCACTGATGAGTCAGCAAGGCGTTTGGTCCTTAACGACCGCCGCTGTGCGCAGCGGCCATAGATCGTGCCGCCCAGAATGACTTCGATCGGGAATTCGGGGGCTTCGCTTCAATCGGGTATGCCGACATGGATTTAAGCCGCAACTTTCCTTCATTGAGCATTTGAGGACTGCGCCTGCAATGGGTCGGAGACAATGAACTCGCGATGCGGGAGGCGGAGTCCACCTGTTACTGATTCCCGAGTGCTCGCCAAGCGATACTGCCGGAGCTCATTCAGTTTCCGCGTCTGGCTGAGAAGCGGACGTTTCCAACTGCGCTCAAGCCAGTGTGGCTAAATGCATTCTTATTGAGCCCGAGGAGGGCCGCATGTCAAAAAGTGAATTTGAAGCACCATCCGAGCGGCGCATAGTTCTCTTTCTAGATTTTTTAGGGTTCAAGGAAATAACGCGCGCCACTGAAAGTGATCCGCAGATGCTTTCTCGCGTCATCGAAGCAATCGAAACATTGCGCTCGATTGGCCGGCAGCAGGAGTTCTTCAAGACCCAGCAGGTCACACAGTTTTCTGATTGCGTGGTGGTTTCCTACCGGTGCGATGAGCGATCTGCGGTGTTCGACCTCATCAGCGAACTCGGATTTGCACTCACCAGACTGGTAGAACTCGGATTCCTCGTTCGAGGCGCGGTCACCGTCGGGAACTTGATCCATACCGATCGGTATCTCCTTGGGGCGGCGATGGTCGAAGCCTATGAGCTAGAAAGCAAGTGCGCCATCTACCCGCGCGTGCTCGTCAGCAACAGCGTGCTCGATGTTGCACACGCTGCTCCAGCCGAGCATCACGATGGCGAGGACGAGTGCGCGTATGTCGAGGGCTACCTGTCAACAGATACTGACGGCTGCCGCTATCTCGAGTACGTCTCTTGGAAAGCCGTAATCGAAGTGATTGGCGGCGATAACGACATGTATGGCAGCTACCTCGGCTCCGTTGCGAAAATCCTGAAGAAGGGCATCGCGGCTAAAGCGCCAGATGTCCGGCTCAAGTACGAATGGCTGCGGCAGAAGTACGTGCGTGCGATTGATGCGATCGCCGCACTTCCGCCAGATCATGCTTGGGTACGCGCCAATTCTGAGATGCACGAGGCTATTATCGACTTGCCTCGACGGTTCTAGCACGCCATCGGTCGTCCGCTTCCTACATTCGGCTTAGGTCAACCCTCTGCGCGTGACAAGCAGGGTGCAAGGTGCAGGGGTGCCCTCCGCAGCACGCGCACAGAGGCAACTCCGCTTTTGGATTCGGAATCAGCGAAGCCAGGTGCTTTGTAGTAGGAGAAACTGAGGCCCTCAGTGCGCCGCGTGGTCGGGGACCAGAATGTGGGTGATCGATGCTAGCGGGTGGAACTCGTCGGTCAGCCGCAGCGTGCTGACCTGCCCGTCGGCCTGCAGAGTGTGGTGTACCGCCGAGGGGAAGTGGCGGGGATCGAGCGGATGCAGTGCGCGCGGGTTGTGGAAGATATCCAAACCCTCCGACCACGTTTCCCAATACTCCTCGTCAACGTTATGCACGAAAGGCGTTGGCGCGGCAGCATTGGGGTCCGGGTTCAAGGCGAAGCCGTTTCGGATCATTTGCACGTGCCGCGATCCGAAGCCAGCGACGTAACCCATGCGGTTGAACTTGGACAAGGTCGCGCTGTTGTTGAACAGCACGGCGCTAACATTCTCGGCCTCGGGCTGGTCGAAGAGGCCGGTCGGAATGACCTTCTCTCCCCACCGATGGTCGGTGACGCGTTGCGGCTCAATAATCAGGCGACCTTCGGCGTCGTACTGCCAGGCGTGTTCGTAGCCATAGAGGTAGATGCCCAAGCCCGCGCGGGCCCGGATCATCGACTGTGGCGCGTGGAAGTCCTGGATCGCGAAAACTAGGGGCTTACCCGCGACGTGCGGCAAGGTCCAATAACGCTTACTCAGTTTCGCCGTTAGCGGACCGCCGAACTTGATCGGCATCCACTGCTTCAGGTACGCCGCGATCTCCTCCTCGGTGTCGACCGGCGGAGGTGGCACGCGTTGGCCCTGCGCATCCAGTGTGGGGTTGACTGTGGTCACCTCGATTGCAAGTTCGCCGTTGCCATCGTCGGCAAGGTAATCCGGCGCGGCACCCTCGTGGCGAACGACGAAGCCGTTCTCGACCAATAGCGCGAACACGTACAGTTCCATTAGCCGGGCATCGAAGGCAGCGGACTGAAACTGCTCAACGTAGTTGCCGTCGATGTCCTCGTGCCAGCGCATCATCGCGCTGATGAGCTCGCGTGCCGGGCTGTAGCCTTCGAGGTCGCGCAAATTCACGAAGCTCGGATCGGTGCGCGCCTCGGGCACGCGCGGGGCGAAGAAGTCCACCGCGTGGCGCGGCTCGTCGCCCTGCCCCCGCGCCTCGTCCAGCCCAGCCAGCAGCCCAGGCGCCTTCTCGGTCATCGCGGCTGCAGCGGCCTCCGGGTTGTCGAAGAACTTCGTGCCGTAAATCCAGCGAAAGCGCTCGACCAGATCGCGTGCGAGAAAGATGGCTTGGTACTCGCCGTCGACGAGCTCACGCAGCACGACGCCGAGCAGCCGACCATCGTCCGATTCGTACCAGGCGTGCTCGTCGACCAGGTTCATCGCCGGCCCGACGCGGCAGTAGGCAGCCAGGGCCTCGAAGCGTGCGCGGCTCATCGGATGCATGGGTAAACGACTCGAGAGGAAGGAGCTACCGCTAATTATGGTTCGGATCGGTCTAGGAGACGCAATAGGTCATCGATTCTGAGAGGTACTACTTGGGTCCAGCAGCAGCCGCGGAACCTCAGTGGATCGAATCCATCCCTTTTCAGCCGTAGCCTTACGTGCTGAACGTTCGAGCTAGCCGTGCCCTAGGCGTCAACGTCCGCTTCTGGCCGCTCCTCGCCCTTTCCAGGCCGAGGAGCAACCATACGGTCAGACATCCGTCTGTTCGGCTAGCTCCAAGGCGTCGTCTACTTCAATCCCGAGGTACCGCACTGTGCTCTCCAGCTTCGTGTGGCCTAGGAGAAGCTGGACAGCTCTGAGGTTGCGAGTCCGTCTGTAGATCAGCGATGCCTTGGTCCTTCGCATCGTATGCGTTCCATAGGATCCTGTCTCCAAGCCGGCATCTTCGACCCATCGATGGACGATCCTGGCGTACTGCCTCGTCGACAGGTGAGGCGAGCCGGTGACCCGGCTGGTGAATAGGAAGTCCGAGGGATTCAGGTCGGCCTTCTGGACCCAAGCCTGGACTGATTCTCGGGTCATCGCTGTGATCTCGAATTGGACGGGTCTTCCCGTCTTTTGCTGCATCACCATGGCCCGAGAAGCCATCTGGCCGCCATGGGACACGTCAGAGACCCGGAGTCTGACCAGATCGCAGGCGCGGAGCTTGGAGTCGATCGCCAGATTGAATAGTGCCAGGTCACGGACCTTGTCGCGTAACTGCAGCCGGACCCGGATCGCCCAGATGTCCTTGAGCTTGAGCGGTACTTTCTGGCCGACCAGCTTTCCCTTGTTCCAAGGCTGACGAGGCTGTGGTGTGCTAAGGCTTGCCATGACCATCTCCTATTGGAAGGGGATGGGATGGTCCTCTCATGGGGTGCCAGACGGACGTGATGCGACCCGAAGCGGTCCGCTAGCCATCCGAGGGCCTATCGCGCTGCTGAGCTAGTCGACCAACGTCTCGTGTTCCAAGTGGGCCCGGTAACCATCGCTGTCTAATTCTCCCTTGTAGCCGTCCGTTCGCTTAAGACGGCCGCATACGCGGCCCAGTCGATAGCCGGCACGCTGCCCAAAGACTGCAGCTTCGACAGCAAGCGAAATAGGAAGAGAATCAACGCCCCATTGCTTGGATACACGCTGAGGCTGCCATTGAACGTGTCAAAGGCGCCGTGCACGAGCGCACACCCGCAATCCAGGTGTTCGTCAGCGGTATTGGGTAGGTTCTTCTCGAACGTAGGGCCCAGTCCGTCGGTCCAGCTCGAACGCGGTGCCACTAGCCCGGCCACGATGGGGAACGGGGGCTTGGAGGGGAACACGCCCCCGGCATAGGCGATGGGGACTGAGGTACGCAGCAACTTGCGCACCGAGGCGGCCTTCTGCCCTGCGTACTCGAAGTAGCTTTTGTCGAAGTGCGGCTTGGATTCGAATACCGCGTACACCGCCTCCGCCGGGACATAGCGATGCCGCTGCTGATCGAGCAACGTCGGAGTGAAATGCCGATCGAAGATTATGATGTCGATCTGTTCACTACATCCCCCGGCGCTGTCAATAACAAATCCCGTCTCGACCTTATAGCGGTCGGGCAAGTATGCGCGGAAGACTTCGATCCAGTTGTCTTCATTGACGCTACCCTGGGTGCCCGAATGACTGATCGATTGAGAGGCACGGCGAATCTTCAGCGCGAGATCGTCCTGTACTCCAACGAAGGCATCACGAAGCCAGGCGGTATCGTCGATTGGGTTGGTCATCTGCAACGTCCTTGTTACGACTTGGGGAACTTAGGGCCGAAGAGAGTGCGCCAAGCATCGATTGCTTCGCCGTTTTTGCCTTGGCGAGCCAGGTTGATCGCTAATGTGACCTCCCGAGCAGCAGCCTCGAGCAAGGTCTTGGCGCGCGCCTTGCGGGCCGCATCCATGCTGTCGCTCACTGGCGGACCCAGCCCGGCCGGATCGGGCCACGTGTCGTGAATGCGCGTAGCCAACGTAGCGAAAAGGCCTTGGAACTCGTAGTCGAATCGGCCACCCCAGCCACCGTGCAGGCAGTCCAGCGCCATGACCTCGAGGAGGAACGATGGCTTCACGGGCTTCTCGCCGTGCTTGGGGTTGTTGTTCCAGTACTTGAGCATTCGCACAATACCCTTCCACTCGCCCGAGTACGCCTTGTTGGCAGCGGTTGCCTTAGTCGCATGCTTCTCCGGGTTGGTCTTGATCCACTCTCCCGACGCAGTGTCGGGGATCTCGTAGTCATCGCCGGCGCGGAAGGCCGGAATCACGTCAACGCTTAGAATGCGATGGTTGGTGTTGTCGTCCGAATCCACGTCGACGCCAAAATCTACGTTGAGCGAGCGTGACTGTTTGCTGACCTTCTTCTGCCCGTACTTTTCCACAAGCGCCGTGTAGAAGGCATCGATCACCTCGGACGGTGCCTTGTCGCGATAGCCGCGCTCGCTGTCGGCCAGCTCGAAGAAGATGTCGACGTCCTTGAGCGGCTTGGTCTTGGTGTAGCGCGCGTACGATCCGGTCAGGAAGTCACGATAGACCTTGAACTTGCTGTTGATGTGCTCACGCACCGCCGTGTGCCGGGCGATGGCGTTCTTCTTCTCGTTCTCGTTCAACTCCAGTCGCGACCGGAATTTCCGAAAGGCGTCATCCAAGCTGATCATCCGGTCTTTCTCCAGTAGGTGGTATTGGCACCCAGGCCCTGGTGCTCGACGGTGGTTCCTAGGCTCTGTGGCACCATCCCGGCCGCCGAATAGCCAGTAGCATCGCCCCAGCCGACCACGTCCGGCGCGCCAGGCGCGACGATGAGTAGAAGCGAGTAGCGGCACTGGCTCGGCACCAGCCCCGCCTTTGTGATCGCATAGCGAAGCTGGGTCGTGTCGGTCCAGAACGATCCATCGCCGCCGGTCCAGCCGTAGCTGATTTCTAGGTCCCAGCGGAACACCATCGTGTCCGTCTTCGGGTCGATGATTTGAAGCTTCACCGAGCGCAGGTGTTGCGACTCCATCCAGGCGGTGAGGGCGCGCAGATTACTTTCCTTGTCCTGCACGAACTTCTGCGGATCCAGTCCACTGAAGAGCAGGATGTCCTTGAGGCTCTTAAGGATGTTGTCGGCAACGTAGCGGACCGAGTGTGTGTACGAGTAGACGCTGACGGTGGTCATTTCAGCAGGCCCTCGAGGTTAAGGGTGAGCGCGTTGCCTGTCGTCGTCGCCGGCGTACTATCGGCGACCTCGAAACCGTCGGTGGCGTCTCGAGCCGTGATGCGCTTGCTCGAGCCAGCCAGCGCACGCTGCACCCACTCGAGGTCCTCAGCCTGGCACGGCAGCGATACCGACCAGTCGCCCTTCAGCGGGTCGAAGCCCAGCGCGTCTTCGCTTGCCTCCGCCTCGTCGAGCGCGTCTTCGTCGTAGGTACAGTACAACCGGGTGCGCGGACCGTCACAGGTCACCACAATCGGGGCCTGGCGCATGGAGCCGTCGCCGATCACACTCGCGACGATGCCGGTGACAGCCTCAAGTTCCGCGGCCGCGGTGGCGTTATTGTCCCGCGTTAGCAGCGCCATGATGAAGCGCCAGGTGGCGATCGAGTCCCGGTACGGGATGCTGCGGATGGTGCGGCGAACGGTGCTCATCGCTGCAGCCCCCCGTCGACGCGCACCCGGCGGGCCCGGTCAAGCGCGGCGCGCAGCACCGGAACGGTGAGCTTGTTGGGATCGAGCGCGATGTCCAGCGAACTACTTAGCGCTGCCGCCACGGTCTTGCGGATGGCGCGCCCATCCAAACCCACCGCCGCATCGGCGCAATCGTCGATGCTCGCGGATCTCGCGAGCGCCGCTACCTTGGGGTAGGTTGCCGCCAGCCCCTGCAGGCACTCGATGAGGATCTGCCGGCAGGCCGTGCGATTGGGGAGCGGCACCTCCAGTACTAGGTCGCAGCGCGAGGTGAAGGCGCTGTCGACCGCCTTCGGGAAATTGCTGGTTGCCACGAACAGAAGGTCCGGGTGCTTCTGCGCGAGGGCGTCCAACTGGATCAGCACGGCGTCGGTGGCGCGGTGAGCATCGATCGGATTGGCATCCATGCTCATCTTCGAGCGGTCGGCGGCCAGCGTCTCGACTTCGTCCAGCAGGACGATCGTCGGGCCCCGCAGCGCCGCCTCGGCAATACTCTTGGCGAACAGGTCCGTGACGGCGCGCTGGCTCTTGCCCAGCATGGCGCTGGTGAGCGAGTGTGGCTCGACTTCGAGGAGCCGGAAGGGCTGACCCTTGAAGGATTCGGCGATCCGGTGCGCCAGACCGCGTGCTAGGGAGGTCTTGCCCGTCCCCGGGAGACCAACCAGCAAAATCACGCCGTGGAGCGGAAGCACGGTCCGAGCAACCTTGCGGCGCACGGTAAAATTCAGGACAGCCTGCCCGAGCAGCTGCTGCTTGAGCGATTCCTCCAGGACGATCGAGTCCCAGAGCGCCCCTAGTTCCGGATCGGGGAGGGGGCGATCGACGTGGATGCCCTTGGCAGCATCCTGCGGTACGGCGGCGAGGTGGGTCATGCGAAGTCCTTCGAGGCAGCGGGAGTTACTCGACCCGGCGGGCGGCGACATTGCCACTGCAGCACAGGCACTTGAAGTAGGGGCCGTAGCGGCCGTCGATGCGGTCACCGAGCGGGCCGTCGCAGTCCGGGCACATCAGCCCCTCCCCGCGGTGCCACAGCCAGAACCGGTACAGCGGCTCGAGCGCCATCCCGCTGGCCAGAAGGATGCCGCTAAGGAAAACCCACCGGGGGAAGGCCGTCAGACCGGCCAGCAGGGGTGAGGCCCCGATGTTCTTCAGGACCCACGCTAGGACGAATGAAAGCGCCAAGACCACCCGGCGGCACCAATGCCCGCAAATACATCCAGTCCAGCCGATCCATTACCCTTGCTCCTGTGGTCTAGGCGATCCGGACGCGGTCACCTGTGTCATCTGGTATAGGCTTGGCCGGTCTCGTAACTCGAGATTCGCCGGGCCCGTTGAGACTTAAGGCTCCACGGAAGGGCGGAATCCGATGCCGCGTCCGAAATTGGCATCGGGCGGAGCCTTATCTAGCGAAGGAGGGCGGATTGGCGGATTCGACAGAGGTGCGTGTGGCCGGGGGGGGGCGTCGAACAGGTCGACGCCCTTGACGCGATCACTGAGCAGGATCTGCGCTACCTAGGCGCGGTCGCTGCACGTCTGTGCATGGGCGACACCATTTCGGCAGAAGACTTGATGAACGAGGCCCTCGCGCGGACCTTGGCCGGTGACCGCGCCTGGCGCGACGACCTGCCGCTACGGACGCAGCTGATCAGCACGATGAAGAGCGTGCTGAGCGCCTGGCGCAAGGCCAGAACCAGGAACCCGGGTCGCCACAATGGCCCACCGCAGTCATCGAGCACACCGAGCCATTGGTCTTCAAATGGCGCTGGTAGTCACCGCTGCGGAATTGGCCGCCTCTGTAAGAATGTAGGATCATAGGGTCATCGCCCTGCCTTGCTCGAAGGTGCGGCACGAAGGGCTGTAGGTGCCCAGCGTGATCAACGGCTCATACTCGCCGTGGGCAAGCTTGCCGTACGGGTCGACACATCACGGTCCTAGACGGTGCGGGCGCTTGCTCATGCCCAAAGTGCGTCCGGAACGGGAAAGCAATAGCAGGGCCACTCTTGGAGCACCTGATCAGCGACCAAACGGACTGCCCAATTCAGGTAAGAAGCTGAAGACTATGTTTCTGAGAAAAGCGTCTCTTCACGTCCATTTGCCTTCTCGTTGAGGGTGAGAGCCAGAGCGGACCACCACTCAGCGAGGGCACGTCGCACTCTCCCCCGGCAGGCCCCTTACATGCGTCTGCCCTAGACAGGTAAGCTCGGCGTATAACGAAGCGAGCATCATCAAGAGAATGCGCATACGGAAGCTCACACTCCCTACCACCGACGTCACTTCGGCTTCAAGATTCTTTGGAGAGGAACTGCAACTTAATCCTAGCGGTGCAGACGTTGCCATCGGCTGGAGCGTCATCGAACTCGTTGAACACGAATCTGCCAGCGCCGGCGGCGTTCACCTTGCCTTCAATGTCCCGTTCAACCGATTCCGTGCGGCAAAGGAATGGCTCCTGGAGCGGCGCCCACTCCAAACGGATATGAACGGTCGTGATGTCTTTGCGTTTGATGAGAGCTGGGACGCAGAGTCAATCTACTTCGCCGGTCCTGATGCCTCTATCTTGGAGTTGATTGCGAGACGTCGACTGCCCCCATCTGATCGACATGGACCATTCCATGGCAGCGAGATCCTATGCCTCAGTGAAGTGGGCCTAGCCACCTCCAATGTCGCTGCAGCTTGTGAGCATATGGTCGATGCCTTCGGCATTGAGCCATTAGGTGACCCACGCGAGGAGTTCGCGGCTCTTGGAGACGATGAAGGGTTGCTCATCGTCACGCACCGCGGCCGACCATGGTTCCCCGAAGGACGTCAATTGCCCTGCGCATCCGGCTTGGTCGTTCACATTCAAACGCTGCGCCCAAGCTCTTTCGCTTCATCTGCAGAAGATAACTGGGCTGTGCACTCGAAGTGATGGGTAGGGGATGGCCCTGACATGGCCATCCTCAGGTCAGTGATTGGAAACTACGACCCTGGCCGCAACGACAGCCCCCACTCCACTCAAGAGGCCGGGAAGAGCAAACTACGAAGCCTCAAAGGTCTGCTCAATGAACTCCGTCATACCGTAGTCTCGGTCCGACGTCCCCCCGCTTTCAGTAGCGGTCGGCTTTAGAGTCCGGGGTTAGGGTATCCGAGCCCGCCAGGGTTTTGCGTAGGCCTCCGGGGTGAGCCCGCCAAGCGCCTTCTTGGGCCGTTCCTCGTTGTACTCGCGGCGCCAGGTCTCGATGACCGTGCGGGCGTGCAGCAGGCTGGGGGTTCACCCCCGTTTTCACGGACACTTACGAGACGGCCGATGCAGGCCCTGAGGAGTGTTCACGTCGAAGCGAAGGAAGTTCAGTGCGGAGTTCAAGCGCGGTGCTGTTGAGCAGGCAAGCCAGCCGGGCGTCAGCTGCGCCCAGGTGGCCCGGGAGCTGGGGATTCGCGACCCCCTGCTGACCCGCTGGAAGCGGGAGGCGCAGAGCCAGGGCAAGGTGGCCTTCGGTGGCACCGGGACGCCCCGGGACGAGGAGCTGGCCGGGCTCAAGCGCGAGTTGGCCCGGGTGAAGAAGGAACGCGATTTTTTGCGAGAAGCGGCGACGTTCTTTGCCAAGGGATCATCCTGAGGTATCAGGTGATCGAACGTTGCCGCGACGAGTTTCCGATTCGACTGATGTGCCGATGCCTGCGGGTGTCGGCCAGCGGTTACTACGACTGGAGCAAGCGCTTGCCCAGTGCCCGTGAGCGCGACAACCAACGACTGCTCGGGCGGATCCGCGAGTTGCACGAGGATAGTCGTGGTGTGCTGGGGGCTGGCCGGATGCACGATGATCTGGTCGATGCAGGTGAGACGGCCAGCCTGAACCGGGTGGCCCGGTTGATGGCCGCCAACGGCTTGCAGGGCTGGCCTCGTCCGAAGCGTCGTGGTCAGCGCGGCCGCCCTGTCGTGACGCCCCCGGGCGTGCGCAACCTGCTGGAGCGGGATTTCACCGCGTTGGAGCCGGAGACCAAGTGGGTCACCGACATCACCGAGCTCAAGACGGGCCAAGGCAAGCTGTATCTGTGCATCGTGCTGGACCTGTTCGACCAGCGGGTGGTGGGCTGGTCGATGCATCACCGGCAGGACCGGCACATGGTGATCCGGGCGGTGCAGATGGCGGTCTGGCAGCGACAAGGCACCGGCCCAGTGATCCTGCATTCCGATCGCGGCAGCCAATTCCGAAGCGGTGACTACCAGCACTATCTGAAGGACAACGGACTGATCTGCTCGATGAGCGCAGTCGGCCACTGTGGCGACAACGCCGCTTGCGAAGGCTTCTTCGGCATGCTCAAGCGCGAACGGATCTATCGCACGAAGTACCCGACACTCGATGCGGCAAGAGCGGATGTGTTCGAATACATCGAGCGGTTCCACAACCCGAGGATGCGGCGAAGGACCGCCAGGCAGGATTTGAAGTTCTCCACCCTTTCACAACCGTCCGTGGTGTCGGGGTAGAACCCGGGTCAGTTCGCGAAAAGGCTCGGCCCAGGACGGAAGTTCTATCCGTAATCACCTGAAAGACAATCCGCCTAGGAGCATGAGGTGCTAAGAGTCCGAAGCCGAATTTTGCGCCGACTGAGGGGGAATCTGGTGTTCCTCGACAATCCTTCCCGCGTGCAGAACCAACGCGCGATTAGCGCTGGCAATCGTCTCGGGGCGGTGCGCCACGATGATCTTGGTGACATTGAGCTGACTTACGGCAGCATTGACGAGCTGCTCATTCCCCACATCGAGGTGACTGGTTGCCTCGTCAAGGAAAAGCAACTTCGGATTGCGATAAAGCGCTCTTGCCAAGATCACTCGTTGCTTCTGCCCGCCCGATAAAGAACTTCCCATGTCCCCGATCAGGCTTCGATAGCCCATCTGCATTCTCGCGATCTCGTCGTGTATCGCTGCCGCCTTTGCAGCGCTCTCAACCCGGGCCATGTCGTTATCAGTGTCGAAGAACGAAATGTTGTCGGCGATGCTTCCCGCAAACAATTGGTCATCCTGCATCACTGCACCCACGATAGAGCGAACATTGCGCGACCCGATTCTTCTCAGTTCTGAGCCGCCGATGCGAATGCTTCCCGACGTCGGCTGAAGCAGCCCGAGCAGCAGCTTGAGAAGAGTGGTTTTGCCGCAGCCCGACGCACCGACTATCGCCACTGCCTCACCAGGCTCAATCGTGAAGTTGCAATCCTTGATCACCCAGGGCTCTCCTTCCGCGTAGCGAAACGAAAGCCCTTCAACCTCAATGCGCGTGTTGGACGGTGGTGACATTTCCAACACTTCCAACTCGGTGTCCGGCTCTGTCAGCACAATGTCGGCTAGGCGCTCTCCATGCAAACGAAGCATGCGAAATTCTATCCACTTGTCAATAAGAGCCGACATGCGCCCAGCAAACTGCTCCTTGTAGGCCAGATAGGCAATGAGCATGCCCACTGAGAATATACTTTGCAGCGTCAGGACGGCGCCAATCCAGATCACAGCAATGCGCTCAATACCAAAGATAAACTGGCTCGCGCTATTAAAGCCCAGCCCCATTCGTGCCAATCGCACTTCTTGATTGACTGTATCGACCATGAGGTTGTTGTAAGTTGAGCGTCGTCCAGTCTCCTTGCCTGCTACCTTCAGGCTCTGCATACCGCGGAGCGACTCGAGTAGATGCGTCTGCTGCTTCGCAGCCGCGACAATTTGCTTCTCCGTGCCATCGCGCACCGGTCGGTAGGCGAACCAGCGGACGCCAAGGTAAAGCAACACCGCAAGTAACGTGACTAGAGCAAGCTTCCAGCTGTAGACCAGCATAAGTCCAAGCGTGACTAACGCCATGAGCCCGTCGATGATGGCTTCAACGAAGCTTGTTGTCAGCGTGCGCTGGATGGCATGCACAGACGACATTCGCGATGTGACATCGCCGAGGTGCCGTTTCTCGAAAAAATCCAAGGGCAGTCGCAAAAGGTGAGCAAACACGTTGCCCATCCACTGTAGTCCAAGTGTGCTGGACAAGAACACAACTGACCAGCCACGCAGCAAGCCGATCGCAATCTGCAACAGCAATGCCAGTCCGAAACCAAGCCCTAGCACGGTCAGCAGATCGCGGTCGGCTGAGACCAGCACCTGGTCCACCACCCACTGAATATAGAACGGCGCCAGCACCACAAACACCTGCAGCGCGACGGACAGCAGAAGAATTTGTGCCAGAGAGCGCCAGAGCCCACGGACAGGGCCGATCAATCGGTGCATAGAGATCGTGGCAGACGCTTTTACGGGCTTGAAATCGTGCCCCGGCGTCAGTTCAAGCGCCACACCAGTGAACCGATCGGAAACTTCGGTGAAGGCTAGCTTTCGCTCGCCGAACGCTGGGTCGTGGATCGTGGCCTTGCTCTTTCCAACCTTCTCCAAAACTACGAAGTGGTTGAAGTCCCAATGAAGAATGCAGGGCAACTTGAGCTTGGCCAAATCCCCGACATCCAGCCGCAGCGGCCGAGCATGAAAGCCCAGTTGCTGCGCGATACCCATTAGGTGGCCGAGCTTAGCTCCTTTAAGCGACATGGGAAATCGGCGACGTAGTTCTGCCAATCCGACACGATGACCATGTGCATCCGCCACCATCGCAACGGAAGCGAGACCGCACTCGGCGGCCTCAGACTGCAGGATTGTTTTCAAAAAAATTGCTTTCCGTTCTTCATTTATGACGTCAATGCTTTGATCGGCTTCGGCGCGAACTAGTTTACCGCTGCCGGTTTCAGCAGAACACGCACGTCAAACATGACGCGGTAATGGAGAAATTTTCGTATCATGAAGATGCTGTCACTCAGCAACCAATCAGCTTTTCTTCATGTAAGCAACGGCCATCCCGCCAGCGAGACACCCCACGAAGACCGGCAGCGAAACATAAATAGAAGCGCCGAATGCTGTCGCAATCGCTGCACAGACGACGCCGAAAACGGCGCTGGTGAGCAATACAATAGCTTGCCTGTTCATATCTAAATTATCTCAGGTTGATGGGCGATGTTGCCTGACGAATGCGATCACGCATTCACGCAGAATATACTTTGCGATGAATCGTCGTCGCGATTATTGGACTCTGCAATTAAGAGCTCGCGCAGGACCCGGAGGTCCTGCGCGAGATATAATGCCCTAGCTCGTTACTGCGTCATATACTGAACCATAATCGACGTAACGGCGCCAGTTACTGCGCCGCCAATCCCGCCGAGGCCGGCTCCAACCATGGCACCGGGACCAGCGCCGATGCCACCGAAGAACGCGCCGCTCAGGGCACCGGTCACGCCACCACCGACCGCACCGGCCACGCCGCCGATCGTCGCGGCGGTCCCGACCTGGCCCCAGTCGATACCACCGTCAACCAACTCCAACTCGCTCAAACTCAGTTCCCGAAGTCCATGGGCAGGAGCCTGCATCTGAAAGCCATTAACTTCGGAGATTGCAGCGGTAGCAAAGCCAGCATTAAGCACATTCATTTTCAACTCTCCATATTGAGACGCATCCTTTGCGCCTGGGACCGGGACACACCCGGCAATTCTTCGGCATCGCGAAGGTCAGCCGCTAGCCACCCTTCCCTTGAGCGAGTAGAGGGGTTCGAAAACCCACTCAATTAGCCGCCTGCGCTCGCCGAGGATGTCGGCATCTAACAGCATCCCCGGTTTCAACTGCTCTTCGGTTCCGAAGGCCATCACCGCTTGCTGAGAGAGCGCAACGGTGACTCTGTAGAACGGCTCCCCCGCTTGCACGTTCCCGATCAACGTTCCCAGCTCGCCCGGACTCAAAGCACTCCGACTGATTCGCACAACTTTTCCTTTGTGGTGCCCGAACTTTTGGTAAGGGAATGCTTGGTAACGCAACAGCACACTGTCGCCTGGCTCAACGAATCCGATCGCCCTGCTGGGCACAAGGAGTTCAGCCTCAAGGCCATCGTCCCCGGGCAACAGGCTCAGCATCGGTTGCCCGGCCTGAACTGCCTGTCCCGGCTTTACAAGTTGTGCGGAGACCGACCCCGAAACAGGGGCCCTCACATTCAAAGCACCACGCGCTTGTGCTTCTAGTTGCTCCTGTTCCAAGACCGCGAGATCTCGCGTAAGCCCCGCGTCGGTGACCTTGGCCTGACCGGGGAGCTCGCGGATAGCCTGATGAATTTGGGCAATGCTACGGCGGGTCGAGATTCCCTGGCGCTCCAGGTTTTGAAGCTCGGCTTGCCACGACAGCGCGCTTGACTCCTGCTGCTTGATTTGCAACAGGCTTACATAGCGTTCGCCTTCTAGCTGCCGGAGACGCTGAAGAGTTTCGCTGGCAATGCGAACCTGCTCTCGACGCGTTCCAATCTCGACTTCAATCTGCCTGAGTTCCCGTTGCGCCTCGGCAAGCTGCGTGCGAAAGCCCGCCTCTTGAGCCGCCTGCAGTTCCTGCTGAGCTGCTTGCCCATCCATTAGCCCGCTGCGGCGGCGCACCAAACGTTGCTCAAGCGCGACAAGTGTGTCTCCCTCGCTCACAGTTGCTCGGGGAACGCTCACGATCGCAAGCGTCTGCCCATCGTCAACACGAGCGCCTTCATAGACGTCTAGCCGCGAAACGACGCCCGTCGCCGGCGCCATCACGGTGGCCAGACCCATCGTAGGCACTAGCTGGCCTACAACTGTTGAACGACGCGTGTAAGTTCCCAGCGTGAGGAGCAGTCCTACCAACACCGCGGCCAGCACCGCACCGGACGTCAACACCCAGAGCCGAAGTGGCTGTGCAAGCGAGATGCTCCCCAACCAGGCCCCGCGCTTTGCCTCCAGCGCTTCCGTTCGAAACAGTCCTTCCGACACGCGATGCAAATCCTTATGCGCAACTTGCATTGATGCTCCATGTTTAGCTGCTCTGGCTCAACCCTAGCGAACACCCAAACAAGGTCAGATCTGCTAACCCATCTCTGATCCGACCCAACCGCAACAAGCACTTGCATCAAAGCCGTCAGCAGACGTTGGCAACATGAGTCAATCTTGCTGACGTGCTTGCCGTCCTTGGCACCGCGCTGCCACATGCGGCATGCTTCCTTTGATTTCACGAAGGGATGCACTGTTGAAGTTGAACTTGAGAATTCGCACCGCGCGCCTGAGAGCTGGAATGACCCAGTCGCAAATGGCGGGGCACTTGGGCGTCAGTCGCACAGCCGTCGTCAATTGGGAAAGCGTGACAAACCGAGCCCGCCCGTCGGGAGAACGGCTTGAGGCGATTAGCCGGGTCACTGGTGTTGCTTGGGAATGGCTAGCTACTGGACGTGGTCAGTCGACATTGTCGACCGACAGCATCCTCGCTGTGGATGCAGAGTGGGTGGAAGATCCGATCGAACGCAGACTGTTAGAAGCATTTCGCAGCAGAGACAGCCAGTTTCAGCAGGCAGTCTTGACGTTGCTTGAAGCAAGCAAATCGGGTGCAAAATGATCCATCACGTATTCGCGTTTGAGTGAATCTGGAATAGATCGCTAGCAGCGGCTCTGGTCGCTCTAGCAAATCAATGAGGCCGACCCTTCAAGGCACATCGCAGTCGAACGCAAAGACGGCGGTAACAAGGTTTTTCGCCTAGACACTCTCTCGCTCCACGAGTATGGCGGCGCGTTTCACGGGCCACGTGGAGAGCATGAATAGTGCGGCCGACACCGCCTTGCCGCTTCAACGCACAGGACGCAAATCAACGAAACGAGTGACACAAGGGTCCGCAAGTCGGGAGGAGGAGTCTGAATCGCGGCCTGTCTCTTTATGACGATCGAACTGCCGACGTCCCCCCTCAATTGAGTAGCAAGCTGCTTTGGAGTCCAATCCCCAACGAGAAGGAGATTGGACGTGAAAAAGCGTTTCAGTGAAGAGCAGATCATCGGCTTCTTGCGTGAAGCCGAGGCCGGGCTGCCGGTCAAGGAGCTGTGCCGTCGGCACGGCTTCAGCGAGGCGTCGTACTACCTGTGGCGCAGCAAGTTCGGCGGCATGAATG
>JAEXZS010000043.1 GCA_023451375.1 Pseudomonadota bacterium
GTGTCGGCGGCGGCGGCGGCGTCACTGGCGGCGTCTTCGGCCTTGTTCTCGGCGGCGGGCTGGCAGGCGGCCAGGGCCAGGGCGGCGGCCGAGGCGGCGATCAGGGCGGTGATACGCATGGGATTTCCTCCGAATGCTGTTGGCGAGGTTCTAACCTCAGCCGGACGATAACGCCGCCGTGATCGTTCGAGCAAGGCGCGATCAGTCGCTGATGTTGTTCAGCGCCTCTTCCATTTCCATGAAGGAGGGCTGGGCCGTCGTGGGAATGTCGCCCCGGCCGATCTCGACGGAGATCTGCGCCGCATTGCCGTGCAGGTGGGCGACCAGCACCGACTGGATGATCTTATAGTAGGCGGCCTCTTCGTCCACGATGGCCTTCAGGCGGGCGGCGAAGGGACCGACCAGACCATAGGCCAAGAACACGCCGAGGAAGGTGCCGACCAGGGCGCCGCCGATCATGCCGCCCAGCACCTCCGGCGGCTCGGTGATCGAGCCCATGGTCTTGATGATGCCCAGCACGGCCGCGACGATGCCCAGGGCGGGCAGGCCGTCGGCCAGGTTCTGAAGCGCGTGCGGCGCTTCGAGGTGCTCGTGGTGGTGCTTATCGAGCTGCTTCTCCATCGCATCCTCGACCTGGTGGGGGTCCTCCAGGTTCATGGTCATCATCCGCAGGGTGTCGCAGATGAAATCGACGGCGAAGTGGTCCTTCAGCACCTTGGGGTACTTCTGGAAGATGGCCGATTCCTTGGGCTTCTCGATATGGCTTTCAAGCGCGACGACGCCCTTGGATTTCATGGTCTTGGTCAGCTGGAACAGCAGGCTCAGCAGGTCCTTGTAGTCCTGCTTCTTCCACTTGGGCCCGGCGAACGCCTTGCCGAACCCGCCCAGGGCGGCCTTGATCACCGGCAGGCTGTTGGAGATCAGGAACGCCGCCACGCCGGCGCCCAGGATCGCCATCAGTTCGTAGGGCAGCGAGTACAGGATTGTCGCCATCTTGCCGCCGTGCAGCAGGAAGCTGCCGAACACCATGGCGAACAGCATGATAATGCCGATGATCTGGAACATGGGGTCGGTTGATCCTGACGCGAGACGCGCGGACCATCGCCGTTAATGATTAAGACCCCGTTTCGCCAAACGCCGTCCGCCGTCTAGAGACGGCTTTCGCCCGCCAGAATGGCGGCGCGCGTCGCGGGCGTCAGCTTCTGATAGCCGGCCTTTCCGCCGCGCACATAGAGGACGCCCGCGACCTTCTCGGGATCGAACGCATCCGCCACCAAGTCAGCCTTGCGGTACTTGAAGGTGCCGGTCGTGTCCGCCGCCTTGATCAGGCGCAGGAAGCAGGGCTGGGCATACGGCGGCAAGCGCGACTCCACATGGGCGGCGAAGGCCGCGGCGTCGAACTTGCCGTCGACGACGAGGGCGGCCATGCCGGCCTTGCCGTCCTGTCCGGGCACCGGCACGCCGTAGACGATGGCTTCGGACACGCCGGGCGCATCCATCAGCACCTGCTCGACCTCGGAAGTCGAGACGTTCTCGCCCTTCCAGCGGAAGGTGTCGCCCGTGCGATCGACGAAATAGAAGTACCCTTCCGCGTCCTGGCGCATCAGGTCGCCGGTGCGGAACCAGCGGTCGCCGCGCTTGAACACGTCCGTCAGGATCTTCTTCTGCGAGGCGGCCTTGTCGGCGTAGCCCGAGAAGTCGTGCCGAATGTCGTTGCCGATCTCGCCGATCGCCTCGCCCACCTCGCCGACCTTCACGGGGCGGCACAGGCCGTCGGGCCCCCGCACAGGCTGTTCGGTGTCAACGTCGAACTGCACGAGCCGGATGTTGATCTGTGATTTCAGATAGCTGGGCACCCGGCCGATCGCGCCCTGCTTGCCGTCGAAGTTGAAGAGCGAGACATTGCCCTCGGTCGAGCCGTAGAACTCCAGGATCTCGGGTATCTTGAACCGGCTCTGGAAGTCGGGCCAGACGTCCGCGCGCAGCCCGTTGCCGAAGGCCAGCCGCAGCTTGTGCGCCCGCTCGTCCTCATTCGGCGCACAGTTCACCAGATAGCGGCACAGCTCGCCGATGTAGACGAACATCGTCGCCTTGGACGCTTTCACGTCGGGCCAGAAGGTGGTGGCCGAGAACTTCTTGCGGATGATGATCCGCGCCCCGTTCAGCAGTCCAGCGCCCACCCCCACCAAGCCGCCGGTCGAGTGATACAGCGGCAGGACGTTGAAGACACGGTCCTGCGGCGTGGAGCGGGTCGCCCCGGCGAAGGCGCGCATGTAGGTGCGGGCGCGTGAATGGGGAATCCGCGCCGCCTTGGGCAGGCCGGTGGTGCCCGACGTATAGATGAACAGGGCCGTGTCGCGATTGGTCATGCCCTCCCGGGCGGCGCGTGCCGGGCGGACGGACGATCCGCTGCGAACCGGCTTGTCCAGGCCGCGCCGGTTGCTGGTCTCCTGGTCTTCCGGCATGCCCAGCACCCACAGCATCAGGTCACGCGGAACGTGCGGGCGCGCGTCTTCGATCTGGCGCCAGCAATCCTCGTCCGCGACGATGTTGAAGCCGCCCGAGATGGACAGGCAGTGGCCCAGCGCCTGGCCGCTCAGGTTGGTGTTGATCAAGGCGGCGGCGACGCCGACCTTGGAAAAGCCGATCCACGCCGCCAGATATTCCACGCGGTTCGTCATCATCAGGGCGATCACATCGCCTCGGCGCAGGCCGCGGCTCTTGGCCCAGTGGGCGAACCGGTTGGCCATGGCGTCGAATTCGCGGAAGGTCAGGCTGCGGCGCTCATCCTCCAGAGCGACATGATCGGCGAACTTGTCGACCGCCTCCTCGATGTCGTCGCAGAGCAGGACGTCGCTGTCGAGCTGAATGGGCTTGATGCGTTTGAGCAGGCGGAAGAGGCCGCGCGCGAACCGGACATCCCGTCGGATATTGGCTACAAAACCCATGCTCGCCGATACTCCGGTCCAGTCGCTTCCACCCGCCTTCGGTGTGGACGAAGACGCCAGTCCGGGTCAACTCGCTGATCCGGCCCGCCCTTCATTTGTTCGCCTGACGTCGGGGAAATCCATAGGCGGCACGGCGAAAAATACGGCGAAGCTGCGTCAAAACGCGCCTATCCGGACGCGCGGTCGCCTCATTCGGTACGACAACGGTGTTTCTTCAGGGCTTTTCCAGCCTGAGCGGAACGAGCGCGTCCTCCAGAAGGTTGGCTGATCAACGTTATGGAGGACAGCCATGTCTATGACCTATCCCACTCAGACGACCACCGCCGCGACGGAAACGCAGGAGGTCTTCGTTCCCCGCTATGCGCGCCAGACCAAGCGCCGCGACAAGCCGGTCAAGACCTGGATGATCCTTGCACCCATCGGCGCCGTGGTCGTCCTCGGCGGCGCCGCGGCCCTGCTGATGAGCGGCGCAGAGGAATCCGTCGCGCCGGCAGAAACCGCCGCTCCGCAGGCCGCGCCGGCCTTGCCCGCCACGACGTCGCCGGAGCCGGTGGTCAGCGAGGCGACCATCCCGGCCACGTCCGTGGAACGCTCGACCCCGCCCGCCACCCGTCAGGCTCCGGCTCGCCTAGCCGACCCTCCGGTGGCGCGCCGCGCCGCGCCTGAACCCGAAGCTCGCACGGTGGAACCGACCAGCACCCCGGCGGCCGCCACCGCGAACAGCGAACCGGCGGCGCCCACGATCCAGCCCGCGCCCTTGACGCCGCCGGCTCCGCCGCCGCCCGCGATCGTGGTCCAGCCCCTCGACTAGGATCGCTCACGGAAAGGGCCGGCGAAAGCCGGCCCCTTCTTTTTGCACTCAGGCCGACTGCAGAGCGCCGAAAAAGTCCGGGACGGTGCGTGTGGCCGGCCCGTAGAGGCCTTCGTCGAACGGGCCGCCGGTGGGTTCGAGGTTGATTTCCACGGTCCTGGCCCCCGCCCGACGCGCCAGACTCGCGAAGCCCGCCGCCGGATAAACGGAACCGGAGGTGCCGATCGCGACGAACAGGTCGCATCGTCGCAGCGTGGCCTCGATACGATCCATCTCCAGCGGCATCTCCCCGAACCAGACCACATGCGGCCGAAGGCGGCCGGCAGGGTGATGCGGCGACGGTTCGTCTGCGCGGAGGTCTCCGTCACAATCACGAATGACGCCAGAAGCCGTACAGCGGGCCTTGAGCAGCTCACCGTGCATGTGGATCAGCCGGAAGCCGGCCGTCGGCGGCTTCTGGGCGTGGGCGCGGTCATGGAGATCGTCGACGTTCTGCGTGACCAGCAGGAATTCTCCCGGCCAGCGCGCGGCCAGATCCGCCAGAGCGTGATGGGCGGCATTGGCCCGCACGGTGGCCAACTGGCGACGGCGGCGGTTGTAGAAGTCCTGCACCAGGGCCGGATCACGGGCGAAAGCCTCCGGCGTCGCCACCTCTTCGAGCCTATGCCCCTGCCACAGCCCGCCGTCGTCTCGGAAGGTGGGAACGCCGGATTCGGCCGATATGCCCGCGCCGGTCAGGACGACCAGATTCCGCGCCCGCATCCCCCTAGGGCCGCGCCAAGGCCGCATCGACCTGACGGCTCACCTCGGCCAGTCCCGCCGGGAATGAAGCCGAACTCTCCAGCAGTCGGTTGAAGCGCCGCAGATCGCCGGTATCGATGCGCCGCACGGACTTGCTTCGAGACCATTCATGGCCCAGCCGCCGACCCAGCCGGCAGGCGCTGGTCAGCGTCGTGGAGTTTCCCTCGGCCTCGGCCCGTGCGATCACCTCGCGCCAGTTGGGAGAGCCGGGCTGGCACAACAACTGGCCGGAACACTCTCCTGTCCAGAAACGTCGGTACCAATTGCGATGGCCGGCGCTTTCGAACACAGGCGCATGCCCCGCCAAGGCCGCATCGCACCGAGCGTCGAACACCTGTGCGGCCGTCGGAGAGGCGGTCAGCAGCACGGCCGTCGCCAGGATGGTCATTGTCGCTCGCCGCATCGTCTTCCAATCGGTTGCCGAGCGTCAGCTGACATGAGGCGGCCCTGGGGCACAAGCGGGACAGTCCATGATCGGCGGTTGATCCGCAAGGCAGGCGCACCTTAGATCGCCCGCATCATCCCCGGAGAGATTCCCATGAAGACCCGCGCCGCCGTCGCCTTCGAGGCCAAACGTCCGCTGGAGATCGTCGAGATCGATCTGGACGGCCCGCGCGCCGGCGAGGTGCTGATCGAGATCAAGGCGACCGGCGTGTGCCATACCGACGCCTACACTCTGGACGGCCTGGATTCCGAGGGCGTCTTCCCCTCGATCCTGGGCCACGAAGGCGCCGGAGTGGTGGTCGAGGTCGGGCCGGGCGTGACCTCGGTCGACGTCGGGGACCATGTGATCCCGCTCTACACCCCCGAATGCCGCCAGTGTAAGTCGTGCCTGTCGCGCAAGACCAACCTGTGCACCTCCATCCGCGCCACCCAGGGCAAGGGCCTGATGCCCGACGGCACCAGCCGCTTCAGCTACAAGGGCCAGGCGATCGCCCACTACATGGGCTGCTCGACCTTCTCGAACTACACCGTCTTGCCCGAGATCGCGGTGGCCAAGATCCGCAAGGACGCACCCTTCGACAAGGCCTGCTACGTCGGCTGCGGCGTGACGACGGGCGTGGGCGCGGTGGTCAACACGGCCAAGGTCGAGCCGGGCGCCAACTGCGTGGTCTTCGGTCTGGGCGGCATCGGCCTGAACGTCATTCAGGGGCTGAAGATGGTCGGGGCCGACATGATCATCGGCGTCGACATCAACGGCGACAAGGAGGAATGGGGCCGTCGCTTCGGCATGACCCACTTCGTCAATCCGAAGGAGGTCTCGGATGTGGTCGCCCATCTGGTCCAGCTGACAGACGGCGGCGCCGACTACACCTTCGATTGCACCGGCAACACCGCCGTCATGCGCCAGGCGCTGGAGGCCTGCCATCGCGGCTGGGGCGAGAGCATCATCATCGGCGTGGCCGAGGCCGGCAAAGAGATCGCGACCCGCCCGTTCCAGCTGGTCACGGGGCGCGTGTGGAAGGGCTCGGCCTTCGGCGGCGCGCGCGGCCGGACCGACACGCCCAGGATCGTCGACTGGTACATGGACGGCAAGATCGAGATCGACCCGATGATCACCCACACCCTGCCCTTGGAGCGCATCAATGAGGCCTTCGACCTTATGCACGCCGGCGAGAGCATTCGCTCGGTGATCGTCTATTGAACAAGGTCCGTTGCAAAACGCAACTAACTGGCTCTAGCATGGGCTGACCGGCGAACGGCCGGGCAGAGGGAGGTTTCGGATGTTCACCCACGTGATCGTCGGCGCTGACGACATTGAGGCGTCGCGCCTCTTCTACGATGCGGCGCTGGGCGCACTTGACGTCGAGCCCGGGGCCCAGGACCCGAAGGGTCGCTACTGGTGGCGGACGCGACGCGGCGCCTTCGCGGTGGGCAAGCCGATCGACGGCGATCCCGCCTGCCACGCCAACGGCGGCACCATCGGCTTCGCCGCCGAAAGCCCCGAGGCGGTCGAGGCCTTCCACAAGGCCGGTGTCGAAGCCGGCGGCACAGCGATCGAGGACCCGCCGGGATGGCGGGAAGGCGCGTTCGGCAAGCTGTACCTCGCCTATATGCGCGATCCCTCCGGCAACAAGATCTGCGCCATGCACCGGGCCGGATGATGGAAACCACGAAGACTCACGTCGTTCATGGCGGAACGCTTCGCTATCTGAGGCACGACAGCGCCACGACCGGCACGCCGATGACCTTGTCGGTCTTCGTTCCACCAGGCGAAGGCCCGTTCCCCATGCTGATCTGGCTGTCCGGACTGACCTGCACCGAGGACAACTTCACCACCAAGGCCGGAGCCTATCAGTCGGCGGCGAAGCATGGCGTCATCATCGTCGCGCCCGACACCAGTCCGCGCGGAGAAGGCGTGGCGGACGATCCGGCCTATGACCTTGGACAGGGCGCGGGCTTCTACGTGGATGCGACCCAGGCGCCGTGGGCGCCGCACTTCCGCATGGAGTCCTATGTCACGGGCGAGTTGATCGACCGGGTCGACCGCGGGTTTCCGACGACGAAGACACGCTCCATCCTCGGCCATTCCATGGGCGGGCACGGCGCGCTGACGCTGGCGCTGAACCACCCCGACCTGTTCCGTTCTGTGTCGGCCTTCGCGCCGATCAGTTCGCCTACGCAGTGCGCCTGGGGCCAAAAGGCCTTCACGGCCTATCTGGGCGAGGATCGCGCCGCCTGGGATCGATACGATGCCGTGAGCCTCATCAAGGCCGGCGCGGCGAAGGGCGTCTACGACGACATCCTGATCGACCAAGGCGACGCCGACGGCTTTCTCGCCGACCAGTTGAAGCCCCACCTGCTCACGGACGCGGCCGAGGCGGCGGGACAGAAGGTGACGCTGCGGATGCAGCCGGGCTATGATCACTCCTACTTCTTCATGGCCACCTTCATCGCCGACCATGTGGCGTTTCACGCAAGGCGGCTGAAAGACCCCCGATGACCGACCCCTATGAACCGATGTTCTCCGCCCTGTGCCGCGAGGTGGGATTCTGCCTGCATGACAAGGGGCGGAAGCGGGTGATCGCGGCCCTGCCCAACGGGCTGGACGCCGGCGTCAAGGCGGTGTTCGCCGCCGAAGGGGTCGACGAGCCGAATGCGCCGGGCGACCTGAAGCGCGCGGTGCGCGACTGCCTGAAGGCGCACTTGCCGCAAAGCTGAGCGGTATCGCATAAGGCGGAACGAATTCGGGCCGCACGGCTTGGGTTCGGCGAACGAGCGCCTAGATGAGGCGCATCGGAAATCCTTGTCGAACAGGAGCCCATCATGGCCTTCACCCTGCCGCCCCTCCCCTATGCCTACGACGCCCTGGAACCGGCCATCGACAAGGAGACGATGACCTTCCACCACGACAAGCACCACCAGACCTATGTCGACAACCTGAACAAGGCGGTCGACGCCGACGCCTCGCTGCAGGGCAAGTCGCTGGAAGAGATCTTCGCCGCCATCTCCAAGGCCCCCAAGGCCGTTCGCAACAACGGCGGCGGCCACTGGAACCACTCCCTGTTCTGGGAGCTGCTGGCGCCTGAAGGCCAGACGGGCGAGCCTTCTGAAGAGCTGAAGGCGGCCATCGAGCGCGATCTGGGCGGCTTCGACAAGTTCAAGGAAGACTTCAACGCCGCCGGCGCCGCGCAATTCGGCTCGGGCTGGGCCTGGCTGATCGTGCAGGACGGCAAGCTGAAGATCACCTCCACCCCGAACCAGGACAATCCGCTGATGGACGTCGCCGAGGAGAAGGGTGCGGTCGTGCTGGGGGCCGACGTCTGGGAGCACGCCTATTATCTGAAGTACCAGAACCGCCGCGCCGACTATCTCAAATCGTTCTGGTCCGTCGTGAACTGGAACAAGGTCAACGAACTGTACGCCGCCGCCAAGTAAGGCTGCGAGAGACCGAACGAGGACGCCCGCCGGCCGGCCCGGCGGGCGTTCTTCATGTCAGATCCGCAGGTCGAGCATCCGACGCGCCCGATCGTTCATGCGTTCAGCGTGGTGCTGGCGCAGCGTGCGGCGCTGGCGCAGCATGTCGTGAATGCCGTCAGCCAGTTCGAGCAGCTGCGCGTCGCTGAGCGGTTCGACAAGATCGACCAGTCGCCGCTTGAGCGTGTCCAAGGCCTGTTCGGACAGGCCGCTCTGAAAGGTCTTTTTCTCCGGCTCCATCGGGATATGGTCTTTCGGCGCCTTGAGGTTGCGAGAGACCGAATGTCTCGCGCGCGCCGGTCGTTCCGAGAAATCGTGCTTAACGCCCGCCGCGCTTGACTCTGCGGGGCTGTGTGGTCATAAGCGCCGCCTTCCTCGCCTCCGGTCTCCGGCAGGCGGGATTCATGACGGACGATGCGTGGACCGCCGTTGAGATCGCATTCCCAATCCAGGGGAGGCCGGGCCGCATCATTGAGAAGAGAACAGAATGTCCAAGCGCCACAGCGCCAAGTACAAGATCGACCGCGCCATGGGCGAAAGCCTGTGGGGTCGCCCGAAGTCCCCCGTCAACAAGCGCTCCTACGGCCCCGGCCAGCACGGCCAGCGCCGCAAGTCGAAGGTCTCGGACTTCGGCCTGCAGCTGAAGGCCAAGCAGAAGCTGAAGGGCTACTACGGCAACATCACCGAGAAGCAGTTCGCCAAGACCTACGCCGAGGCCGCCCGCCGCAAGGGCAACACCTCGGAGAATCTGATCGGCCTGCTTGAGGCCCGTCTGGACGCCGTCGTCTACCGCGCCAAGTTCGTGCCCACCGTCTGGGCCGCCCGTCAGTTCGTCAGCCACGGCCACGTGCTGGTCAACGGCAAGAAGGTCGACATCGCCTCGTACCGCGTGAAGGCCGACGACGTGATCACGGTCAAGGAAAAGTCCCGCAACATGGCGTTGGTGCTGGAAGCCCAGCAGTCGTCGGAGCGTGACGTTCCCGACTATCTGGAGCTGGCCGACCGCGGCTTCTCGGCGCGCTTCGTCCGCGCCCCGGAGCTGGCCGACGTGCCTTATCCGGTGAAGATGGAGCCGAACCTGGTCGTCGAATACTACGCGTCCTAAGCGGAACGCGATCACAGTACCCAGGGCCCCGGACGTGTCCGGGGCCCTTTTCTTTTCCCGCTGTTCCCTTCATGGGCGAATAGCGGCATTGTAGGCGTGTTTGATTGATGGGCATGGGAGACCAGCGGTGAAGCGGGCTGGCGTCGGGCGCGCGGGATTGATCGCGATCGCGGTCGCGAGCCTGGGCGCGTGCGCCGGGGGCGGCGCGGACGCCCCGCTGGTGTCAACTGTCGGCATGCCGGGCGCGCTGGAGCCGGTCCACGCCGCCGCCTTCACCCGCAACGAGGCCATCTTCTGGGTCAGCTCCAACGGCTGCACCCGCAAGGAGGACCTGATCCCCATCGTCACCATCCAGGGCGGTGATGCGGTGATCACCCTGCGCCGTCTAGACGAGGACACCTGCCGCGAGCCCGACACCAAGGGCGTCGAGCTGAAGTGGTCCTTCGAGGAATTGGGCCTGACGCCCGGCCAGGCCGTCAGCGTGAACAATCCCTACCAGCTGCCGCAGACCTGATTCAGCGTTCGTTAGCCGTGCTTTGACGCGGTCGGTTAAGCGCTTGATCGCTAGGGGATCGATCCCAGCATATCCCAGGGATCGTAATGCGTATTCTTTCGTGTCTGACCGACGACCATAATCTGTGGCTCGTCGGCGTCGCGGCCGCCCTGTGTTTGCTGGGTTCCCTGGTCACCATGCGATTGTTCCAGCGACTGCGCTACGCAGAGCAAGGCGCGCGGCCGGCGTGGATCTTCATGGGGGCGGTGGCCGCCGGCGCGACCATCTGGTGCACGCACTTCGTCGCCATGATCGCCTATGAGCCAGGCGTCGACGTAGCCTATGAGCCTCTGCTGACGGGCGTGTCGCTGGGTGTCGCCATTGGCGGCAGCGCCCTGACCCTGTGGGTGGCGGCCCAACGCCTCCGCTTCGCCGCGGAACTGGGCGGCGCCCTGTTCGCCTTGGCCGTGACGGCGATGCATTACACCGGCATGGCCGCCTTCGCGCTGGAGGCGGTGGTGCATTGGTCGGCGGCCTATGTCGCGGCCTCGGTGATCGGCGCGGTGGCTTTCGGCGCCCTCGCCTTTGGGCGGGCGCGCGGCGGGGCGCAGCGGCGGGCTGTGGAGCGCGGTCGCCCTGATGGTGGCGGGGATCGTGACCCTGCACTTCACCGGCATGGCCGCCATGGTCGTCATTCCCCTGGCGGCCGAGGTCGGCGCGGTCACGGGCGAGGAAGCCAATCTGGCCATGGCCTTCGCCGTCGCGGGGGTCGGGCTTCTGGTCCTGGGGACCGGCGTCTCCAGCCACGCGCTGGATCTTCAGTCCCGCGCCCAGGCCACGGCTCATTTCGAACAGTTGATGGAGGGCAGCGTCGACGGCATGATCGTCGAGCAGGACGGCCGTATCCTGGCGGCCAACGCGGCCTTCGCTGCGCTGGTGGGCGTGGCGCCGCAGGCGCTGCCGGGTGATCGGCTGGCGCGCTGGATCGGCGGCCTGGACACCCTATCCGTCGACGCCCTGACCCAGACCACCCTTGCCTTGCCCGACGGCGCACAGGTTCCGGTGGAGGTGGCGGTGCGCCGCGACGACAACCGGACCGCCGATTCCGCCTTCATGATCTACGCCGTGCGCGACCTGCGCACGCGCCTGGCCCAGGAACGGCGCATCGCCCACCTGGCGCGCAACGACGGCCTGACCGGACTGCCGAACCGCGCCAGCTTTCTGGAATGGCTGACGCGGCAGACCGGTGAGAGCAGCGGGCACGCCAAGGTCGCCCTGCTGGCCATCGACCTGGACCGCTTCAAGGAGGTCAACGACATCCACGGCCACGCCGCCGGCGATCAACTGCTGGTCCGCGTCGCCGAGCGCATGAGGGCGGCGCTGCACCCGGGCGAGTTCGTCGCGCGCCTGGGCGGCGATGAGTTCGTCGCCGTGACGCCTGTGAGCCAGCGGGAAGAGGCCTTGGGCCTAGCGGACCGTCTTCGCCAGGCCATCATCGCCCCGGTCCACCTGGAACATGCCGAGGTGTCCTGCGGGGCCAGCATCGGCATCGCCGTCTGGCCCGACGATGCGGCCGAAATCTCCACCCTGATCAACGACGCCGACCTGGCCATGTACCGGGCCAAGGCGTCCCTGACGACGGACGTCTGCTTCTACGAGGAAGCCATGGACGAGGCGGTGCGCAACCGTCGTCGCATGGTGCAGGAGCTGCGAGAGGCTTTGGACCAGAGGCAGTTCCGCCTGAACTGGCAAGTTCAGGCCTCGGTCGGCACGGGAGAGATCACCGGCTATGAAGTCCTGCTGCGCTGGATACGGCCCGACGGCGTCTTCGTGTCCCCCGCCGACTTCATTCCGCGGGCCGAGGAAAGCGGACTGATTCTGCCGATCGGCGAATGGGTGTTGCGCCAGGCCTGCGCCGAAGCGGCGACCTGGGCCGAGCCGCACAAGATCGCGGTCAACCTGTCGCCGGTCCAACTGGGCCACGTCGACCTGCCGCGCCTGGTCCACCAGATCCTGCTCGAAACCGGCCTCCACCCCTCGCGCCTGGAGCTTGAGATCACCGAGACCGCCATGATCAGCGACATGGATCGGACCACCCATATCCTGCGCCAGTTGAAGGCGCTGGGCGTGTCGATCGCCATGGACGACTTCGGCACCGGCTATTCCTCTCTGTCGACCCTGCGCGCCTTTCCCTTCGACAAGATCAAGCTGGATCGGTCGTTCATGTCCGAGTTGGACGGAGGCCCGCAGTCCTCGGCCATCATTCGCGCCGTGCTCGCCCTCGGCGAAAGCTTGGAGATCCCGGTGCTGGCCGAGGGCGTGGAGACCATGGAGCAACTGAGCTTCCTGCGCGACCAAGGCTGCACCGAGGCCCAGGGGTATCTGCTGGGACGACCGCAGCCGACCGCCGGAAGCCAGATCCAGGACGAGGCGCTGGCGCTGTGGACCGGAAGACAGGCGGTCGAGGCCGCCTGATCCATCACGCGTTGCGGCCGTAGCCGGGCCAGTGCGCCTTGCCGGCGCGTTCGTACTGCGGCGGCAATCCTTCCTCATGACCAAGGGCGACGGCCGCGTGGTGCGGCCAGTTGGGATCGTCCAGGACGGCACGGGCGATGGCGACCAGGTCGGCCTTGCCCGTGGCGACGATCTCCTCAGCCTGCCCCGGGTCGAAGATCATGCCGACAGCCATGACCATGGCCTCCGGAACCGCCGCCTTCACCGCCTCGGCGAACCCGACCTGATAGCCCGGCTCCGCGCCGGGAATGGACGCCCGCGCGACATTGCCGCCCGAGGTCAGGTGCAGATAGTCGTAACCTATCGCATGCAGCGCCCGGCCGAAGGCGATCACCTCGTCCAGCGCGACGCCGTCTTCCACCCAATCCGAGCCGTTGAAGCGCGCGCCCAGCGCCTTGGTGCGGGGCCAGGCGTCGCGCACAGCCTGGGCGACGCGCAGCGGGAAGCGGGTGCGGTTCTCGGCGGAGCCGCCGTACCGGTCGGTGCGTCGGTTCGAGACAGGCGATAGGAACTCGCTCAGCAGATAGCCGTGCGCGGCGTGCAGTTCGACCATGTCGAAGCCGGCCTGGTCAGCGCGGCGTGCGGCGCCCTCGAAGGCGGCGACGACCCGAGCCATGTCCGCCTCGGTCATCTCGGTCGGCGTGTGCCAGCCGTCCTTGAAGGCGATGGCGGAGGGACCGAACGTTTCCCAGGCGCCCTCTTCCGCCGTCAGGGCCTGCCCGCCCTTCCACGGCGCGCTGGTCGAGGCCTTGCGCCCCGCATGGCCCAATTGCACGCCGATCGGGGTGTCGGAATAGGTGCGGATGTCGCGAATGATCCTGGCGAACGCCGCCTCCTGGGCGTCGTTCCACAGGCCGGTGTCGTCCGGCGTGATCAGCCCGGCCGCCTCGACACCGGTGGCCTCGACGATCACCAGGCCCGCGCCGGAGATCGCAAGTCGGCCCAGATGCTGGACGTGCCAAGGCTGCGGCACGCCGTCGACGGCGGAATACTGGCACATCGGCGCGACGACGACGCGGTTCTTCAGCGTCAGGGGGCCGACGGCGCAGGGCGAGAAGAGCTGGCTCATGGGAAAGTCCGAGATCGGGAGAGGAGTACCGTAGCTATGACGGTTGCGGACCCGGTCAAGACGGACCTTGCCGATTGTTCATCCAGCTTGCTGTTTTTTCACGTGTGTCACAGGCCTCGTCGCGCCACAAAAGGGTCAAGCTTCAAAGGGGAACACACCAATGCTTCGTCTCGCCATCGCCGTCGCCATCGCCGCCCCGCTGCTGAGCGGCTGCATCATCATCTCGACCGACAAGCCGACCACCCGGGTCGTCACCGCTCCGGCCGCCGAGGCTTCGCAATAATGCGTACGGGTCTCAAGGTCCTGGCGGCGGCGGCCCTGTGTGCGCCGCTGTTGGCCGGCTGCGTCATCTACAGCAACGAGGCGGGCGAGAACGTCCGCGTCAACGTCACCGACATGGACGCCCCCGTCGCCGAGGCGATCCGGTCCGCGCGGTTCGAGGACGGCGCCCTGGTCGTTCGGGTCGACTCCAACGGCTGCACCCAAGCGTCGGATTTCGAACTGTCGGTCGTGGACGGGGCGCCCGCCGACATCACCGTGCGCCGTGTCCGCGAGGACCTGTGCAAGGCGCTGGTGGCGGAAGGGGTGGAACTGCGCTGGACCTACGCCGACCTGGGCCTGGAGCCCGGCGCGCCGGCGCGGATCCTCAATCCGCTGAAATAATCACGCCTGGAACGGACCCAGCAGCTCGGCCGGAATGCGGTTGGGCCGCAGGGTCTTCGCATCCACCAGGCACCATTCCGAGACGCCCTGGGCGCAGACGCGGCCCTCGGCGTCCTCGATCCGCACATAGCGGTTGAAGCGCGGGCCCTGCGGGTCGCCGACCCAGGTCCGCGCCTTCACGTCCTTCGCCTCCGGAAGCAGCGGGCGCAAATAGTCGATCTCGTGCCGCAAGGCGACCCACGACCACTTCGCACGCGTCTCCTCGTCAAAGCGCGCGTTCCAGTGCGCCGTGCCTACGTCCTGCAGCCAGCCGACATAGACCACATTGTTGACGTGGCCGTTGGCGTCGATGTGCTCGGGACGGACCTCCAGCGGGACCGTGAACAGCTCCCGGTCCGCGCGGGGCTCGAGAAGCGGCCGCGCCATCAGGCCTCGACCGAATTCCCGTCCTGCGCCACCCCCTTCTCGGCCATCAGGGCCTGGAGCTCGCCGGACTGAAACATCTCGCGCACGATGTCCGAGCCCCCGACGAATTCGCCCTTTACATACAGCTGGGGAATGGTCGGCCAGTCGGTGAAGCTCTTGATGCCTTCGCGCAGCGCCTCATCCTGCAGCACGTCCACGCCCACGAATGGCGCGCCGAGGTGATCAAGGATCTGCACCGCCAGCGAGGAGAAGCCGCAGCGCGGCTGGTCCGGCGTGCCCTTCATGAACAGCACGACGTCGTGCTGAGCGACGGTGTCGGCGATGAAGGCGTGGGCGGGATCGGCGGCTTGCGTCGTGGCGTCGGTCACGGGATCGGTCACAGGGAGGCCCTTTCTTGAAGCCCGTCAGCTAGGGACCGACAAGGGCGGGGTCAAGGCGCCCGCCCGTTCCGCGCCGCCTCAAGCCGCGCGGCTGACCCGTGCCATCTCGACCTGCGCGGCCAATCCCGGCGGCATGTCGCGCTCGGGCGTCTCCGCCAGCATCTTCAGCCGCTCGGGATCGTCGGCGGCGACAATGACGCTGGTGATGCTGGGGTCCGTCAGCACATAGGCCAGGCAGATTGCCTCGGCCGTCCAGTTGGGGGTGCGATACAGAAAGCCGAAGGCGTCGTTCCCGCCTCCCTTGCGATCGGGGTGCGGCTTGCCGCCGCCGAAGCCGAACAGCCCCTTCTTCACGACCGGCTCGGCGCCGCGGGTCTTCTTGCGACGATCCGAGAAGTAGTCGTAGGCGAACACCGCCATGTCCTGCTCTCGCGCCGCGCGGACCCGGTGACGCACCGACCAGCCGGAGTTCAGGTCGAAGGGCGTGATCAGGGCGTCGAACGCACCGGTCGAGACATAGGCGTCCATCACGTCGCCGTCGCCCGCGACCCCCAGCAGTTTGACGCGACCCGTCGCGCGCATCGCCTTCAGCGCGTCCAGCGACGAACGCGGCAGCTCGTCTTGCGCCGGCTCCTCGAGCGCGGCGAGATCGATCCAGCCCAGCCCCGAATAGTGCAGCGCGCGGTCGATGGCGCCCGTCATGCCCTGGGCTGAGAAGTCCCGCTGCGCCTTGCGGCCGTCGCCGACGCCCAGGGTCAGTCCGACGCACACCAGGTTCCGGTCCACGTGCGAAAGGGCCTCGCCCAGCACTTCGGCGACGACGGGATCGGCGGTCTCCAGGCGATAGCTGTTCACGCCCAGCTCCAGCGCCGTGTAGAGCAAATCCAGGGCCTGACCCCGGCCGCGGGCCAGGGTCGATCGCCCGACGCTGAAGGTGAGGTTCGACACGGCCGCGCCGGAGGTGCCGAAGGGACGATAGCGCATGGCTCAGCCTTCCCCGCTCGGCGCCGAGGTCTCCAGCGCCAGCGCATGCAGCGCGCCGCCCATCTGCCCCTTCAGCGCGGCGTAGACCAGCTGATGCTGGCGCACGCGCGGCAGGCCGACGAAGGCCCTGGACACGATACGCGCGCGATAATGGTCGCCGTCGCCGGCCAGGTCGTCGATCGCGATCTCGGCGTCCGGAAAGGCCTCTTCCAGATGCTGGCGCAGGGTGTCCACGGACATGGGCATGGGCGGGTGCTCTTCGAAACTGTCGTGTGCAGCGTGACCGATAATCCTTAACCCCCGCCTACGCCGCGCGCACGACGGTACAGTCGGACCCGAGAGCCCTTGTAGTCGGCCAGGGCGTAGGGCGCGTAGCCGACCCGCTCGGCGAGCCGCACCGACGGCAGATTTTCCGGGGAGATCATGCAGACGGTGGCCTGAGAGGCCACTTGGGCGTCGGCCCACGACAGCACCGTCGACAGCGCCTCGACCGCAAAGCCCTGGCCTTGGAAGGCTGGCGCCACGCCCCAGCCGAGTTCCGGATGGGCGAACGGCGGCTGTATTTCGCGGCGGTAGTCGAACACGCCGACGCTGCCCAGATAGTCTCCGCCCGCCTTCAGGCGGATCGTCCAGTTGCCGTATCCCAGCACCGCCCAGTGTCCCAGGTCGCGCAACAGGCGGAACCAGATCTCTTCCCGGCCGAGGGCGCGGCCCATGATGTGGCGCGTGAAGCTCTCGTCCGACCACAGCGCCAGAAGATCCTCCAGATCGGTGGCCGCGACGGGCGTCAGCACAAGGCGCTCACTCGTCAGGATCGGGTGGCTCACATCAGTCCCAGTTGCTTGAAGCTGGCCACCCCGTCGCGGCCGACGACCAGGTGATCGTGGACCTCGACATTAAGGGCGCGGCCGGCCTGCACAACCTGCTTCGTCATCTCGATGTCGGCGCGGCTGGGCGTGGGATCGCCGGACGGATGGTTGTGGACCAGGATCAGGGCGCTGGACGAAAGCTCCAGCGCCCGGCGCACCACCTCGCGCGGATAGACCGGCGCGTGATCCACCGTGCCCCGGTTCTGCACCTCGTCTAGGATCAGCTGGTTCTTCTTGTCGAGATACAGGACGCGGAACTGCTCGCGCGGCTCGTGCTGCAGGGCGACGCGGACATAGGCCAAGAGCGCCGACCAGGACGAGATCACCGGCCGTTTGGCCGTCGGTTCGCGGGCGATCCGGCGGGTGACGTCGAAGATCAGCTGAAGGTCCAGGGCCGCGGCCCGCGTGGCCTTGCCGGGCGCATATCCCAACGACCTCGCCACCTGGTCCTCGATCGCCTCATGACTGGCCGCGCCGATCCCCTCCAGCCCGCCGAAGCGCGCCAGCAGGTCCTTCGCGAGCGGCTTCGTGTCCTTGTAGGGCACGCTGCGGAACAGCAGCAGCTCCAGAAGTTCATAGTCCGGCAGCGCGCCCAGACCGCCTCTGGCCGCGCGCTCGCGCAGGCGGTCGCGATGACCGCCGTGCCGCGGTCGGGTCTTCTTCGGTTCCGTGGCGTCGTCCAGCATCCCGTCTCCCGCGCGCAACCTAGGCGGAACGCGCGGGCGCCGCCAGAGGCGTCAGAGCGGCTTGAACAGGCCGTTGGGCGAGGTGGTGAAGATCTCCACGCCATCCTCGGTCACGCCGATGGTGTGTTCGCACTGGGCCGACAGGGACTTGTCGCGGGTCACCGCCGTCCAGCCGTCCGACAGCACCTTCACGTGCGGCTTGCCCAGGTTCACCATCGGCTCGACGGTGAAGAACATGCCGGCCTTCAGCGTCGCGCCCTCGCCCTTGCGGCCATAGTGCAGGACGTTGGGGCTGTCGTGGAACACCCGGCCGATGCCGTGGCCGCAGAAGTCCCGCACCACGCTCATGCGCTGGGCCTCGACGAACTTCTGGATGGCGAAGCCGATGTCGCCGAAGGTGTTCCCCGGCTTGATCTGCGCCAGACCCAGCTCCAGCGATTCATAGGTCACGTCGACCAGCTTCCGGGCTCGCGTCGAGACTTCGCCGACGCCGTACATGCGGCTGGAATCACCGTGCCAGCCGTCGACGATCACGGTGTGATCGATGTTGACGATGTCGCCGTCCTTCAGCACCCGATCCCCCGGAATGCCGTGGCAGACGACGTGGTTGATCGAGGTGCAGACGGTCTTCTCGTAGCCCTTGTAGCCCAGGCAGGCGGGCAAGCCGCCGTTGTCCAGGGTGAACTGGCGGATCAGGTCGTCGATCTCGCCGGTGGTGACGCCGGGCTTCACATGCTCGACGATCATGTCCAGCGCCTCGGCGACCAGCCGTCCGGCCTTGCGCATGCCCTCGAAGGCCTCGGCGTCGTGGACGCGGATGGCGCTGGAGCGGACCAGGACGTCGGTCTCGAGTTCGGGCGTTTCGTACATGTTCGAAGGGTCTGTGATGGCTGGGACAGGCGAGATCCGTTCGCCGCAGATGGTCGTTATAGCATGAAACCTCAACCTCGGGCCCGGAATAGGGGATGATCACCGATCTCGGGAAGGCCAATGGCGGCGCTGCGCCATGGACCGCGCCCACCCGCCCGCCCACGCACGTTTCCTCCGGAACACCGTCGTTCTCGGCATTGACGTTGCCGCAACGGAAGCTCTCGAAGCCGTGATCTTGTGCGGCTTGGGCGCCACGATTTCGCCCGTTTCGGGTCGGATGGGGGCCCAGCTTGCAACGCTTTCATGACGCGAACGCTTTGCCGGTTCCTCCCCCAGATCGCCGGCTTGTGCAGCCGGCGGCGTTGAATAGGTGTATGAAATGAACCCCAGGACATTCGCCCGCGTGGGCGGGATCGCCCTGTCGTCGGTGCTGCTGGCCGGCGTCGCCGCCCCCGCCATGGCCGGCTCCTTCTACGTGCAGGAACAGTCGACCCGGGCCCAAGGCCGCGCCAACGCCGGCGTCGGCGCCGACAAGGGCGTCCAGTCGCTGTGGTGGAACCCCGCCGCCATCGCCGGCGCCCAGCGTGAGCTGTACGTCGGCGCGCATGGCCTGATCCTGGATTCGGACGTCGACGACCGCGGCTCCAGCCTGACCTACAACGTCCCGGTACCCGGCGTGGGTCTTGTCAGCCGCACCGTCCCGGTCAACGGCGACCCGCACGTCCATGAAGTGGTCGAAAGCGGCATCGTGCCGAACTTCGCCGTGTCGATGCCCATCGGCGACCGCTTCAATGTCGGCCTGGCCGTCCAGGCGCCGTACAACTTCACCACCAAGTACGAGCCCAGCGACTTCGCCCGCTACGACGCCCTGACCTCGGAACTGCGCTCGGCCAACGTCAGCCTGGTGGCGGCCATGACGGTCACCGACTGGCTGGACATCGGCGCCGGCTTCGACGCCCAGTACGCCAAGGCGACCCTGAGCTCGGCCCTGCCGAACGTGCCGGTCCCGGCCGTGCTGTCGCCAGCCTACGTGATCGATCCGGCCAGCGACGGCCGCAATGACCTGGAAGGCGACGGCTGGGACTACGGCTGGAACGCCGGCGCCCAGATGCACTTCGGCAAGCTGGACCTCGGCCTGTCCTACCGCTCCGAGATCGAACACGAGCTGGAAGGCTCAGTGAACATCTCGGGCCTGACCGGCCTGCTGGCCGGCGCCAACGTCTCGGCCGACGGCGGCGCGACCTTCACCACGCCCTGGTACGCCACCGTGTCGGCCCGCTACGCCGTCAACGACCGGCTGACCCTGAACGCCCAGGTCAACCAGATCGGCTGGAGCGAGTTCGACGCCATCCGCGTGGCCTACACCGGCGGCGGCTCGACAATCGTCCAGGACTATGACGACGTCACCACCGGCGCGATCGGGGTCGACTACAAGATCGATCCGACCATGACGGTGCGCGCCGGCGTCGGCTTCGACCCGACCCCGACGCCGGACGATCACCGCACCGCGCGCATCCCGGACGGCGACCGCTGGCTGTACGCCGCCGGCCTGTCCAAGACGATCGGCTCGATGACCTTCGACGGCGCGGTGACCTACATCGACATCGACACCGCCCAGATCAACGACACGCGTGACCTGTACGCCAACGGCCTGGTCATCTCGAACCTGCGCGGCGAAGCCAAGGGTTCCGGCGTCGGCTTCTCGCTGGGCGCGAGCTGGAGCTTCTAGGATCAGCGACAGCCTGACATGAGAACGGCGGCTCCTCGCGGAGCCGCCGTTTTTCGTTCCTCCGCCGTGCAGCAGAGAGGATCTCGTCAGCCCTGGGCCGCCGCGTAGCCCTTGCCGCCGTTGGAAGGGCGGCGGCGGGGGCGGCGCTTCATTTCGCCGACGGGCTTGGCCTCCGTCGAGGCGACACGTTCGCCGGCGAGGGGGTTGTAGGTCCGTTCCGGGCGGGGAGCCGCCGCCGCTTCGCCGGGGCGATTGCCGCGACGTTGGCGGTGGGGCTGGCCGCCGCCTTCGGGACGGACGCCGTCACGGTGCGGGTTGCGCCCGCCGCGACGACCACGACCGCCTTCGTTGCGGTCGCCGCCCTCGCGTTCCGGCATGGTCGCCTTCTTGCCGACGCCCGAGGCCATGATGGAGGCGTCCAGCGCGCCCAGGGCCTTGTCGTTGCGGCGGTCGATGGCCGGGATCTTCTGGCGGGTGACCTTCTCGATGTCCTTCAGCAGCTTCATCTCGTCGCCGGCGACGAAGCTGATGGCGGTGCCGTCGGCGCCCGCGCGGGCCGTGCGGCCGATGCGGTGCACATAGGCCTCAGGCACGAAGGGAAGTTCGAAGTTCACCACGTGCGAGACGCCGTCCACGTCGATGCCGCGCGCGGCGATGTCGGTGGCGACCAGGACGCGCAGCTTGCCCTTCTTGAAGGCTTCCAGCGTGCGTTCACGCTGGGGCTGGCTCTTGTTGCCGTGGATGGCGCCGGCCTCGACGCCGCCGGCTTCGAGATAGGCCGCGACCTTGTCGGCGCCGTGCTTGGTCTTGGTGAAGACCAGGCAGCGCTTGTATTCCGGATCGCTGAACATCTCGGTCAGCAGGGCGCGCTTGCGGCCCTGTTCGACGTGGACGACCGACTGGTTGATGCGCTGCACCGTGGTCGATTGCGGGGTGACCTGGACCTTGACCGGATCCTTCAGCAGTTCACCCGCCAGCTTGCCGATCTCGGTCGGCATGGTGGCCGAGAAGAACAGGTTCTGGCGGCGCGACGGCATGCGGCTGACGATCTGGCGGATCGGCTTGATGAAGCCGAGGTCCAGCATCTGGTCGGCCTCGTCCAGCACGAAGATTTCGGTCTGCGACAGGTCCAGCGTCTTTTGCTGGATATGGTCCAGCAGACGGCCCGGCGCGGCGACCAGGATGTCCAGGCCCTGTTGCAGGGCGCGTTCCTGGGCGCCGTACTTCACGCCGCCGAAGATGACCGCGACCCGGAAGCCCAGGTGGGCGCCGTAGGCCTTGAAGCTGTCGCCGATCTGGCTGGCCAGTTCACGGGTGGGGCTCAGGATCAGGGCGCGGGTGGTGCGCGGCACAGGGGCGGTGCGGTTCTCGGCCAGGCGGTGCAGGATCGGCAGGGCGAAGGCGGCGGTCTTGCCGGTGCCGGTCTGGGCGATGCCCAGCAGGTCCTTGCCGGCCATCACGTCGGGGATGGCCTTTTCCTGGATCGGGGTCGGCTTGGTGTAGCCTTCCGAGGCCAGCGCCTGGAGAAGGGCCTTGTTCAGGCCCATGGATTCGAAGGTGGTGCTCAAAGCAGTCTGTCTTTCGCGTGCGGCAGGGCGCTTTCAGCCATGGCATGACGCCGAAGGGCCGCGCTCCGCCAGTCCCGACGGGGCTTCGGAATGAAGCCTGCGGGGTGGATCGGGCGCCGCCCCGCGTGTCCGGGCAGCGAATGAACTTGAGGGGCCGGCGGCTTCTACAGACAGGTCTGAAGAGACCCACACGCGCTGGAGACGCCGGAGATCGCGATTGTGCGATGCAGCGCAGATGGGCGCATAACTCGGATAAGTCAAGCTGCGGCGTTGTCCCCGGAGTCTTCAGCGACGAAAATCCGGGCGAGCGCGATAGGTCGGCAGGGGCTTCCATCATGGAAGGGCCGGGACGGGAGAGCGTCCCCGCCGTCAGAGCGAGGTTCGAGCTGGAGGGAGTGAAGGGCGGTGGCGATGTCGGAGACGTTCGGCTGCAAGCCTCCTACGTTCAGGGTTCGCCCTGCGAATGCGCGGAAGGACGATCTGGGTTGGATCGAGCCAAGGCGCCTGGGCGGCGAAAGGCGGGGCGACGATAGAAAAGACCTGCCAGATTATAGGTCCGTCGCCGCCGCCTCTATTTCGATCGCGCCGAATGGGTGGGCGGAATGTCCCGACCGTCCCCGGAATCGCTCCGGCTAGGTGCGGGAATATCCGTCCCCGCTGTCTCGCCTCACCCCCACGCCATCCAGCCCATCCACAGCGCCATGGCGACCATCATCACGTTTTCGGTCAGGGACAGGAAGCCCAGCGGGACGTTGCTGTCGCCGCCGACGCAGGCGCATTTCAGCTCGCGCTTCTGGATGTAGACGGCCTTGAACACCGACCAGGCGCCGACCGTGCCGACGAAGGCCGCCGCCGGGGCCGACAGCCAGGTCAGGACGCCGGCGACCATCAGCACCCCCGCGCCCAGCTCCACGAACGGATAGACGTAGGCGTAGGGCACCCAGCGCCGCGCCAGCACGTCGTAGCCCAGGAACATGGTGGCGAAACCATCGAGGTCGCGCAGCTTCAGCATGGCCAGGCCGCACATGGAGAAGGCGATGAACCACTCCGGCGTCCGCATGGTCAGGAGCGTTCCGGCCGCGAAGGAGGCGGCGAGGGCCATCAGGGCGGTGACGGCGAAGACGACCAGCACGGGCGTGTAGGTCTTGCGATCCTTATCGGGGACGGGCTTCCCCAGGAAACGGCGCAGGTCGTCGTAGCCGCCGATGCGGCGCCCGTCGATGAAGGTTTGCGGCGTGGTCTCGACCCCATGCTCGGCCTTGAAGGCGTCGGTCTGTTCGCGCGTGGTCAGCCAGCGGTCGTCCACCGCGTAGCCCTGGCTTTTCAGCAGGTGTTTCGCCCGAAGCCCCCAGGGGCAGACATGTTTTTCCATCACCATGCGGTGGAGGACGGCGGTCTTCTCGGCGGCCATGACGGCGCTCCTTCAGCTTTGCACACAACGCGACCGACCCCATGTGGGGTGCGGACCATGGTACGGAGTCAAGGGATGGAGACGACGATCGCCGGATTGGCCCGCGCGGGCGGCGTGGGGGTGGAGACCGTGCGCTACTACCAGCGGCGCGGGCTGATGCCGACGCCGGACGGCGGAGGCGGCGTGCGGCGGTACGGAGGAGCGGAGGTCCGGCGGCTGCGCTTCATCCGCTCGGCCCAAAGCGCCGGCTTCACCCTGGAGCAGATCGGCGAGTTGCTGGCGCTGGACGCCGGGCATGACCAGGCGCGGGCCAGGGCTCTGGCCGAGGCGCGCATCGTCGACCTGGACGCGAAGATCACCGAGCTGGAGGCGGCGCGGGACGCCCTGCGTCGGCTGGCGAAGCAGTGCGGCGACGCCAGGGGCGGACCGTGCCCGATCCTGGCGGCGTTCGAGGGATAGATGATGGCTTCGGCGGCGTCTGGACCTGGCTGACCGCCTTCGGCGCCCGCAAGGGATGATCAACCGGAACCACCACCATGCGGACGGGTTGATCCGGCGACCGGCAACCAGGGAGACCCGCCATGAAGGTTCGCGACGTGATGACCCGTGACGTTCACATCGCCCGCCCCGGCGACACGCTGAGAGAGGTGGCCGAGCGGATGGCGCGCGGCGACTTCGGCTTCATCCCTGTGGCCGACGGCGACCGGCTGATCGGCACGATCACCGACCGCGACATCGTGGTGCGCGCCGTAGCCGGCGGCGCGTCGCCCGATGCGCCCGTGGTCGAATATATCAGCCGCGACGCCCAGACGGTGCGCGACGACGCCGACCTGAAGGCCGTGCTGGACCTGATGAGCAGCCGCCAGATTCGCCGCGCGCCCGTGGTCGACAAGCATGATCGCGTGGTCGGGGTGGTGTCGCTGGGCGACCTGTCGACCCGCGTCAAGGAGAAGTACGCGGGCGAGACGCTGGAGAGCATCTCGCGCGGCTGAGGCCGTTCAGCCTTTCTTCACGGCGTTTGCGAACCGCGCCGTAACGGCCCTTCTTCATCTTGTCGCGCTGGCGATCAGAGGGAGGGCCGGATGGCGCGCGCGCAGTTCCAGAAGGGGCAGAAGGTCTGGGTCGAGTGCGTCGGCGCCTGGACATATATCGAGAAGGTGCAGCCGGTCTGGGCCAAGGGCTTCGACGAGCCGGTGCGTGTCACCTATGACGTCGGCCTGGGTCGCGACTTCGCCGCCAACGAGCTTCAGCTGGCGATGGACGATCCGGCCGCCAACGATCTGGGCGCCTGGCGGCTAATGCGGGCGCGCAACAAGTGGCAGGCGGAAGAGGATTGCCTGCACCACCCCTATCCCGGCAGCTATCCGGTGGTGGTGACGGACGCCGCCGACTGGGGCGGCTGGCGCGTGCCCGGCGCGGAGTACGACCGCGATCCCGATCGCATCGAGTACCAGGCCCGGCTGATCGCCGCCACGCCGCAGCTGGCGCGGCTGGCCGAGGCGCTGGTGGAGCTGGCGGCGGAATCGCCCGACGACGCCCCGCCGCCGCTGCTGGCGCTGGCCCGGCAGGCGCGGGACATCCTCTCGGCCGTGATCCGCGTGCCCGGCGAGACGCCCGCCGCCGTGGCCTGATCGCGAAACCCGGCACGCCAGCCTCGACACGAATCCCCGACGCAGCCTAGATTCCCCCCACGGTGGAATTGGGCCGGGAGCGAACCTTGGCAGGCATGGAGCGGCGCGATGAGACGCCGGGGCGACGCGCCTCGGATCGCGCCCCCGGCACGCCCGCCTGGTTGAGGATCGTCGCCCTGACCGTGGCCCTGGCGGCGGCGGCCTATGTGCTTCTGGTCGCGCGGGAAATGAACCGGCCGACGCGCGAAGCCGAGGCGCTGCGGGCGCAGGCGTTGGTCCAGGGCGCGGCCCTGCTGTCGGCGGAGACGAGACTGCGGCTTCAGGCCGCGCGCGCGGGCCTGACCGCCGCCGCATCCGTGCTGGAGAACGGCGGCGCCCCGCTGGACGCCGTCGAGGCCGCTCGCCGCGCGCAGCCGGACATCGCTTTCGCCGTCGTCGACGCCGCCGGCGCGTCCCTGGCCGCTGACGGGGCCCCGGCCGCCGCCTTCGCGGCAGCCGCCGGATCGGGCGACATACGCGCGGCGGACGGTGGATTGCTCATCGAGGAGAGCAGCGCGGACGGCGGCCGGTTGAGGGCCATCGTCGCCCTGCCCGCCCTGCCGACGAACGGCGTGATGCTGAGACTGGCGGGTCCCGACGGTCGGGTCGTGGCTTCATCGGATGACGCGGAGCTGGGTCGACCCGGCGCGGAGGTCATCGGCGCGCGCCCCGCCGCAT
>JAEXZS010000047.1 GCA_023451375.1 Pseudomonadota bacterium
CCCTGGTCAGGGTCGGCGACCGGCCCGCCTCGGCGCGTGCGCCGGCGCTCCCCCGCGTCGCGGCCGCGCCCGCCGTGGACCAGGCCGGCTTCGGGGGCGAGGACCAGGCCCTGCCGGCCGCGATCGAGGCCTTGCCGGCGGTGAAGACCTGTCGCCAGGAGACGGCGTGGAATGACCATGTCCAGAGGGCCGTGCTGTCGGCGCGACTGGGGCCTGACCGAGAGCTGTGGGCCGTGCCCTGTTTCGCCGGGGCCTATAATCTCGGCCTGGCCGTCTATGTGACCGGACCCGGCGGGCGCGATCCCGTCGCGGCGGCCCTGCCCACGGCCGAGGGGCAGACCACGGACACGGTGGTCAACGCCGATTACGACCCGGAGACGCGCAGCCTGTCCGCCTTCGACAAGGGCAGGGGGCTGGGCGATTGCGGCGTCGTCCGGCGTTGGGTCTGGAACGGGCGCGGCTTCGCCCTGGCGGAGGAGACGGAGATGCGCGAGTGCGCCGGCGTGCCGCGGGACCTGTGGCCCACCCTGTGGCGCAGCCTATGAGCGACGCCGACGTCTTGGTCATCGGCGCGGGGCCGGCGGGTCTGACCGCCGCGACCTATCTGGGCCGCTTCCTGCGGCGTGTGCGGGTCGCTGATGGCGGCGAGCCCCGCGCCTGCTGGATTCCGATGAGCCACAACATGCCGGGCTTTCCCGCCGGCATCGGCGGCAAGGACATATTGAAGCGGATGCGCGAACAGGCGCTGGAATACGGCGCCGACATCCGCCCCGGCCGGGTGGAGCGTCTGATGCGCGACGAGGACGCCTTCGTCGCCGTGATCGACGGCGAGCGGATCTCGGCGCGGGCCGTGCTGCTGGCCGCCGGCGTCGTCGATCATCATCCCGACCTGCCTGGCGTCGAGCGGGCCGTGCAGCGCTCGCTGGTCCGCATCTGCCCGATCTGCGACGCCTATGAGGCGAGGGGCAAGGCCGTCGCCATCCTGGGCGACAGCGACAAGGGCGCGCGCGAGGCCGCCTTCATGCGCACCTATTCCGACCGGGTGACGCTGATCCACATCGGGCCGGCGGACGCCCTGACCAAGGCCGAGGACCTGGCGCGGCTCGGCGTGGAAGTCATCGCCGCGCCGCTGGAGACGGTGCAACTGGAACAGGACCGGGTGACGGCCCTGGGATGGGGCGGCCGGACCCGGGCGTTCGACCTGATCTATTCGGCCCTGGGCACCTCTCCGAACGCGGAGCTGGCGCGAGGGCTGGGCGCGCGCGTGGCCGGCGACGGCCGGCTCGAGGTCGACCTGCACCAGGCCACCAGCGTGCCCGGCCTCTACGCCGCCGGCGACGTGGTGCGCGGCCTCAACCAGATCGCCGTCGCCACCGCCGAGGCCGCCGTGGCCGCCACCGCCATCCACAACGCCCTGAGGCGTGCGGACGGCTGGACGATCGAGGACTAGCCACAATCCTGTTAAGCCCCGGAAGGACGAACGATGGGCGTCCAAACACCGGGACGGATCAGGCCCGCATGCGGGCTTCCAGCACGGCCAGCGGCAGGGAGCCGCCTTCCAGCACCTTGTCGTGGAAGGCGCGGAGGTCGAAGCCGGGGCGGCCTTCCGCCTCTGCGCGCAGCCGGGCGATGACGGTGTGGCCGACCTTGTAGGCGCAGGCCTGGCCCGGCCAGACGGCGTAGCGGTTGATCTCGCTGTTGGAGGCGTCCAGCGGCTTGGCGCCCGAGGCGGCCATGTAGTCGACGGCCTGCTCACGGCTCCAGCGTTGCGAATGGATGCCGGTGTCCACCACCAGCCGCACGGCGCGGAACAGATAGGACATCAGGAAGCCGACCCGCCCCAGCGGGTTGTCGGCGTAGACATCCAGGTCGTTGGCCGCGACCGCCTCGGCGTACAGCGCCCAGCCCTCGTTGTAGGCCGAGAAGCCGCCGGCGCGCCGCCACTGCGGCAGCTCGCCCGACTCGCGTTGCAGCGCCACCTGCAGATGGTGCCCCGGCGAGGCCTCGTGATAGGTCAGGGTCGGCAGGGCGAAACGCGGCCAGTTCCCGCTGTCGCGCAGGTTGATGTAGTAGGCCCCAGGCCGCGACCCGTCGAGCGGCGGACCCTGATAGTAGCCGCCGGGCGCGCCGCCCTGGATCGACACCGGCACGCGGCGGATCTCCACCGGCGCCTTGGGCAGGCGACCGAATACCCGCGGCAGCAACGGGTCCAGCGCCGCCACCTGTTCGTTCAGCCAGGCCAGCAGCTGTTCCTTGCCCTCGTCGGTGTTGGGGAACAGCTGATCCGGCTGCTTGTTCAGCGCCTGCACCCGCTCGCCGACCGTGCCCTGCGCGTAGCCCTGGGCCTTCAGGATCGCATCGATCTCGGCGCTGATCTCAGCCACCTGTTCCTTGCCCAGGGCATGGATCTCGGCGGCGGTCAGATTGGTGGTCGTGTTCGCCTTCAGGCCGTTGGCGTAGAAGGCCTCGCCATCGGGCAGGCGCCAGACGCCGGCGTCATGGACGGCGCCGGGCCGGATCGCCTCCAACGCCTCGATCTGGCGGGCCAGGGCGGGCTTGACCTTCTCCTCGACGATCGCGGCGGCCCGCGCGTCATAGCCCGACAGCTTCAGCGACCCCGCCTTGCGCGCCAGGGAACGCACCATGGCCATGTCCGCGGCGGGGCTGTCGCGCAGGGCGCGGATCTGCGGCAGGGTGCGGTCGATGATGAAGTCGGGCGGGACCACGCCCTGGCCCGCGTCCTCGCGCACCTTTTCCGTCTCGCCGTCCAGCACGCCGGCGAAGGCTTCCAGCCGCGACAGGAAGGCGTCGGCGCCGGCGGCGTCCTCGACCCGATGCTGGTTGTCCAGAAAATCCGGAATTTCGAAGTAGGCGCCCGAGAGCTGACCGACGACATAGGGGGAGGGACGGCCCGGCCCCGCGCCATAGGCGAAGCGCGCCGTCTCGGCCGCCGTCTCTCGCCCGAAGGCCGCGATGGCGTAGTTCAGGACCCCGGCCTCGGACAGCCCCGTCTTGTCGAAGGCGCGCAGCGTCTCCCAGCGGCGCACGGCCTTGTCGCGGTCCTCACCCACGGCGTCCGGCCCGGCCTTGCTGAGCCGAGACGACAGGCCCGCTCGGGCGCCGCGATCCAGTCCCAGGCTGGTGGCCCGCTCCGGCGCCTCGTCGATGTCCTGCTCGAACCAGCCGTCCAGCAGCGTGTTCAGCCGCGCGTCGGCGTCGACGGCGGCGTCGACGGCGGCCCAGGACACCGAGGGGACGACGGAGGCCGTGGCGGCGGCGGTCAACAAAAGGCGGCGGCGGTCGATCATCGGGGAACACTCCTGAACAGGCGGGGACGCCGCGCCGGACGCCCCCGTCATTCCGTCTCAGCCAGGCCGGCGCGCCTGCCGTTTGGTTAGGCGATGGTGGTTTTCCAGTCGCCGATGACCCGCTCCAGCACCGTCAGCGGCACGCCGCCCGCGTTCAGGCCGGTGTCGTGGAAGGCGCGGATGTCGAACTTGTCGCCCAGGTCGCGGCGGGCGTTCTCGCGCAGTTCGACCCATTTGGTGTGACCGACCTTGTAGCTGGAGGCCTGGCCCGGCCAGACGCAGTAGCGTTCGACCTCGGTGGCGATCGAGCTTTCCTGGTCACCCAGGGTGTCGACCATGTAGCGGATGCCCTGCTCACGGCTCCAGCGCTTGGCGTGCAGACCGGAATCGACGACCAGGCGGGCCGCGCGGAACATCAGCGACTGCAGATAGCCGATGCGGCCCCACGGATCGTTCTCATAGGCGCCCATTTCGTCGGCCAGCTGCTCTGCGTACAAGCCCCAGCCTTCCGAATAGGCAGAGAAGCCCAGCACCTTCATCAGCATGGGCGTGTCGGCGTTCTCCTGCTGCAGGGCGATCTGGTGGTGATGGCCCGGCGTCGCCTCATGGTACGACAGGGTGGGCAGGGTCCAGCTGGGCCATTCCGCGGTGTCGCGCAGATTGATGTAGTAGAGGCCCGGTCGCGACCCATCCAGGGCCGGGCCCTGATAGTAGCCGCCGGGCGCGCCCGCCTCGATGGCCTTGGGCACGCGCTTGACCTCGACCGGCGACTTGGGAAGGCGGCCGAAATACTGCGGCAGGCGCGCCTCCATGGCGACGATCTGCTCGTTCAGCTTGGCCAGCAGCTCTTCCTTGGCCGCGTCGGTGTTCGGATAGATGAAGCGCTGATCCTTGCCCATGGCGGCGATGCGTTCGCCGACCGAGCCCTGGGTCATGCCCTCGGCCTTCAGCAGTTCGTCGGCGCGGGCGCTCAGCTCGGCGACCTGGGCCAGACCCATCTCATGGACCTCGTCGCCGGTCATGTTGGTGGTGGTGAAGTAGCGCAGGCCGAAGTCGTAGTAGGCGTCGCCGTTCGGCAGGCGCCAAGCGCCCGCGTCATGTGTGGCGGCGGGTTGGGCGGCCTTGAACACCTCGGCCTGACGGTTCAGCGCCGGCAGGACGCCGGAGTTCACGATCGCCTCGGCGCGGGCGGCCCAGTCGCCGGGGATGTTCTTCTCGGCGGTGCGGCGGCGCACGGATTCGACCAGCGTCAGGCTGGCCGGCTGGGCGCCGGTGATGGCGGCCATCTGCTGCAGGGTCTTGGCGATGATGAAGTCCGGCGGGACGGCGCCGGCGGAGAAATCGGCGCGGACCCGTTCGGTTTCCTGATCCAGCGCCGGTCCGAACGCCTCGAGCCGGGAGATATAGGCCTCGGCATCCTCGGCGCTTTCGATCGAGTGCTGGCTGTCGAGGAAATCGGGAACGCCCTGATAGGCGCCGCTCAGCTGGCTGACGGTATAGGGCGAAGGGAAAAAGCCGCCGCCGTAGGCGAAGTCATAGCCGCTGACGACCGTGTCGCCGAAGTACTTCAGGGTGTCGTAATAGACCGCGGACCGCGCCGGCAGCGCCTCGCGGTCGATGGCGGCCAGATCGGCCATCGCCTGGCGGAACTTGACCTTGTCGGCGTCGATCTTGGCCTGAGACCGGTCGTCCAGTCGGGCCTTCATCGCCGCGTTGGGTCCCTTGTCGAAGCCCAGGCTGGTCAGGGTCTCGGGAGATTCCAGCAGCATCTCCTTGAAGATGCGGTCCATCAGGGTGTTGAGCTTGCCCGCCTCTCCAGTCAGGGGCGGCGTCGCGGCCTCCTGGGCCAGCGTCTGGCCGCTGGCGGCGAGGGCCGCGCCGGCGGCGGCGGTGAACAGAAGGCGACGACGGTCGATCATGGATGGCTCCCCCACGGTTGAGCCGTCAATGGAACCCTGGTCCGCCCAAGCCGCAAGTTAAATCGCGACAAGCGTGGAAGCCCTCCGCGGGCGGTCAGGCCGCCATGCGCCATTCCGCCGTGATCTCGCGGGGACGGCGGCCTTCGTCCCACAGCGCGTCTTCGTCCGAATAGAAGGCGCTGGCGGCGGCGGAAACGACGTCCACCACCTGTTCCTCCAGGCGGTCCCAGATGACGGCCAGGTCGGCGCAGCCGTCGGCCTCGCACGGGACGATGATGTAGCGTTCGGTGTTGACGGCGGCTTGGGGGCGGAAGCGGGCCATGGCGTGAACTCCTGAAGCGGTTGCCTCTTGTCGATAATGGGAGAATGCGACAGTGTTGCGCCAGAAACGGACGTATCATTTCAGGGGCGCGCGGTGCGGCACGACAAGGCGGCGATGGTGATCGAACTGGCGCGGCGCATGGCCGCCAGCGCCGAAGGTCTGACCATCGACGAGATGGCGCGCGAGATGCGGGTGGGCCGCCGCACGGCCGAGCGGATGCGCGACGCCGTGCTGATGCTGTTCCCCCAAGTGGACGAGGTGTCCGACCCGCCGACCAAACGCTGGCGCATCCGGGGCGGTCTTTCCGCCTTCGAACAGGCCCCGACGGCGACCGAGATGCTGGAGCTGACCAAGGCCGCCGCCGGCCTGCGCGCCGCCGGGGAACCGGCCCGCGCCGCCGCGCTGGAGGGGCTGGAGCGCAAGCTGAAGGCGGCGATGCGCTCGACGACGCTGAACCGGATGGCCCCGGACCTGGAGGCCCTGGTGCGGGCCGAGACCATCGCGGTGCAGGCCGGGCCGCGTCCGTCGGCGGACGAGGCGATGCTGACCGCCATCCGCGGCGCGGTGCTGGCGCAGCAGCCGCTGGGCTTCACCTATTCCCGGCCGGGCGCCGAGCCGCGCCGCCGCTCCGTCGCGCCCTGCGGCGTGATGTTCGGCCGCGCCAACTATCTGGTCGCCGCCGACCGCGAGACCGGCCGCATCCAGACCTTCCGGCTGGACCGGATGAGCAGCGTCGCGCCGCAGGACGGCGTCGCCGTTCCGCCCGCCGACTTCGATCTCAACGTCTTCGCCAGCCAGTCCTTCGGCATCTATCAGGACGAGATCGAGGACGTGGCCATCCGCATCTCGCCCCAGGGCGCCGACGAGGCCAGGAGCTGGCGCTGGCACCCGACCCAGACCTTCGAGGACCAGCCCGACGGCGCCGTGATCGTCCGCTTCCGCGCTTCGGGCATGCGCGAGTTGGCCTGGCACCTGTTCACCTGGGGCGATCAGGCTGCGATCCTGGCCCCCGAACGACTGAAGGCGGTCATGGCCGGGGAACTCGCCGCCGCCGGACGCGCTCTGCAAGCCGCGCGCATGAACAAGGCTTAAGGTGACGTCGTCCGATCGGGTCGATATCGCGGCGGCCGACCTAGAGCGGAGACCACTTATGCGCGCCAGATCGGCCGTCGTCCTTTGCGCCCTCCTGGGGGCGTCTTCCCTGTCCGCCTGCGCCGCGCCGGTTCCGCCGAGGCCTTCGACCTCTATTGAGGAGGCGCGCGTCGAGGCGGTGGTGGAGCGGGACGGCGATCGCTGGACCCTTGACTATGTGCTGGACCGCGACGCGCCGGCCTGGGCCTTCCGCCGCTCGGCCCTGCTGCGAGAGAGCCGCGCGCCGTGGCGGCCCGACTGGTGGTCGGTGCAGACTCCAGGCGTGGTGCTGGAAAGGATCGGCGACTACGACGTGCTGCGGTCGGTGGACGGAAGGCCCGTGCCGCGCCGCCTCCGCATCGCCATGACGCCGCGTCCGGGAGACCTGGAGGCGGACTACGATCCGGCGCTGATGTTCTCGGACGGGACGGTGGCGCTGTTCTCAGGGCAGTTCGACGTCATCCCCCTGGCCTCCGCCGCCGCCGCGCGCGACCTGCCGCGCGACCTGAACGGGGTGGAGGCGCCGGGTGGGCCGGCGCGGGTGACTTGGCGCGACAGGGCGGGCCCCGTCCTGTTCAAGGGCGAGCGGCGGTCGGAGGCGACGGCCGTGGACGCCCAGACCTATGTCCTGTTCGGCGACGCCGTGACCCGCCAGGGGGATGGCGTCACCACCGTGGTCGATCCGGGCCTGCCGCCCTGGCTGGGCGATGAACTGGCGGGCTTCACCCCCCGGGTCATGCGCTACTACGCCCGACGGCTGGGCGAAGCGCAGGGCGAGCCGCCGACGCTGATGGTCAGCTGGACCGGCCCGACCAAGTCCGTGTCCAGCATGGGCGGCAGCGTCCTGCCCGGCCTGATCTCGATGAATTTCGAAGGGGAGGGGGTGGTGGACCCTGACGCGGAGGCCATGGCCCGCGCCCGTTGGTTCATCGGTCACGAAAGCGCGCATTTCTGGCTGGGCCAGGCCGTGCGCTACGAATATGCGCGCGACATGTGGATCACCGAGGGCGGCGCCGACTTCATGGCGGTGCGGGCGTTGAAGACCATCGATCCCGACTACGACGACCGGCGCGAGCTGCAGACGGAGGTCGACGACTGCGCGCGACTTTCGCGAGGGCGGCCGATCGTGACGGCCGCCGACCGTGGAGAGCACCGGGCCTACTACGCCTGCGGCGCCGTCTTCGCCATGGCGGCGGAAGGCGCGCAGAAGGCCCGGGACGGCGGCGACGGGTTCGATTACCTGAGGCCGCTGCTGGATCAGTCCGACGGCGTGCTGAGCCGCGAGGAATGGCTGTCGGCCCTGACGCGCGTGTCGCGTGATCCGTCGTTGCGGCTGGGGATGGAGCAGCTGCTGGACCAGGGCGCGGCCGACCCCCACGCCATCATCGCCCGCCTGTTCGAGCGCACCGGCGTCGCCTTCCGCATGGAGGGCGGGCGGGTGGTGCTGATGTGAGGGGAGTGCTGTGTTGAACCATGAAATGGTCCAACCTGCTTTGGGCGCCCCCTGGAAGTCTCTGTAAGCGATGCCAAGGCGCAACTGATCGACCTCGCGCGCCGCGCCGAGGCGGGCGAGGAGATCGTCTTGACCCGACACAGCCATCCGGCGCCGGCGTGGCCGCGCTGGAGCGTGAAGATCGACTGGCCATTTCCGCCGCCGCCGTAGCCGAGGCGCTGAATGTCGCCGACCGGCGCTGAGGTCCTGGCGGTGCTCGATCAGGTCGCCGCGAATGGATAGGGGCTGATCGACTTGGACCAGTCGTCCACCGCCAGCGGGCGGTCGATGGGGGCGGCGGCGCGTTCAGCGCAGGGGTGACGGTGGCACAGGCGACAGGCCGGGCCGATTGGGGTGGCGTCCGGCTGTTGCAGGTCCAGACCGCGCGCATAGGACAGGCGATGCGCGTGGCGCAGCTCGCAGCCCAGGCCGACGGCCAGGTCGTGCGCCTCGCCGTAGCCGTCGTGGCCCTGGCGCTCGACGGTGCGGGCGAAGGTGAACCAGCGCCGGCCGTCGGGGGTCTCGATGATCTGGGTGATGATCCGGCCGGGCGTGCGGAAGGCCGAATGCAGCCGCCAGCGCGGGCAGGCGCCGCCGAAGCGCGAGAAGGGGAAGGCTCCCGCCGCATAGCGTTTGGAGATGTTGCCCGCCTGGTCGACCCGCATCAGGAAGAAGGGGACGCCGCGAGCCGACGGGCGCGAAAGGGTGGTCAGCCGGTGCGCCGCCTGCTCGTAGCTGACGCCGAACCGCGCCTGCAGCCGCGCCAGGTCGTAGCCGGTCGTCTCGGCCGCTTGCTGGAAGGCGGCGTAGGGCATCAGGACGGCGGCGGCCAGGGTGTTGGTCAGGGCGACCTTCAGCAGCGAACGGGTCGCCTCGTCCGGCGCGTTCGCGGCCTCGGCCATGGCGTTCAAGGCCGGGCCATGCTCGGCCATGGCCAGCTGGTAGGCGATGGCGAAGGCGCGCGACGAGGGCCCCAGGGTCTCGGACAGCAGCAGGCGGCGGCGGTGCAAGTCGAAACGGCGGGTCCATTCGACCATGACCTCGGCCGGCAGGGTGCGGACGCCCAGGTCGTGCTTGGCCGCCAGACGCTGGCGCGCCGCGGGCTCGAAGCCGTCGCCGTGAGCCGGGGCGTCGGCGGCGAGAGCCTGAGCCAGCGTCTCGCCCCAGGCGTCCAGTTCGGGGAAGTGGTTGCCGCGCGCCTGGACGTATTCGCGCACCCAGTCCGCCGGGCTGGCCTCCAGAAGGCCCTCTCCGGTGTCGGCGGCGGCGCGGGCCCGGGCGCGCTGGTCGTCGAAGGCGCGGTACAGCCGTAGCAAGGCGTCGGCGGCGCCCGGCGCCTCCTCGATCAGCTGCAGCAGTTCATGGCGAGGAACGGACAGCCCCTTGAACAGCGGGTCGCTGAGCGCCTCGGCCAGCCGCGCCTCATCGGCCTCCCCGCCCTGGTTCAGGGTGCGCAGGTCGACATCGTAGGTCTCGGCCAGGCGCAGCAGCAGCTGGGCCGAGACCGGGCGTTGGTTGCGTTCTATGTGATTGAGATAGCTGGGGGAAACGCCCAGGTCGGCGGCCATGGCCGTCTGGGTCAGCGACAGGTCGCGCCGCAGCCGCTTCAGCCGCGCGCCGAGAAAGAGCTTGCGATCCGCCGCCGTGTCCATGGTCACAGACTGTCACGTAAGCAGCTCCTAAGCAAAGTCATATCGTGACATAATGACTTCGATCGCGCGCCCAGACGTGTATCGTTCGTGACATCAGCGTGTTCTTGTCCTCGAGACGGCGGCTCCGGCCGCGCCTTCCCAGAGACGAGTTCGACCATGACCACCTTCGCCGACCTGGTTCCGTCCCCCGCCGGCCGTTTCGACGGCATCGAGCGGCCCTACACGCCGGAGGACGTCCTGCGCCTGCGTGGCTCCGTGCCGATCACCTATTCGCTGGCCGAGCGCGGTGCGAACCGCCTGTGGCAACTGCTGCACGACGAGCCCTTCATCAACGCTCTGGGCGCAGTGACGGGCAACCAGGCCATGCAGATGGTCCGTGCGGGGCTGAAGGCCATCTATCTATCGGGCTGGCAGGTCGCCGCCGACGCCAACACCGCCGGCGCCATGTATCCCGACCAGTCGCTGTATCCGGCCAACGCCGCGCCGGAACTGTGCCGCCGCATCAACCGCACCCTGCAGCGCGCCGACCAGATCGAGCACGCCGAGGGCGGCGCCAAGCGCGACTGGTTCGCCCCCATCGTCGCGGACGCGGAGGCCGGCTTCGGCGGGCCGCTCAACAGCTTCGAGATCATGAAGGCTTTCATCGAAGCGGGCGCCGCCGGCGTCCATTTCGAGGACCAACTGGCTTCGGAGAAGAAGTGCGGCCACCTGGGCGGCAAGGTGTTGATCCCGACCCAGGCGCATGAGCGCAACCTGGTCGCCGCGCGCCTGGCCGCCGATGTCTGCGGCACGCCGACCATCACGGTCGCGCGGACCGACGCCGAGAGCGCCCAGCTGATCACCTCCGACATCGACGAGCGCGACCAGCCCTTCATCGATCGCGACAACCGCACGCCCGAAGGCTTCTTCCGCCTGAAGGAGGGCACGGGCCTGGACCACTGCATCGCGCGCGGCCTGTCCTACGCCAACATCGCCGACCTGCTGTGGTGGGAGACCAGCCACCCCGATCTGGATGACGCCAAGAGGTTCGCCGAGGCCATCCAGAAGCAGCACCCCGGCAAGCTGATGGCCTACAACTGCTCGCCCTCGTTCAACTGGAAGGCCAAGCTGGACGACGCCACCATCGCCAAGTTCCAGCGTGAGCTGGGGGCCATGGGCTACAAGTTCCAGTTCGTGACCCTGGCCGGCTTCCACGCCCTGAACAATTCGATGTTCGAACTGGCGGACGGTTATCGCGATCGCGGCATGGCGGCCTATTCCGAGCTGCAGCAGCGCGAGTTCGCCAACGAGGCCGCCGGCTACACCGCCACCCGCCACCAGCGCGAGGTCGGCACCGGCTATTTCGACCAGGTCGCCACGGTCATATCCAACGGCACATCCTCGACGACGGCGCTGAAGGACTCGACCGAAACCGCCCAGTTCACCCACGCGGCTTAACTAGGAAAGGAACCTCCATGGAACCGCTGACCCGAACCGAAGCCATCATCGACTTCTGCCTGTCGCCCCTGTCGCTCGACGCCGGGACCGAGGCCGAACGCGAGGTGCGCCGCCGCCTGACCCACGTGCTGCGGACCTATCAGGCCAAGATCGCCAACCCGGTGGCCGTCGACTTCTCCAACATGCCGTCCCAGGTGATCAACGAGGCGGCGCACGGGTACGAATAGAGCCGTACGGGTAGATCCCGTCCGTCCTCCTTCCGGGGCTTGCCTCTGCTCCGGAAGGACGCGGGGCGTGCGTAGGGCGCTATTCGAGCCCGCCGCCGGTCTCGAACTGATCGAAAGCTATGGCCCCGGCGCGGGCGCCTGTCCTATAGCGGAGGCGTTCGTCACGGGAGCCATTGTATGCGCGTCGCCATGATCGGGTCCGGCTATGTCGGCCTGGTGTCGGGAGCCTGTTTCGCCGACTTCGGCCACACGGTCGTCTGCATCGACAAGGACCCGACCAAGATCGAGCGGCTGAATCGGGGCGAGATTCCGATCTTCGAGCCGGGGCTTGACGATCTGGTCGAAACGAACGTGCGCGACGGCCGCCTGTCCTTCACCCAGGACGGCGCCGAGGCGATCCGCAACGCCGACGCCGTCTTCATCGCCGTGGGCACGCCCAGCCGGCGCGGCGACGGCCATG
>JAEXZS010000032.1 GCA_023451375.1 Pseudomonadota bacterium
GCGGCATGTCCTCGATCGGCAGGATCTTGGAGATGACGCCCTTGTTGCCGTGACGGCCGGCCATCTTGTCGCCGGGCTGAAGCTTGCGCTTCACCGCCACGAAGACCTTGACCATCTTCATCACGCCCGGCGGCAATTCGTCGCCGCGCTGCAGCTTCTCGACCTTGTCCTCGAAGCGACGGTCCAGCGCCTTGCGGGCGTCCTCGAACTGGCGCTTCATCGCCTCCAGTTCGCCCATGGCCTTCTCGTCGTCCAGGGCGATCTGCCACCATAGGCCGCGGCTGACCTCGGCCAGCTTCTCTTCGGTCAGTTCGCCGCGGCCGATGCCCTTGGGGCCCGACACGGCGTTCTTGCCCAGGATCAGCGGCTTCAGGCGGCCATAGACGTTGCGCTCCAGGATCTTGAGCTCGTCGTCGCGGTCCTTGCCCAGGCGTTCGATCTCGGCGCGTTCGATGGCCAGGGCGCGTTCGTCCTTGTCGACGCCGTGACGGTTGAACACGCGCACGTCGACGATGGTGCCGGCGACACCGGGCGGCAGGCGCAGGCTGGTGTCGCGAACGTCCGAAGCCTTCTCGCCGAAGATGGCCCGCAGCAGCTTCTCTTCCGGCGTCATCGGGCTTTCGCCCTTCGGCGTCACCTTACCGACCAGGATGTCGCCCGGCTGGACCTCGGCGCCGATGGCGACGATGCCGGCCTCGTCGAGGTTGCGCAGGGCCTCCTCGCCGACGTTCGGAATGTCGCGGGTGATTTCTTCCGGCCCCAGCTTGGTGTCGCGCGCCATCACCTCGAACTCTTCCAGGTGGATGGAGGTGAAGACGTCGTCGCGCACGATGCGCTCCGAGATCAGGATGGAGTCCTCGAAGTTGTAGCCGTTCCACGGCATGAAGGCGACCAGGGCGTTGCGGCCCAGGGCCAGCTCGCCCAGGTCGGTCGATGGGCCGTCGGCGATGACGTCGCCGGCCTTCACCTCGTCGCCCACGCGCACGATGGGGCGCTGGTTGATGCAGGTCGACTGGTTGGACCGCTGGAACTTCGACAGACGATAGATGTCGACGCCCGAGCGGGCGGCGTCCACGTCGCCGGTGGCGCGCACGACGATGCGGGTGCCGTCGATCTGTTCGACGACGCCGTCACGACGGGCGACCACGACGGCGCCGGAGTCGACGGCCACCACCGCTTCCATGCCGGTGCCGACCAGCGGCGCGTCCGACTGCACCAGCGGCACGGCCTGACGCTGCATGTTCGCGCCCATCAGCGCGCGGTTGGCGTCGTCGTTCTCAAGGAACGGAATCAGGGCGGCGGCGACCGAAACGACCTGCTTCGGCGACACGTCCATCATGTCCACCGCGTCCTTGTTCAGGAGCTGGGATTCACCGTTGATCCGGCCGGGGACCAGGTCCTCGACGATCTGACCGTCCTTCAGTTCGATGTTGGCCTGGGCGATCGTGTACTTCGACTCCTCCATGGCCGAGATGTAGACCACCTCGTTCTGGGCCTGACCGTCCTTCACGCGACGGTACGGGCTCTCGATGAAGCCGTACTTGTTGACGCGGGCGTGGGTGGCCAGCGAGTTGATCAGGCCGATGTTCGGGCCTTCCGGCGTCTCGATCGGGCAGATGCGGCCATAGTGGGTCGGGTGCACGTCGCGCACCTCGAAACCCGCGCGCTCGCGCGTCAGACCGCCCGGGCCGAGCGCCGACAGGCGACGCTTGTGGGTGATCTCGGACAGCGGATTGGTCTGGTCCATGAACTGCGACAGCTGCGACGAGCCGAAGAACTCGCGCACGGCCGCGGCCGCCGGCTTGGCGTTGATCAGGTCGTGCGGCATGACCGTGTCGATGTCGACCGAGCTCATGCGCTCCTTGATGGCGCGCTCCATCCGCAGCAGGCCGACGCGATACTGGTTTTCCAGAAGCTCGCCCACCGAACGAACCCGGCGGTTGCCCAGGTTGTCGATGTCGTCGATCTCGCCCCTGCCGTCCTTCAGGCCCACCAGGATCTGCAGGACCTTGAGCACGTCCTCCTTGCGCAGGACGCGGATTTCGTCGGACACCTCGGGGGTTTCCAGACGCATGTTCATCTTCACCCGACCGACGGCCGACAGGTCGTAGCGTTCGCTGTCGAAGAACAGCGAGTTGAACATGGCTTCGGCGGCCTCCGGCGTCGGCGGCTCGCCCGGACGCATCACGCGGTAGACGTCGAACAGCGCGTCCTCGCGGTTGTCGTTCTTGTCGACCCGCAGGGTGTTGCGCATGTAGGCGCCGACGGTGACGTGGTCGATGTCCAGCACTTCGATGGTGGTGAAGCCGTTCTGCTCCAGCACTTCGATGGTCGGGGCGTCCAGCTCGTCGCCGGCCTCGGCGAAGATTTCGCCCGTCTCGAAGTTCACCGCGTCATTGGCCAGGTAGCGGCCCAGCAGGGCGTCGGCGGCCAGCGACAGCGACGTCGTCGTGTCGCCCAGCTTCTTGGCGGCGCGGGCGCTGATCTTCTGGCCGGCCTGGGCGATGACCTCGCCGGTGTCGGCGTCGACTAGGTCGAATTCCGGCTTCACCCCGCGCCAGCGCTCCGGCTTGTAGGGCGTGACCCAGCCCTCGCCGCGCTTCTCATAGGGCACGGTCTCGTAGAAGGTCTTGAGGATCTCCTCGCCGTCCATGCCCAGACCCATCAGGAAGGTCGTGGCCGGCAGCTTGCGGCGGCGGTCGATGCGGACGTAGACGATGTCCTTGGCGTCGAACTCGAAGTCCAGCCACGAGCCGCGGTAGGGGATCACCCGGGCGGCGAACAGCAGCTTGCCCGACGAGTGGGTCTTGCCCTTGTCGTGGTCGAAGAAGACGCCCGGCGAGCGGTGCATCTGGGACACGATCACCCGCTCGGTCCCGTTGACGATGAAGGTGCCCTTGTCGGTCATGAGCGGGATGTCGCCCATGTAGACGTCCTGCTCCTTGATGTCCTTGACCGAGCGCGCGCCCGTCTCCTCGTCGGTCTCGAACACGATCAGGCGCAGCTTGACCTTCAGCGGCGCGGCATAGGTCATGTCGCGCTGAATGCACTCCTCGACGTCGTACTTGGGCTCCTCGAACTCGTAGGACACGTATTCCAGGATGGCGCGCTCATTGAAGTCCTTGATCGGGAAGACCGACTTGAACACCGCCTCGATGCCCTCTTCGCGACGCTCGCCCGGACGGACCTCGCGCTGCAGGAACTGCTCGTAGGAGGCGCGCTGAACCTCGATCAGGTTCGGCATCTGGATCGCTTCGGGGATGCGCCCGAAGGACTTGCGGATGCGCTTCTTGCCGGTGAACGAAGTGGCGGAAGCGACCTGACCGTTGATGGCGAGATCGTGGGCGACGTCAGTCATTCAATGTTTCCCAATCCGCGCAGGCCGGGGAACCCACGCGTCAAATGCGGCAGCCACGGCCCGCCAAGCGGCGTCCGCAGCCAGTGGTCTCGGCGCCCACCCTCGGCCCGTAGCCGGGCCAGGACGCCTGAAATCATCCGGCTCCCTTGGGAAGGAGCCGCGCCTTCGCTCCGGTCGGAGGGCGACGGACCGGGCCTCGGCGCTTACGCGCAGACTCATGCGGAGTGTTGCGGAACGCGGACATATACTCGCTTCCGCGGCGAAATAAAGGCCTCGACCTTCGGAAAATCGATTGGGTCAGTAGCCCAGGACGGTCGGCAGCGCCTGCCACGCCACCCCGACCAACCCCACCAGGCCGCCGGTCACGCCGACCGCCGTGACGAACGGCTCCAGCTCCCCCGTCACCCGCCGCCGCCGTCGAGCCAGGATGAGCAGGAAGCCGGCCTCGGCGGCCATGCAGGCCAGGCTGAAGCCCAGCGCGGCCATTCGCCAGAGCGGCGCATCCGCCGTCGCCACGACGTCTCCCAGACTGGAGATGGTGTAGACGCCCAGGAAGTGAGCCCCCCAGATCAGCAGCCCGCTCGTCATCAAGATCCAGCGGCTCATCTCAGCTTCCGGGGAACAGGCGCGTCAGCAGCAGGACGAACGCCCCCTGCCCCGCCGTGAAGGCCAGGAACAGGCCGATCAGCTCACATGTCGCCGGACGCGCCGGGTCGATCAGGCCGAACATCCGGCGCAGCAGGGCGTAACCGCCCATGATCACCGAAATGGCGGCGAAGGTGGCCTGCCAGCTCATCAAGCCGAACACCGTCGCCCCCTGGCCCGAGGCCGTGGGATCGAGACCGGCGGCGCTCCAGGTCGTCAGATCGATCCAGGCGGCCCAGGCGACGGAGCCGGCGGCGATCGCCAGCAGCAGGCTCGCGATGGTCGCGCTACGGGGCCGGGCCAGCCCCAGCGCTCGCGGGGCCAGGACGGCGGCCGCCCCCGCCACGCCCAGCAGCACCAGCGCATGGACCAGGCTGCCGATCTCGGGCGGCGAAATCCACAGGTCCGGCCGTCGGCTCCACAGAAAGACATAGGCGAAGCCGGCCAGCAGGCAGACCATTCCGGCCACGATCAGAGTGATCACCATCGCCCACCAGCCGTGGCTCGCCGCACCCGACATATAGGTCGGCACGCGCACGCCGGCGCCCACGTCCGCCGTGGCGTCAGCCATCGGCCGGTCCAGGAACCAGCACCAGCGCAGGATGCAGTAGATCGCCAGCACCCCGCTGATCACCGCCACCGCATACGCCTGGATGGTCAGGATCAGGAAGAATCCCGCCGTGAAGATCGCCCCCCACACGTGCCAGCTGGACGGACGCGGCATGCGCAGCAGGTACTGCGGCTCGGCCGTCAGCGGGCTGGTGACGATGGTCTCCCGCTCGCCTCTCGGCGCGCCGGGCAGGAAGTAGCGACCGGCGGCGACATCCCGCGGCAGGTCCGGCTGGTCCCATCCCGGATAAAGGCTCTTCACCACCGGGATGGACCGCAAGGAGTACCGACCGGATGGCAGCCACTCCAGGCCCGGCCCGTTGAAGACATTGCCCGCCTCCCGCGCGCCGAACGGCCGGAAGTTGCGCAACATGTCGATGATCCACAACAGCACCGCCAGGCCGAATATGAAGGCGCCGATGGTCGAGATGACGTTCGGAAGCTCCCAGCCCCGGTCCGGCAGATAGGTGTAGACCCGCCTCGGCATGCCCATCAGTCCGGTCAGGTGCATGGGCAGGAAGGTGATGTTGTGCCCGGCGAACATCAGCCAGAAGATCCATCGGCCCCACCGCTCGCTCAGCGGCCGGGCGCTGGACATCGGCAGCCAGTAGTAGATGGCCGCGAACAGCGGAAAGACCATGCCGCCGATCAGGACGTAGTGCAGGTGGGCGACGATGAAGTAGCTGTCGTGGGCCTGCCAGTCGAACGGCACCATGGCCACCATCACACCGGTCAGCCCGCCCATGACGAAGATCACCAGGCCGCCGACGGCGAACAGGCCCGGCGTGTTGAAGCGCATCTTCCCCGCCGCCAGCGTCGCGATCCAGGCGAACACCTGCACCCCCGCCGGCACGCTGACGGCCATGGAGGCGGCGCTGAAATAGTTGATCGAAATCTGCGGCATGCCGGTCGCGAACATGTGGTGGGCCCAGACACCGAAGCTGATGAAGCCCGTCGCCAGCATCGCCATCACCACCAGCCGATATCCGACCAGCCGCGTCTGGGCGACCACGGGAATGATGGTCGACATCGCTCCCGCCGCCGGCAGGAAGATGATGTAGACCTCCGGGTGTCCGAAGAACCAGAACAGGTGCTGCCACAGCAGCGGGTCGCCGCCGCGCGCCGCGTCGAAGAAGGGCCAGTCCAGCGCCCGCTCCAGCTCCAGCAGCAGGGTCGACAGGATCACCGCCGGAAAGGCGATGATGATCATGCAGGCGAAGATCAGCATGGCCCATGCGAAGATCGGCAGCTTGTCCAGCGTCATTCCCGGCGCCCGGGTCTTCAGCACGCCCACGATGATCTCGATCGCCCCCGCGATGGCCGAGATCTCGATGAAGCCGATGCCCAGCAGCCAGAAGTCGGCGTTGATCCCCGGCGAATAGGTCGTGCTGGTCAGCGGCGGGTACATGAACCAGCCGCCGTTCGGCGCCAGGCCGAAGAACAGCGAGCAGAAGAAGGCCAGCCCCCCGACCAGGTAGGCCCAGAAGGCGTAGGCGGAGAGCCGGGGGAACGGCAGGTCGCGCGCGCCCAGCATCTGCGGCAGCAGCAGCACCCCCAGCGCCTCGACCGCCGGCACGGCGAACAGGAACATCATAACCGTGCCGTGCATGGTGAAGATCTGGTTGTAGGTCTCCTGCGGCAGGAAGCCGTTCAGCGGCAGGGCCAGCTGCGTGCGCATCAGCAGCGCCAGAACCCCCGCCAGCACGAAGAACAGCATGGCGGCGCCGACGTAGTAGACGCCGATGTAGTTGTTGTTGATGGCCGTGACCCATTCCCACGGCTTGCGCGGCCCGCACCAGACCTCCTCGAGCTGCTCCAGCTCGTCCTCGGGCCGCTCATCCTGCGTCGGAAAGCGCTTGTACAGCTCGGGATCGAACCCGGTTTCCGAACTCATTTCAGGCTTTCCAGATAGGCGGCGACGGCGCGCAGGTCTTGACCGGTCAGCACCGGGTAGGACGGCATCCGGTTGCCGGGCTTGATGCCCTGGCTGTCGGCGATCCAGCCGGCCATGGTTCCCTGGTTGTTCGGCAGGATGCCCGCCCCCAGCGTCTGGCGCGAACCCACATGGGTCAGGTCAGGGCCGGCCAGGCCGTTGGCCTCGGTGCCCCGAATGGTATGGCAGGCGGCGCAGCCGGAGGCGCCGAACACCGCGCGACCCTGGTCGATCAGGGCGAGCGGCGCCTGCGGCGAGGCGACGACCGCCGCCGGTCCGACCTGTTTCTCGCGCCAGGCGGCGTAGGCCTGCGGCTCGTGCGCCACGACCACCAGCCCCATCAGGGCGTGCGGCCCGCCGCAATATTCCGCGCACTGGCCGCCATAGGTTCCCGGCGCGTCCGCCTGCAGTCGCAAGAAGTTGCGGCGCCCGGGTATCATGTCGAGCTTGCCGCCCAGTCGCGGCACCCAGAAGCTGTGGATTACGTCGGCGCTTTCCAACTCGAACACGACCGGGCGGCCTGTCGGGATGTGGACCTCGTTGGCGTCCTGGATCACCTCACGGCCCTGATCGTCCAGATAGGCGACGCGCCACCACCACATCTCCCCGGTGACCCGCACCCGCATCTCGCCGGGGCGGGGCTCGTCCGCCACCCGCGCCGTGGTCGACAGGCCGTAGATCAGCAGCCCGGTCAGCACGACGACCGGAAAGGCCAGACCGCCGATCCACACCAGCCTCTCTCCGCCGACCCGTCGCTTCCACTTGCGTGGTCCGAACAGGGCCACGCCCAGGGCGATCAGCACCACGGTCAGCACCACCGCCGCCATGACGAACAGCACCCAGGCCACCACCTCCACCGGTCCCGCGAAGGGGCCGGCCGGATCGAGCACGGGCGGGGGCCAGCCGGCCAGGCCGGGCGCGGATTCAGTCGTCATCGAGCTCATACAGATAGGCCGCGACATCGCGGGCTTGGGCTTGCGTCAGGGGCATGGTCGGCATGCCGGTTCCGGGGTCCAGCGACGGCGCGTCCATCACCCATTGGACCAGCACGTCCGGCTGGTTCGGCAGCCTTCCGGCGATGAGCGGCCGCGCGCCGAAGCCGGCCAGGTCGCCGGCGGTCCGCCCCTCGGGCCAGGCGACGCCGGGAACCTTGTGGCAGGAGGCGCAGCCGACCTCCCGGATCGTCTCCAGCCCCCGATCCGCGTCGCCCTGGACGATCGGACGCGGCAGATCCGCCTTGTCGATGCAGCCGGTCAGGACAAGGGTCGAGCCAAGGGCGAAAGAAACGGTCATGATCCGCCTCATGTCTCTCCGCCGATGATCGAAAGCCGCATGCCCGCCCCCAAAGCTTGACTAGACGAACCCTCTCCTTCGGCTCGGGTTCCGCCGTGCGACACGCCGTCCGGGGCATGGCCGTTCGGGAACCTTCGCCATAAGGACGGGTTGGATCGCCGTGCGCGCGCTTCTTACGACCCTGTCCCTTCTGGCGATCGCCGGCGCGGCGGCCTGCGACGCCGCGCCCGGCAAGACCGACCGCGCCTTCTCGGCGACCGGCGAGATCATCGCCATGAGCGGCGGTGCGGGCGGCGCGGCCAACGCCTGCTTCAGCTGCCACGGCCTGCAGGGCCAAGGCGACGGAAACGCAGCCCCGCGCCTGGCGGGTCTCGACGTCGGCTATCTGCAGAAGCAGATGGAGGACTACGCCTCGGGCCTGCGCCAGGACGACCTGATGACCCGCGTGTCCAAGGCCCTGGACCAGCAGAGCCGCCGCGCCGTCGCCGCCTACTACGCCGGCTTGCCCGTCCCCGCCGCGCCGACCATCCCCTCGGCGCCCGCACCCGCCGTCTACAGCCAAGGCGATCCCTCGCGCGGCGTCGTCGCCTGCGCCGCCTGCCACGGCGACCAGGGCCAGGGGACCGGGCGGGGCGGCAACCCCCAGATCGCGGGCCAGCCTTTCGCCTACACGCTGGAACAGATCGAACGCTGGAAGTCGGGCGAGCGCCGCAACGACCCGCGCGGCGTCATGGCCGCCGCCGTCAAGCCTCTTTCGGACGAAGAAGCCCGCGCCATAGCGCTCTGGCTGTCGACCCGACCCGCTTCTCCAACGCCCGCCAGCGCCGCTGCCACCGGGTCCGCTTCCGTCGACGCAGCGGCACGACCGGCAGCATCGCGTGAAACACATCGTCCCGATCGATCAGATGGTGCTTGAGCGCCGCGCCGGCATGGATCGGGATCATCAGCAGCAGGGTGATCACCAAGCCCCAGTGCATCCACTCCGCCGCCGCCTCGATCGCCCATAGCTGACTGTTCGACAGGTTCTGGAACGGCAGCAGCGGCCACGGAATGAACCCGAGCGCCTGAAGCTCGCGAGTGCGATCGGTCGCCGAGATCATGGCCCAGCCGCTGAGCGGCAGGCCGAACAGGCAGATATAGAAGACATAGTGGGTCAAATGGGCCGCCGTGCTCTCCCACCCCGGCTTGTCCGCGTCGTTGATCAGGTTCGGCGCCAGCAGCCGCCAGGACAGGCGGCCGATCACCAGCATCAGCATGAAGACGCCCACCGCGAAGTGGATGTCGTAGGCGGCCACCATGGCGCCGCCCACCGGCTGGCGGCCCATCCACCAGCCCCAGACCAGCTGGAAGATCACCAGGACCGCCATGACCCAGTGGAACCAGATGGCGACCGGGGAATACCGTCCCTCGTCCTGGTGCCCCGCCGCCCATTCGAGCGCCTGCTGGAACAGTTTCTCGATCACGCGGTCGCCTCGGCGCGCGGGGACAGCAGGCACGACAACCGCCACAGCGCCGCCGCCAGATAGGCCGCCGCCGCCGGCGCCCACATGATCAGCCCTGCGGCCTGCTGATCCTCCAGCGGCGTCAGGCCCCAGGCAAGGGTGGTGGCGAAATGAGGCGCGTACAGCGGCTGACCGGCGAAGGCTATGAGCGCGCCCAGCAGGCCCATGCCCAGCATCACCGCCAGCAGCCCGACGATCGCCGCCGGCGCGGAGGCCGCCCGCACGCCCGCCCAGAACCACGCCCCGCTGACCAGCAGGCTGGCCTGCATCGCCCAATAGGCCGGGTCGCTCGATAGGGCGAAGGCATAGGCCCCCGGCGCGTGCCAGATCCAGAAGACCACGACGTGAAAGGCGGCGGCGGCCGGCAGCCTCGACGTCCGCGCCATCGGCAGAGCCAGCGCCAGCAGCGGCGCCGCCGCCAGGATCAGCAGCAGGTGATGCAGCGTTCGCGCCGTGAACAGCGCCGAACTCAGCGCGCACAGCGGCGAGATGAAACTGATCGCCAAAACCGCGAAAGCCAGGCTCAGGGCGCCGCGCCCGTCTCGCGCCGGCCCGCGCCACAACCATAGGAACGCCAGCCCCATGACCAGGAGCAACACCGGATCCAGGTTCCAGCGGCCGAGCCAGGCGGACGGGTCCGGCGCGGGTCCGCAATAGGGCGTCCAGATCTGATCGTTCATGTCTATCCCCGTCGCTCGCTCCTCGGCTTGGGAAGGCAACGCTTCAGACGCCAAGGGGTTGTCGCGGCCGGACGGAATCTGACCTAATGACGCACATGGCCCCGGTTCGCACCGACACGCTGGAAGCCGCCCTCGCGCGCATCTTCGAGGGGCGGATGATCGACCGCGCGAGTTGGTTCGCCCTGACCGGCGGCGAACCGCTGTTCCAGCCGGGCGATGCGGCTGACACCCTGTATCTGGTGCGCTCGGGCCGTCTGGGCGTCTTTCGGGTCGAGCCGAACCAGCCTGCCCAGTTCCTGGGCGTCGTCCGCGCCGGCGAGCCGGTGGGCGAAATGGCCATGCTGGCCGGCACGCCGCACACCGCGAGCGTCGTCGCCCTGCGCGATTCCGAAATCCTCGCTCTGCCGCGCGAGGCCTTCTTCGAGGCCGCCCGCTCCGAACCCGAACTGATGGTCGAGCTGTCGCGCCTCATGATCCACCGGGCGCGCGAACGGACCGCAGGCGCCGCTGAGCCCAGCGTCTTCGGCTTCGTCTCCGCCCGCCCCCGTCCCATCCGCGCCTTCGTCGAGCGGATCGCCGCCGCCATCCAGGCGATGGGCTTCACCTGCCGCGTCATCGACCAGTCCGCCTTGGCCTCGGCCGCCGAATGGTTCAGCCGGGTGGAGGACGATCATGACTATGTCCTCTATGTCGCCGAGGCGGACCAGCCCACCTGGGCCGCCCTGTGCGCGCGTCAGGTCGACCGGCTGTTCGTGGTCGGCAGCGGCCTGCTGGCCCCGCCCGCGACCCTGCCGCACCGCACCGGCTTTGGCGACGGCCGCCAGCTGACCGACCTGATCCTGCTGCGCGACCCGCGCATGACGCGGCCGGCCAACACCCGCGTCTGGATCGACGGGGTTCGGCCCGACCGCTGGTTCCACTGCGTCGAAGGCGTCGCCGCCGACGCCGAGCGCATGGCCCGCGTCGTCACCGGCACGGCGGTCGGGTTGGTCCTGTCCGGCGGCGGCGCGCGGGCCTATTGCCACATCGGCGCGGTGCGCGCCCTGCGCGAAGCCGGCGTGCCGCTGGACTTCATCGGCGGCGCCTCCATGGGCGCCGTGGTCGGCGCCGGCCCCGCCCTGGGGTGGTCGGACGAGGAGTTGGACGAGAAAATCCGCCGGGCCTTCGTCCGTTCGGACCCGCTGTCCGACCTGGCCTTCCCGCTGGTCGCCATGACCCGGGCCCGCAAGGTCGCGAGCCTGCTTCAGGACGCCTATGGCGACATCGACGTGGCGGACATGCCCCTGCCCTTCTTCGCCGTGTCGTCCAACCTGACCTCGGGAAAGCTGGAGGTGCACCGCACCGGCCTGCTGCGCCGCGCCATGCGCGCCTCCATCGCCATCCCCGGCGTCATGCCGCCGGTGGTGATCGACGGCCAGGTTCTGGTCGACGGCGGGGTGCTCAAGAACTTCCCCACCAGCGTGATGCGCCAACTGAACACCGGCCCCATCGTCGGGGTCGACATGTCGCAGACGCGCGGTGTCGATCCCGAGGCGCTGCAAAATCCGCCCTCCTGGTGGAAGTGGGTCCTGTCCGGCGCCTGGAAGCGTGGCCCCCCGATCGTCTCGGTGCTGATGCGCTCGGCCACCCTGACCACCGACGCCGAGATGGACGAGGCCCGCGGCCAGGCCGACGTCCTGGTCCTGCCCGAGGCGGGCGGGGCCGACATCCGCGACTGGAAGGCCTACGACGGCCCGGTGGCGGCCGGCTACGAGGCCATGCGCGCGGCCTTGGCCGACCTGCCGTGCCCGGTCACCGATCTGCGCCACTGTGCGAAGGAGACAGACGCTCAGGCCGAAGTTCGCGCGGCAGAATAACCCCAACCGCTCATCCCGGCGAAAGCCGGGATGAGCGGTGCTTTTAGATCAGAGCGGCGCGCAGGCCTTCTCCAGCCACGCCTTCACCTCTCCCTCGACCAGCGGCCCGACCTTGGCGAGGGTCTCGGCGTGATAGGCGTTGACATAGGCCCGTTCCTCGGGCGTCAGCAGGCCGACTTCGATCAGCTTCCGGTCGATCGGCGCGAAGGTCAGTTGCTCGAAGCCGTGCATCGGCCGCTCGCCGCCTTCCGGCGCCGTCGCCGGCGTCACCACCTGCAGCGTCTCGATGCGGATGCCCCATTCGCCTTCGCGATAGTAGCCCGGCTCGTTCGACAGGATCATGCCTTCGAGCAGCGGCTGGGACGTGCCCCATTTGGCGATCCGCTGCGGCCCCTCGTGGACGCCTAGATAGCTGCCGACGCCATGGCCCGTGCCGTGGTCGTAGTCCAGGCCCGCGTTCCACATCGGCGCCCGCGCGATCGCGTCCAGCGCCATGCCGCTGGTCCCGGGCGGAAAGCGGATCGTCGCCATGGCGATGTGCGCCTTCAGCACCAGGGTGAACTTGTGCTTCTGATCCTCGGTCGGCTCGCCCACGGCCATGGTGCGCGTCACATCGGTGGTGCCGTCCAGATACTGGCCGCCGCCGTCGACCAGCAGCAGCGAGCCCTTCTCCACCCGTCGGATCGTCCCGCCCACCGGCTTGTAGTGCGGCAGGGCGCCGTTCGGCCCGGCGCCGGCGATGGTGTCGAAGCTGAGATCCTTCAGCGCGCCGGTCTCCTCGCGGAATCGCTCCAGCGCCTCGACCACCGCCCTCTCGTCCGGCAGGGTCTCCTGCACCACGGTGTCCACCCAGTGAAGGAACCGCGCGAGCGCCGCCCCGTCGCGAATGTGCGCCCGGCGACTGCCCTCGATCTCCACCGCGTTCTTGGCCGCACGCGGCACGGCGCAGGGATCCGCCGCCCGCACCGCCGTCGCTCCCGCCGCCTCCAGCCGGTCGAAGTACCAGGCGGACGACAGCGCCGGGTCGATCATCACCCGCTTGCCGCCCAGGCCGGCGATCGCGTCCTCCAAACGCTCCGGCGCCTCGACCACCACGTCGTCGCCCAGCCACTCCGGCAGTTCGTTCGTCACCTTCGACGGATCGAGGAACAGCCGCGCCTTGCCGTCGGCCTGCAGCAGCGCCTGGCCGATCGGCAACGGCGAGCGGATCACGTCCCCGCCCCGCACATTGAACAGCCAGGCGATCGACGAAGGCGCCGTCAGCAGCGCCACGTCCGCCCCCGCCTCGGTCGTCGCCCGGCCGATCCGCGCGCGCTTCGACGCATGGCTCTCGCCGGCGTATTCCTCCGGATGCGGCACGACCGGCGCGGCGGGCTGGGCCGGACGGTCGTCGCCCCAGGCCAGGTCCAGCGGATTGACCTGGACGGGCTTCAGCTCCGCGCCCGCCTTCAGCGCCGCCCGCCGCAGGGGGACCAGGGCGTCGGGGCTGTGCAGCCGCGGATCATAGCCGATCACCGCGCCCTTCGGCGCCGTCTCCAGATAGGCCGCCAGTTCGCCCAGGTCGCGCCGCTCGAAGAGGGCCGGATCAGTCTGGGCCTTCACCTGCACGGTGTAGCGGCCATCGGTGAACAGGCTGGCGCGCTCCCTGAACACCACGGCCGCCCCGGCCGAGCCGGTGAAACCGGTCGCCCAGGCCAGACGCTCGTTCGCCTCGGGAAGATACTCGTTCTGGTGCTCGTCCTCGTGGGGGATCACGAAGCCGTCCAGCCCCTGCTCGGCCATGCGGGCGCGCAGCAACGGCAGGTGTTTCGCCCCGAAGGACGGATCGGTGGTTTCTTCGAAGGTCTGGCGCATGGCGATGCTGTAAGGCCTTCAGGCGACCCGCCGCAACACCAGGGCGCTCCAGGCGTCGTGGCGGATTCGCCGCTCCAAGCGGAAGCCGCGCGACAGATAGGCCGCCGTCACTCGTCGCTCCTGCGTCCTCAGCAGCCCTGACAGGATCGCCACCCCGCCCAGCCGCAGGGCCGTCTTGATGTCCTGCGAAAGGGCCACCAGCGGCGGCGCCAGGATGTTGGCGAACACCAGGTCGTACGGCCCGTGCTGGCGCACCCGCCGGTCGTCGAGGCCGGAGGCGTGAAGAAAGGTCGCCTGCGCCTGGTTCAGCTTGGCGTTCTCGTTGGCGATCCGCACCGAGGGCGCGTCGATGTCGGTGCCCACCGCGACCCGGCTGCCGGTTCGCGCCGCGGCGATGGCCAGCACGCCCGTGCCGCAGCCCACGTCCAGCACCCGCTCGAAACGCTCGCGCTTCAGCAGTTCGTCGAAGGCCTCCAGACAGCCGACGGTCGTGCCGTGGTGCCCGGTGCCGAAGGCGGCGCCCGCGTCGATCTTCAGGTTCACCGTATTGACGGGCACCCGCCCCTCGTCGTGGGCGCCGTAGACGAAGAAGCGCCCCGCCCGCACTGGCGGCAGGCCCGACAGCGACATGGCCAGCCAGTCCGCGTCCGCCAGCTTTTCCACCGTCACCGTGACGGCGAAGTCCGCCAGCCGCGCCTTCAGTCCCTCGACCTCGTCGTCGGTGGTGGGAAAGGCGTCGATGCGCCAAAGATCGCGGTCTTCGTCCTCCTCCAGGATCGAATAGGTCGCGCCTTCCAGCATCGGGTCCGCGTCGATCGCCGCGGCGGCGGCCTCGGCCACGCCGCGCGGGCCGCGCGCGATTAACTGTACTGCGGACTCGGACATTTCATAAACACCGGTATCATGGCGAATCATTGCGATCCGGCGATCAGCGTCGGACGCGTCGCGTCGTCTAAACCGAGGGGTCGGGGAAATACATGGCTAAAGCACCGTCTACGTCGAAACCTGCCGCCGCGAAGCCGACGGCCGCCAAGAAGTCCGCGCCGAAGACTGCGACCGCAAAGGCCGCGGCTCCGAAGACCCCCGTGACGGTCGAGCCGAAGAAGGCCGCCGCGCCCAAGGCTTCCGCCGGCAAGGCGGCCGGCTCCAAGACCCCGGCCAAGAGCACGGTCAAGAGCGACGCTCCCAAGGCCGCTTCGGCCAAGGCTCCGGCCGCCAAGGCCGCTGCGAAGCCCGCGACGACCAAGGCTGCGGCTCCCAAGACGGTCGCGAAGACCGTTGCGCCCAAGGCCGCCGCTGCGAAGGCCGCCGCGCCCAAGGCCGCGGCTCCGGCCAAGGCCGCCGCCGCCAAGACCGTCGCCGAGGCCCCCACCGCCAAGGCGGCCATCGCGCCCCAGGCCGCACCGGCCGCCCCCGCCGCTCCGCCGGTCTCCACGCCCAAGGCCGAGCCGGTCAAGGCCGCCGCCGCCGCCCCCACCACCGAGAGCAAGGGCTTCTTCGCCAAGCTGGGCGACCTGATCTTCGGCAAGCGCTGACCGCGCCTCCGCCCGCTCAGGCCTGAATCGCCGGACGGTCTGCGTCCGGCGATTTTCGTTTGAGGCCAAGCTGCGTCTCGCGCGTTGTCCCGCCGGAGGACCACGGCTTGGCGATGCGCGGCGAACTCGACACCTACCAGAAAAAGCGGAACTTCTCCGCCACGCCCGAACCCAAGGGCCGCAGGCAGGCCTCTAAAGGCAAGCGGCGCTACCTGATCCAGCGCCACGCCGCCACCCGCCTGCATTACGACTTCCGGATCGAGCACGACGGCGTGCTCAAGTCCTGGGCCGTCACCAAGGCGCCGTCGCGCGACCCGTCCGTCAAGCGCCTGGCTGTGGAGGTCGAGGACCACCCCATCGACTACGGCTCGTTCGAGGGCACGATCCCGTCCGGCAACTACGGCGCCGGCACGGTGCAGATGTGGGATACGGGCGAGTGGGAGCCCCAGGACGCCGACCTCGACGCCGCCTTCAAGAAGGGCGTCCTCAAGCTCGAACTGCACGGTGAGCGGCTGAAGGGCGGCTGGGCCCTGATCCGGCTGAAGTCCGATCGCGGCAAGCCGTCCAAGCGCAACAACTGGCTGCTGGTGAAGGAGAAGGACGAATACGCCGTCGAGGGCGAGGGCGACGCCCTGATGGAGATCGACGCCTCGGTCACCACCGGCCGCAGCCTGGCCGAGATCGCCGACGGTGAGAAGCAATGGAGCTCCTCCAAGCCTGCCGCGCGCAAGGCGCCGCCCAGGCCGAGGGCGACCAAGGCCCAAGCCTCGAGCGCCGGCAAGCCCCGGCCCTTCGTTCCCATCCAGTTCGCGAAGGTGGTCGACCATCCGCCGCCCGGCCCCGGCTGGGCGCATGAGATCAAGTTCGACGGCTATCGCATTCAGGTCTCGGTCGGCGGGGGCAAGGCGATCCTGCGCACCCGCAGCGGCCTGGACTGGACCGACAAGTTCCCGGCCCTGGCCAAGCAGGCGGCGAATTGGCCCGACGGAGTGATCGACGGCGAGCTGTGCGCCCTGGACGCCGACCACATGCCCGACTTCTCGGCGCTCCAGGCCGCCATCTCCGGGGGCAAGACCGACGACCTGATCTATTTCGCCTTCGACCTGCTGTTCGAGGGCGACGAGGACCTGCGCGACAAGCCGCTCTCCCACCGCAAGGCGCGGCTCCAGGCCTATGTCGACCGGGTCGGCAAGGCGGGCCCGAACCTGCGCTACGTCGAGCACTTCGCCTCGTCCGGCGAGGCGGTCCTGCTCAGCGCCTGTCGCATGGACCTGGAAGGCGTGATCTCCAAGAAGCTGGACGCTCCCTACCGCGCCGGGCGCACGACGGTCTGGGTCAAGTCGAAGTGCCGGGGCCGCGACGAGGTGGTGATCGGCGGCTGGTCGTCCGAGGGCGGGGCACACCTGCGCTCCCTGCTGGTCGGCGTGCGCGAGGGCGACGGCCTGCGCTACATGGGCCGCGTCGGCACGGGCTTCTCCGCGGTGCTGTCCAAGACCCTGCTGCCGGCGCTGAAGGCGAACGCCGCCGACAAGAGCGCCTTTATGGGCAAGGGCGCGCCGAAGGGCGGTCGCGACATCCATTGGCTCAAACCGGTCCTTGTCGCCGAGATCGAGCACGCCGGCGTCACCGAGGGGGGCAACGTCCGACAGGCCGCCTACAAGGGCCTGCGCGAGGACAAGCCGGCGAAGGAGGTGACGGCCGAGCCCCAGCCGCCCGCCTCCGCTCCCGCCCCCGCGGCGGCCAAGTCCCCAGCCATGAAGGCCTCCGCGCCAAAGAATGCGAAGGGCAAGGTCATCGTCGCCGGCGTGACCATCTCCAACCCGGACAAGGTGCTGTGGCCCGCTCAGGGCGACCAGCCTGCGGTCACCAAGGCCGATCTCGCCCGCTACTACGAGATCGCCGCCGACCGCATCCTGCCGCACGTCGCCGACCGTCCCGTCTCCATCATCCGCGCGCCGGAGGGCATCGAGGGCGAACGCTTCTTTCAGCGCCACGCCATGCCCGGCCACAATCCGCGCCTGAAGCTGATCGACGTGAAGGAGCGCAAGCCCTACGTCGGCGTCGCCGACGTCGGCGGCCTGGTCGCCATCGGCCAGTCCGGCGGTCTGGAGCTGCACCCCTGGGGCTGCAAGCCCGGCGATCCGGAAACCCCCGATCAGATCACCTTCGACCTAGACCCCGACGAGGGCCTGGACTTCAACGACGTCATCGACGCCGCCCGGATGCTGAAGCCCTATCTCGAGGACCTGGGCCTGACGCCCTTCGTCAAGACGACGGGCGGCAAGGGCCTTCACGTCGTCGTTCCGATCAAGGCCGACGCCCGCAGTCGCGTCGAGTGGGACCAGGCCAAGGCCTTCGCCAAGGCGGTCTCCGAGACCATGCGCAAGGACCACCCCGACCGCTTCACCACCACTCTGGCCAAGAAGGCGCGCGGCGGGAAGATCTTCCTCGACTACCTCCGCAACGGCCGCATGGCCACCGCCGCCGCCCCTTGGTCGCCCCGCGCCCGGCCCGGCGCGACCATCGCCTTTCCCTTGTCCTGGCCCCAGGTGAAAAAAGGCCTCGATCCCAAGGCCTATACCCTGGCGAATGCGCCCGCCCTGCTGAAGAAGGCCGATCCCTGGAAGGACTTTCGCAAGGCCGAAGCCTCGCTGAAGCCGGCGCTGAAGAAGATGGGCCTCTAACCTTCGGGTCGGGATCGGCGTAAGGCTGGTTTGAAATGGAGACGACCATGGCGGGCCTGAAGGACAAGCGCGGCTTCATCGACAAGGACCGGCTGGACCTGTCCGAGCGTCAGGCTGTCGAATACTGGATGAAGCGCTGGGGCGTCACCCGCGACCAGCTCACCGCCGCCCATCGCAAGGTCGGCCGCATGACCAAGGACATCGCCGCAGAACTGGGCAAGAAGCGCTAGCTGGTCAGCGGAGGGGTGGTTTCCCGCCAACTGAGCCTGCTGCTGATCCTGGTCTGACACGCGAGCGCCGCGCGCCGGCCCCCGCGCGGGCCTCAGGCTGATCAGGCCGCCTTCTTCCGTGTCGTCGATTTCTTCGAAGTCGTCTTCTTGGCGGTCGTCGAACTCTTGGTCGCGGTCTTCTTCGCCGGCGCCTTCTTCGCGGCGCCGGCCGAACCCTTCAGGCTGGCCTTCAGCGCCTCCATCAGGTCGATGACATTGGTGTCCTCCGGCTCCGGCGCCTCGACCACGCCCTGGCCCTTCTGCTTGGCCTTGACCATCTCGCGCAGAGCCTCGTCGTAGCGGTCCTTGAAGTGGGTCGGATCGAAGTCCGCCGCCTTCTGGGCGATGATGCGCGCGGCGATGTCGACCATGTCCTTGTCGGGTTTCACCGCTGGGATCTCATCGAAATAGTCGTCGGCGTTCCGCACCTCGTCGTGCGCCCGCAGCGAATAGGCGACCAGCCCCTTGCCGTGCACTTCCAACGCCAGCTGCCGCTCGCGCCCGCGCAGCACCAGACAGCCGATGGCGATCTTGCCCGCCTTCTTCATCGCCTCGCGGATGACGGCGAAGGCCTCGGCCCCCACGCCCTTCTCCGGCACGATGTAGAAGGGATCGTCCCAGTACAGGCGGTCGATGCTCTTCTCGTCCACGAACTCGTCGATAGAGATGGTCTTGGTGCTCTCCAGCTTCACCTTGTCGAAGTCGGCGTCGTCGAACAGGACATACTCGTCCTTGGACACCTCATAGCCCTTGACCAGGTCCGATCGCTCGACCGGGCCGGTGTCCGGATCGGTCGGGATCATGCGGATGCGGTTGTTGGTCTCGGGATTGATCAGGTGGAAGCTGACGTGGCTCGACGACGTCCTCGCCGTGTACATGGCGACCGGACAGGTCACGAGCGACAGTTTCAGATGCCCTTGCCAGGTGGGACGCGCGGCCATGACGGAGTCTCCTTTGCTCCGTCAACGTCGGTCGGCGGGCGCGGGTTGCCGTCAATGGAAATCGCGCGAGCCCGGCAGGATGCGGACGTCGCGCGGATGCCGGCCCGTGGGCGAACGCGGCGCCTGCGGGTACTTCACCACGTCCGCCTGCGACAGCTGGACCTGCAGGTCGTAGTCCTCCGACAGCCGCGCCAGTTCGGCCGACCGGTCGAAGACCCGCCGGACCATGACGTGCAGCACGCCCTCGACGCTCTTTTCGACCGTGCCTTCCACCTCCATCAGCCGCGCGGCCATGACCTCGCGCCGGAAGGTCTCGAACAGCCGCGCCCACAGCAGGGCGTTCACGACGCCCGTCTCGTCCTCCATGGTCACGAAGATGGCGTTGCCGGTCCCCGGCCGCTGCCGCACCAGCACCACCCCGGCGGCGCGCACCAGCCGCCCGTGCTTCTGGGCCTGCACCTCGGCGGCGCTCAGCACCCCCTCGCTCCGGAACACCGGCCGCAGGATCTGCATGGGATGGCCCTTCAGCGACAGGCGCGTGGTCTGGTAGTCGGTGGCGATATGCTCCTTCAGCGGCATCAGAGGCAGGTTCGCCGGCGCCTCGACGCCCAGTTCCCTGGCGCGCGCCGCCTGGAACAGCGGCAGGGGCGCGTCGTCCGGCAGCCGCCTGACCGCCCACAGCCCCTCGCGCCGGTCCAGCCCGATGGAGCGGAAGGCGTCGGCGTCCGCCAGCCTCCGCATCGCCGCCGCCTCCAATCCCGTCCGCCGCGCCATCTCCTCGACATCGCCGAAACCGCCGCCGCGCGCCTCCGCCAGCTTCCTGGCCCACTCCTCCCTGAACCCGTCGATCTGCCGAAATCCCAGCCTCAGCGCCAATCCACGCTCGCCGGGCTCCAGCCTATTGTCCCAGACGCTATGGTTCACATCGATCGCCCGCACCTCGACCTTCTGCGGGCTCTCCTGCGCATCCCGCACCAACTGCGCCGGCGCATAGAACCCCATCGGCTGGCTGTTCAGCAGCGCACAGGCGAACACCGCCGGATGATGGCATTTGATCCAGGCCGAGATGTACACCAGCTTGGCGAACGACACCGCGTGGCTCTCCGGAAAGCCGTAGGAGCCGAAGCCCTTGATCTGTTCGAAACAGTTGCGCGCGAAGTCGGGGTCGTAGCCGCGCTCGATCATGGTCCCCACCATCAGGGTCTCATATTTGGCCAGGTCGCCGTCGCCCCTGAACGTCCCCATCGACTTGCGAAGCGCGCTGGCTTGAACCGGCGTGAACTTGGCTGCCTCCATGGCGATCCGCATCGCCTGTTCCTGAAACAGAGGCACGCCCAAGGTCTTTTCCAGAATGGACTTCAATTCGTTCTTGGGATTGGGCGGGGCGGGCTCGGGATAAAGGTGGTCCTCAAGGCCCATCCGTCTGCGAAGATAGGGATGGACCATATTGCCCTGGATCGGACCCGGCCTGACGATCGCGACCTGAATGGCCAGATCGTAGAACGTCCTCGGCTTCAGCCGCGGCAGCATGTTGATCTGCGCCCGGCTCTCCACCTGAAAGACGCCGATGGACCGACCTTCCTGGAGCATCTGATAGACTTCCGGCCGCTCGTCCGGGACGGTGTCCAATTCCAGATCGTCTAGCTCGTGCTGACGCATCAGGTCGAACGCCTTGGCGATGCAGGTCAACATCCCCAGCGCCAGAACATCGACCTTCATCAGACCCAGCGCGTCGATGTCGTCCTTGTCCCATTCGATGAAGGTGCGATCGGGCATGGCCGCATTGCCGATGGGCACGATCTCGTCCAACCGGTCGCGGGTCAGGACGAAGCCGCCGACGTGCTGGGACAGGTGCCTGGGAAACTGCAGCAATCGCCGGGTCATGACGACAGCCTGGATCACGGTGGGATTTCCGACATCCAATCCCGCCTGCTCCAGATGTCGGTCTGGAATATCCGAACCGAAACTGCCCCACTGGCTGCCCGCCAGCCGCGCCGTCACGTCGTCGGTCAGGCCCATGACCTTGCCGACCTCACGAATGGCGCTGCGTGGTCGATAACGGATGACGGTGGCGGCGATCCCCGCCCTTTCCCGACCATAGCGGGCATAGATGTCCTGAATGATCTCTTCGCGACGCGCATGTTCGAAGTCGACGTCGATATCGGGCGGCTCATCGCGCGCGGTTGAGAGAAAGCGCTCGAACAGCATGTCATGCTTGCCGGGATCGACCGCCGTGATGCCCAGCACGTAACAGACGGCCGAGTTCGCGGCGGACCCCCGTCCCTGACACAGGATGCCCTTGTCGCGCGCCACCCGAACGATGTCGTGAATGGTCAGGAAATAGGGCGCCAAGCCCCGCTCACCTATGAAGGTCAGCTCGGTCGCCAGCGTCGCGCGGACATGGTCGGGCGCCCCATCGGGATATTTCTGTCCCAGGTTTCGCTCGACCAGATACTCCAGCCAGCCTTGGGGCGTTTTTCCCGGTGGGATGGGCTCTTCAGGATAGTTGTATTTCAACGCTCCCAGATCGAAAGCCACCCGCGCCAACAGGTTTTGCGTTTCGGCCACCGCTTCGGGTGCATCGACGAACAGGCGCGTCATTTCCTCCGGCGGCTTCAGATGACGTTCGGCGTTCTCTTCCAGCCGCCGGCCCGCCGTCTCCAGCGTCTCGCCCTCGCGGATGCAGGTCAGCACGTCCTGCAGGTCGCGCTGTTCGGCGTCGTGGTAGAGAACGTCATTGACCGCCAGCAGCGGCGTCATCGTACGCGCGCTTATCGCCTTCAGCCGCGCCAGCCGTCGGCGATCATCGCCCGCGCGCAGCATGGTCGCCGCCATCCAGGCTGCGCCGGGCGCCGCCTCGTTCACCTGACGCATCACCGCTTCCAGCTCATCCAGCCGGCGCGGCGGCATGACGATCAGCAGCAGGCCTTCCGGCGCCCGAAGCAGGTCGGGAAGGCCAATCTCGCACTGGCCTTTCTTCGCCCGGCGGTTGCCCAGGGTCAGCAGGCGGCACAACCGCGCCCAGCCCCGTCGGTCCTCCGGATAGGCCAGGATGTCGGGCGTAGCGTCGTTGAACCGCAGCCGCGCCCCCAGGATCAGCTTGAAGGCCTTGGCTCGCGCCTTGACGTCCTCGCGGTCGATGTGGGCGAAGGCGGGGTCCTCGACCCAGACATGCTCGCCCGGACCTCCCCCTTCGCGCTGCTTCTCCGGCGCCCAGCCTTCCTCGCGGAAGTCCCTCAGCGCGCTCCAGGCCCGCACCACCCCGGCCAGGGTGTTGCGATCCGCCAGGCCCAGGCCCGTATGGCCGCGCAAAATGGCCGTCAGGACCAGTTCCTTCGGATGCGACGCCCCTTCCAGGAAGGAGAAGTTGCTGCGCGCCGCCAGCTCGGCGTAGGCGGTCATGCGAAGACGCCGTGCAGGAACCAGCGGGGGGCCGGATCCTCTCCGTAGAAGCCGGAACGAAACAGCCAGAAGCGGCGCCCCTCCTGGTCCTCGACCCGGTAATAGTCGCGCGTCGGCTCCAGCGGAGTTTCCAGCCGCCGCCACCATTCGGGGGCGATGCGTTCGGGACCTTCGACCCGGACAAGACGATGGTCCACGCGCCGCCAGATGAAGCGATTGGGTGGATGATCGGGAACCTCGGCCGTGGCCAGCACCGGCTGGGGCGGATTGAACATCTGCAGCGGCCGCAGCGGCGGGTCGGCCGGGTCCGGCTCGGGCCAGGCGGCCTCGGTGTTCGCCGGCAGGGCGGCGGGCGTCAGCCGGACGGCGCGTTCGGGCCGGTGTGACTCCACCGGCTCGAACCGGCTGACGGCCTGCGGCCCAAGGCGCGCGGTCAGTCGATCGACCAGCCGGCCCAAGTCTTCCGCGCCCGGCGGGGTCCGCTCGAAGCCGCGCTGGCGGGAGGCCAGGCGATCGGCGACCGGCACGGACAGGCGCAACTGGTCGAAGCCGAAGCCGGGATCCAGCGGCCGCGCCAGCGCCGCCAGCCGTTCCTTGAACAAACGCCGCACGCCGGCCGCGTCGCGGCTGGGCCGCCCGGTGCGGACCGTGATGCGCCGCACCTCCCCGTCCACGCGGAAGAAGGCCGCCTGGAACGCTCGGCCGCCCTGGCCGCGCTGGTCCAGCCGGTCCATGGCCTCGACCAGCAGATCGCCGATCACCGCCTCGATGTCGCTCGTCTCCGTGATCGGCTCGACCAGCACACGATCGACCGAGACGACCGGGACGGGCCGTTCGGGCCGGATGCGCACGTCCTCGCGGCCCAGCACCCGGTTCAGCCGCGTCGCCGCCGCGGCGCCGAACCGGGCGGCGATCGGCGCGGTCGGCCGGTCGTCCAGCTGCGCCAGGGTCTTCAGCCCCGCGCGGGACAGGGCCTGGGTCTCCTTGTCCGAGAGCTCCAGCGCCGCCACCGGCAGGCGACGCAGCGCCGCCCGCTGTCCTTCGCCCGCATGGATCCCGCCTCCACCGAACCGCGCCAGCGCTCGCGCCGCCTCCGGCGCGCCGGCCATCGCCGTGCGGACGGCCAGGCCGATCCCGCGCGCGCGCGTCTCGACCGCCTCGACCAGGCCCGCCTCGCCGCCGAACAGGTGGGCGCAGCCGGTCACGTCCAGCGTCAGGCCGTCGGACCCGTCCGTCGTCGCCATCGGGGTGAAGCGGCCGAAGTCCAGCAGCACCCGCTTCAGCAGCGCCGCGTCCGCCTCGGGCCGGTGCGCGACCACGCGGATGTCCGGCGCCCGCGCCCGGGCGTCGGCCAGGGTCATGCCGGGCGAAAGTCCCAGCCCCAGCGCCCGCGGGTCGACCGCCGCTAGCCGCAGCGCGCCCTTGACCTTCTCGACCAGGACGGTCGCGGCCTCAGCCGAAGCGTCGGACCGCCGCTCCTCCCGCCTCAGCCGATCGGTCGGCAGGAACGGAAACCACACCGCCAGATACCGCCGGCCGTTCGAGCCGTTCCTGTCCGCCATTCTGGAAGACTGCGCGCTCACGATTCCACTCCATGATCCAGGATCTCGGCTGTGCGCCCAGCCGATGCCGCAACAGTTCGACCTCTAAGGTCGGATGGCCGGGCGCCTCGGCCTCCAGCGCCCGCGACAGGGCCGCCTTCACCCGCCACCGGCTCTCGGCCGCGCTGGGCTGGGGCTGGGCCGCCAGGCGCACCAGGATCGCCGTCGCCCGTCCCTGCCCCGCCGCCAGCGACAGCCGCCGGCTGGCCGTCAGGCTCATCGCCTTCGCCTCGCCCCACGCCGTCAGCAGCACCGCCCCGACCGCGCCGCAGGCCAACGCCTCCTCCCCCGCCGCCAGCAAGTCCTTCATCTCCCTGACCCGCACCAGCACCACCCGATCGGGATCCAGTCCCAGCTCGCGCAGCCCCGGCCCATGGATATGGCCCGTCTCCAGCCCCGCCATCGCCTGCACGCCCCACACCAGCGCCTTGTCCGGCGTCGCGCGTCGCGCCAGCCCCAGGGCGAACCCCAAGGCGGCCGTCGCATCCGACGTCGTCGCCGCATGCACCTCGTGCAGCGCATGGGCCGCCAACCCGCCCAGATGCCGGTCCGCCGCCTCATGCCCCAAGTCGAAACGCGCGGAATCGACCGGATGGCCGTCGGCCTCCAGCGCCTTGAGGCGTGCGCGCAGGGCGTGGATGTCGCGGTCGGGCCGCAAGTCAGTTCTCCTTTTGTTCTTATATGCCGCCTTTCCAACCCGGGGAGTCAAGCCGCGTTCCAGCTTGACCCTAGGAATTCATTCCGCCGCCCCGGCATCCCTTGAATACTTGACTTTTCCGCAGGGACTTCTATATGCGCCCCAGCCTCGGGACAGGTCTGCGATACGCGCCGCCCGCTCGCCCAAAGAGGGGCGGTTCCGTCGCTTTGACGCACGTAGACGCTTTCTCTCCCAAGGATTCATGACCGAATTTTCCCAACTGGGCCTCTCGCCCACGACCCTGCAGGCCGTCGCACAGACCGGCTACACCACAGCCACCCCCATTCAGGAGCAGGCCATTCCGGTCGCCTTGGCCGGCCGCGACGTGCTGGGCATCGCCCAGACCGGCACCGGCAAGACGGCGGCCTTCACCCTGCCGCTGGTGGAGCGCCTGGCCTCGGGCCGCGCCCGGGCCCGCATGCCGCGCGCCATCGTCCTGGCTCCCACCCGCGAACTGGCCGACCAGGTCGCCGAGAGCTTCGCCAAATACGCCAAGGGCACCAAGCTCAGCTGGGTGCTGCTGATCGGCGGCGTCTCCATGGGCGATCAGGTGGCGGCGTTGAACAAGGGCGTCGATGTCCTGATCGCCACGCCGGGCCGACTGCTCGACCTGTTCGAACGCGGCAAGATGCTGCTGACGGGCGTCGAGATCATGGTGGTCGACGAGGCAGACCGCATGCTCGACATGGGCTTCATCCCCGACATCGAGCGCATCTTCAAACTGACGCCGCCGCGCCGCCAGACCCTGTTCTTCTCGGCCACCATGCCGCCGGAGATCACGCGCCTGACGACCGCCTTCCTCAAGGATCCCACCCGGATCGAGGCCTCGCGTCCCGCCATGACGGCCGACACCATCACCCAGTACGTCGTCCGCATCCCCAGCTCGGACCCCAAGGCCAAGCGCACGGCCCTGCGCGCCCTGGTCGGCCGCGAGGACGTCAAGAACGGCATCGTCTTCTGCAACCGCAAGTCGGAAGTCGACATCGTCGCCAAGTCGCTCAAGGCCCACGGCTTCGACGCGGCGCCGATCCACGGCGACCTGGACCAGTCGCACCGTATGAAGACCCTGGCGGACTTCCGCTCGGGCGCGCTGAAGATCCTGGTGGCTTCCGACGTCGCCGCGCGCGGCCTGGACATTCCTGACGTCAGCCACGTGTTCAACTACGATGTCTCGCACCACGCCGACGACTACGTCCACCGCATCGGCCGCACCGGCCGGGCGGGCAAGCTGGGCCAGGCCTTCATGATCGTCACCCCCGCCGACGACAAGTCGCTGGATAAGGTGCTGAAGCTCATCAAGAAGGACCCCGTCGAACTGACGCTGGACGGCATCGACTTCACCGCCATCAAGGACGCGCCGCGCCGCGACGACGACAAGCGTTCGGGCCGCGGCCGCGAACGCGGGGGCGTCCGTAGCCGCTCGCGATCGACGGAACCGGTCGAGACGGCCGAAGCCACGCCGGCCGTCGCCGCCCCCGAAGTCGCGGCCGAGGCTCCGCCCCGTACCCGCAGCCGTCGCAAGACGCGCACAGACGTGGTCGAAACCGTGGTTTCCGAGCCGACGGACGTGGTCGAGGTCGTGGAAACGCCCCGCGCCTCCCCGCCGGAACAGGAGCCGCAACTGCTCCAGTCCGATCGCCGCGGCGAGCGCAAGTCGACGCGTGAAGAACCCCAGCGCCAGGGTTCGCGCGGCTTCGGCGACGACATCCCGGCCTTCCTGCGTCGCCCGGTGGTCATTCCGGCCTGAGGACGCCTTAACCCGCCATTACGGAACATCCCCTATTGTTTCCATGACACAGACCCCCAGAACGGGGGCTGCGGGGGAAGGCGATGTCGATGACGGTTGATACGGCGGTTCGGGGTCCCGAGGCCTATGCCCTGGCCCGCAAGGTCATCGCCGACATGGAGACGGCCGGCGTATGGCCCACGCCGCTGAACTTCGAGATCTGGCTGCACTACCTCGGAGACCCCGACGGTCCGCTCGGGCACGAGATCCGGCGACTGCTGGCCGACAAGGTCGGCATCTCGGACGAGACGTCGGAGATGCTGGCGGCGGAGTTCCTGCCGCGGGGCCGCCTGTCGGAGGAGATCCGCGACGCCGGCGCCGTTCTGGACCGCGAACTGGCCACCGTCGCCGAGGCCATCGCCCGCGCCCACAAGACCCAGGCCGACTACGGCCACGCCCTGGCGGGCGCCGCCCAGGTCATGGACGCCGGCCCCGACGGCGCCTCGCTGAAGACCCTCGTCAGCGGATTGTCGACGGCCACCCGCCGCGTCCGACGCGAGACCGGCATCCTCGAGAAGCGGCTGGAGGCGTCCAACAGGGAGGTCGCCCGGCTGCGCGAGAACCTGGAGCAGGTGCGCCGCGACGCCATGACCGACGCCCTCACCAACCTGGCCAACCGCAAGGCCTTCGACGAGCGGCTCGCCGCGAGCTGCGACGAGCAGGGCGCCGCGCTGTGCCTGGCCCTGCTGGATATCGACCATTTCAAGCGCTTCAACGACACCTGGGGCCACCAGACCGGCGACCAGGTCCTGCGCTATGTCTCGACGGTTCTGGCGCGCACCTGCGGCGAGCGTCGCTTCGCCGCCCGCTTCGGCGGCGAGGAATTCGCCATCATCTTTCCCGGCGAGACCACGGCCATGGTCATGGCCGCCCTCGAAGGCATTCGGCAGGAAGTCGGCTCACGCTCCCTGCGGCGCCGTTCGACCAATGAGGAGCTGGGCGCGGTGACCATTTCGTCAGGCTTCGCCGAGCGCCTCCCCGGCGAGACGGCGGCGGCGCTGCTGGAACGCGCCGACGCGGCCCTCTACGCCTCGAAGCGGGCCGGCCGCGACCGCGTCACCGGCGCCCACGCCCTCGATCAGGCCGCCTGACGCTCAGCGCCGTGCTCAGGCGTCAGCGGCAGGGATGATCGTCACGCTCTCGCCGCACCCGCAGGCGTCGGTCTGGTTCGGATTGTTGAAGACGAACTTCGACGACAGCTTCGTCGTCACATAGTCGATTTCCGCACCGATCAGGAACAGCACCGCCTTGGGCTCGATCAGGATGGTGACGCCCTTGTCTTCGACCACCTCGTCCAGCGGCCCGATCTCTTCGGCGTAGGCGAAGGTGTATTCCTGGCCCGCACAGCCGCCGTTCTTCACCCCGACCCGCAGGCCGACATAGGGCTTTTCGGCGGTGGCCATGATCTCGCGCACGCGTTCGGCGGCCGCCTCGGTCAGGGTGACCATCTTGGGGCGCGGACGGCGGGGACGGGCGGTGGTTTGGAGGTCGGTCATCAGAACATGTTCAGGGCCAGCTTGGCCTCGTCGCTCATCTTGGAGGCGTCCCACGGCGGGTCGAACACCAGATTGGCCCGGGCGCTGCGAACGCCCGGCACCTTCTCCACCGCCGTCTCGACCCAGCCCGGCATCTCGCCGGCCACCGGACAGCCGGGCGCGGTCAGGGTCATCTCGACCAGGACGTCGCGGTCGTCGGACACGTCGACCTTGTAGATCAGCCCCAGCTCATAGATGTCGACGGGGATTTCGGGGTCATAGACCGTCTTCAGCGCTTCGATCAGGTCGTCGGTCAGCTTGTCGAGCTCGCCCTGCGACAGGGCGCTCTTCTGGGGCTCGTCCCAGGCCTCCTGGAAGGCGTCGCGTTCCTGAATGTTTTCGTTTGTCATGGGCTTACACGAAGAAGTTCCGCGCCTTGATCAGCGCGTCCACGAAGGCGTCCGCATCCTCCATGGTGTTATATAGGGCGAAGGAGGCGCGGGTGCTCGACGCGACGCCCATTCTTTTCGCCAGCGGCTCGGCGCAGTGCGTCCCGGCCCGCACGGCGACGCCGTATCGGTCCATGATCTGGGCCACGTCATGGGCGTGGGCGCCCTCGACGGCGAAGGTCAGGATCGCGCCCTTTCCCTCAGCCTCGCCCAGGATCCGCAGCCAGTTCTGGCCCCGCAGCCGATCGACGGCGTGCCGATACAGCGCATGCTCGTGCGCCTGCACCGCCGCTCGATCGTATTGGCTCAGCCACTCCAGCGCGACGCCTAAGGCGATGGCCTCGAGGATCGGCGGCGTGCCCGCCTCGAACCGGTGCGGCGGTGCGGCATAGGTGATCCGCTCCTTCTCGACCACGCCGATCATCTCGCCCCCGCCCTGATAGGGCGGCAGGGCCTCCAGCGCCCCGGCCTTGCCGTACAGGGCGCCGATGCCGGTGGGGCCGAACAGCTTGTGCCCCGTGAGGACATAGAAGTCGCAGCCGATCGCCCGCACATCCGGCGTCGCATGCACCGCGCCCTGACACCCGTCGATCAGCACCTGCGCCCCGGCCGCATGGGCCAGGCGGGTGATCTCCGCCACCGGATTGATGGTCCCCAGTACGTTCGACATATGGGTGACCGCGACCATCCGCGTCTTCGGCCCCAGCAGGTCGGCGTAGGCCGCCATGTCCAGCGAGCCGTCGTCCCGAACCGGAATCCACTTCAGCACCGCCCCGCGCCGTTCCCGCAGCAGGTGCCACGGCACGATGTTGGAGTGGTGCTCCATCTCAGAGACGATGATCTCGTCGCCCGGCTGGATGCTCAGACCTAGCCCATTGGCGACCAGATTGATCGCCTCGGTCCCGCCCTTGGTCCAGACCACCTGGTCCGACGTTTCGGCGTTCAGGAACCGCGCCACGACCTCGCGCGCCTTCTCGAAGGCCTCGGTCGCCTCGTTCGACAGGGTGTGCAGACCGCGATGGACGTTGGCGTAGCCGCCCTCCATCGTCGCGACCATTGCGTCGATCACCGCGCGCGGCTTCTGGGCCGAGGCGGCGTTGTCCAGATAGACCAGCGGCTTGCCGTTCACCGACCGCGACAGGATCGGAAACTGCGCCCGCACGGCGTAGGGATCGAAAGCACTCACAACCGAGCCGTCAGCCATTCCCGCGCCACCTCTCTCGCGCCCTCATGCTCGATCCGGTCGATGACCTCGATCAGGAAGGCCTGGGTCAGCAGGGCGCGGGCCTCGTCGGCTGGAATGCCGCGCTGCTGCATGTAGAACAGGGCGCGCTCGTCCAGCGTGCCTACCGTATTGCCGTGCGCGCACTGGACGTCGTCGGCGTAGATGATCAGTTCCGGCTTGGCGTCGATCTCGGCTCGCTCGGACGCGATCAGCGCATGGTGGCCCATCCGCGCGTCGGTGCCGTCAGCCCCGCGCTCGACCACGATCTTGCCTTGGAAGACGCCCCGCGCCGTGTCGCGCGCCACCCCCTTGATCAGCTGCGAAGTCGTCCCGTCCGCCGCCACGTGGCGCACCACGCTGGTCAGGTCTGCATGGCGCGATCCCTTCAGCAGATAAAGTCCGTCCATCCGCACATGCGCGCCTTGGGCGAAATGCTTCACCCGCGTCTCGAACCGCTGCAGCTTCGCGCCGGTCGTCAGCACCGTTTGGCGAAACACGCCGCCCGCCTCGACGCGCACGTCCGCCTCGGCGATGGAGAGGGCGTCCTCGGGCTCCTCGACCAGCACCACGCGCGTCACCTCCGCGCCCGGGGCGACGTCCAGCTCCAGGGTGTTGTGCGCCACATAGGCCGAGCCCGCGCCCTCATGCGTCTCGAGCAGCAGCAGCCGCGCCCCGGCCCGCGCCGAGACCCGCGCGCCGGCCGTATGCCCCGTGCCGACGGCGTTGGAGATGTAGCGCAGCCGCAGGGTCTGCTCGCCCGAGGCGATGAAGTCCGTCACGCCCACGGCGCGCCCGTTGGCGAAGACGATCGCCTCCCCGCCCAGGTCGTAGAACGGCCCCGGCGCGCCCACGGCCGTCGTCGGCGACGGCTGCGGCGCTTCGCGAAGATGTCGGCGCAGGTCGCTGTATTTCCACGCCTCGACTCGCCGGGACGGGAAGGTCGAGGCGTCCGTCAGGTCGATCCGGTACGCCGCGCTCATGCGACGTCCTCAAGAACCGGCGGCAGGTATTTGTCGTAGCCTTCCGCCTCCAGCTGGTGCGCCAGTTCCGGTCCGCCCGAGGCCACGATCCTGCCGCCGGCCAGCACATGGACGCGGTCCGGTTTGATGTAGTCCAGCAGGCGCTGATAATGGGTGATCACCAGCATGGCCCGCTCCGGCGACCGCAGGGCGTTCACCCCTTCCGACACGATGCGCAGGGCGTCGATGTCCAGACCCGAATCCGTCTCGTCCAGGATCAGCAGCGACGGCTCCAGGAGCGCCATCTGCAGGATCTCCATCCGCTTCTTCTCGCCGCCCGAGAAGCCGACGTTCAGCGGCCGCTTCAGCATGTCGAAGTCCATCCTCAGCGCCTTCGACGCCTCGCGGACAAGCTTCAGGAAGGCGGGCGCCGACACCTCCTCCTCGCCTCGCGCGCGCTTCTGGGCGTTCAGCGCCGTACGCACGAAGGTCAGGGCCGGCACGCCGGGGATTTCGATCGGATACTGGAACGACAGGAAGACGCCCTTGGCCGCGCGTTCGGCCGGCTCCAGGTCCAGCAGGTCCTCGCCCTTCCAGTCGACCGACCCTTCAGTCGCCTCATACCCCGGCCGTCCCGACAGGGCGTAGCCCAGCGTCGACTTGCCCGCGCCGTTCGGTCCCATGATAGCGTGCACCTCGCCCGCCGGAACATCGAGCGTCAGCCCCTTGAGGATCGGCTTTTCGCCGACGGAAACGCGGAGGTTGTTGATCTTGAGCATTGTTCTTCTTTACCCGACCGAGCCTTCAAGGCTGATCGCCACTAGTTTCTGCGCCTCGACCGCGAACTCCATCGGCAGTTCCTGCAGCACGTCGCGGACAAAGCCGTTGACCAGCAGGGCCACCGCCTCCTCCTCGCTCAACCCGCGCTGCTGGGCGTAGAACAGTTGGTCGTCCGACAGGCGCGTCGTCGTCGCCTCGTGCTCCAGCTGGGCCGAGCCGTTGCGGGCCTCGATGTAGGGGATGGTGTGCGATCCGCACGCCTTGCCGATCAGCAGGCTGTCGCACTGGGTGAAGTTGCGCACGCCCGTCGCCTTGGGATGCACCGAGACCAGGCCGCGATAGGTCGAGTCCGACTTGCCCGCCGACACCGCCTTGGCGATGATCCGCGACTTCGAATTCTTGCCGAGGTGGATCATCTTGGTGCCGGTATCGGCCTGCTGGTGTCCGTTGGTGATGGCGATGGAATAGAACTCGCCCGAGCTTTCCTCACCCTTCAGGATGCAGGACGGATACTTCCAGGTGATGGCGCTGCCGGTCTCCACCTGCGTCCACGACACCTTCGACCGGTCGCCCCGGCAGTCTGCACGCTTGGTCACGAAGTTGTAGATGCCGCCCCGCCCCTCGGCGTCGCCGGGGTACCAGTTCTGGACCGTCGAGTATTTCACCTCGGCGTCGTCCAGCGCCACGATCTCGACCACGGCGGCATGCAGCTGGTTCTCGTCGCGCATCGGGGCCGTGCAGCCCTCAAGGTATGAGACGTAACTGCCCTTGTCGGCGATGATCAGGGTCCGCTCGAACTGGCCCGTCTGGCTCGCATTAATGCGGAAATAGGTCGACAGCTCCATCGGGCAGCGCACGCCCGGCGGGATGTAGACGAACGAGCCGTCGGAAAAGACAGCGCTGTTCAGCGCCGCGAAATAGTTGTCCGAGACCGGCACCACCGATCCCAGATATTGCCGCACCAGATCAGGATATTCGCGCAAGGCCTCGGAAATCGGCATGAAGATCACGCCCGCCTTGGCCAGCTCCTCCTTGAAGGTGGTGACCACCGACACGCTGTCGAACACCGCGTCCACGGCGACGCGCGGCGCGCCCTGCACCCCCGCCAGCACCTCCTGCTCCTTCAGCGGGATGCCCAGCTTGGCGTAGACTTCCAGCAGTTCCGGATCGACCTCGTCGAGGCTCTTCGGCCCTTCCTTCTGCTTCGGCGCCGCATAGTAGAACAGGTCTTGGTAGTCGACCGGTTCGTACTTCACCGCCGCCCAGGTCGGCTCCTCCATCGCGAGCCAGCGCTCATAGGCGGCCAGGCGCCACTCCAGCATCCAGCCCGGCTCGCCCTTCTTCTCACTGATGAAGCGCACGATGTCGGCGTTCAGGCCCTTGGGCGCGAACTCCTGCTCGATGTCCGAGGTGAAGCCGTGCGCGTACTTCTCCAGCGCGGCGACGGCGTCGACGGTTTCCTTGACGGCGGCCATCAGGCGACCTCTCTCACGCGCGCGGCGGCGCGTGTCTTGTGCTTGTCGTACGCGGCGACCCAGGCGGCGGCGAACCGCGCCCAGTCGTCTTCACTCGTGCCCCAGCCGCCGGAGACGCGCACGCCCCCGGTCGCCAGGCGGTTCAGGCCCATGGCGCTGATGGTCTTGGACGGCTTCACCTTGCCCGACGAACAGGCCGAACCCGCCGACACCATGACCCCGGCCAGGTCCAGCGTGATCAGTTGCTGCGGGCTGTCCCAGCCCTCGACCGCCATGAACAGGGTGTTGGGCAGACGGTCCGCCGCCTCGCCGACTATGGTCGCTCCGGCGGCCTTCACCTCGGCCTGGGCCGCGTCGCGCCAGGCGACATGCGATCCCAGCGTCCGCAGGTCCCGCGCGGCGCAATCGGCCGCGACGCCGAAGCCGACCACGCCCGGCACATTCTCCGTGCCCGCGCGCAGACCCCGCTCCTGCCCCGCGCCGTGCAGGATCCGCACGGCCGCGACGCCCGCCTTCAGCACCAGGGCGCCGACGCCCTGGGGCCCGCCCAGCTTGTGCGAGGACAGGGTCAGGGTGTCCGCGTCCAGCGCGCGGATGTCGACCGGGACCTTCCCCGCCGACTGGATGGCGTCGACATGCAGCCAGCCGCCCGCCGCCCGCACCAGCCGCGCGGCCTCGGCGATGGGCTGGATCACGCCGCTCTCGTTGTTCGCATGATGAATAGCCGCCAGCGCCCGACCGGGCCGCTTCAGCGCCGCCTCCAGCCAGGCCAGGTCGACCACGCCGTTCGCATCGACCGGCAGCACCTCGACCGGCGCCCCGGACGCCACGGCCGCCTCTGCCACGCACGGGTGTTCGGTGGCGCCGACGATCATCCGCTCGCAGCCGGCCGCCCGGGCGCTCATCACGCCCTGGGCGTTCGATTCCGTGCCGCCGGAGGAGAAGATCACCGCCGTGGGATCGGCCCCGACCAGTTCGCCCACTTGCGCCCGCGCGGTCTCGACCCGCGCCCGCGCCCGCCGTCCAGCGGCGTGCACCGCCGACGGATTGCCGTTGTCGGCCAGCGCCCTGGTCATGGCGTCCAGAACCTCCGGCCGCACCAGGGCCGAGGCGTTGTAGTCCAGATAGACCGGGGTCATGCCGCCACCCCCACCGCTTCCGGCGCGATCCGGCGCCGCGCACCCGTCCGGCGCATCACCACGTCGTCCAGCGACACGCCGGACAGATAGCGATGAATCTCGTCGCCCAGATCCTCCCACAGGTCGTGGGTGATGCAGCGTTCGCCGCCCAGCATGCAGCCCTTGGGCGTGCCGTGCGCGACGCACCGGGTGGCGCGGATCGGCTCGTCGACCGCCAGCACGATCTCGGCCACCATCGTCTCTTCCGCGCCCTTGGCCAGCCGGTATCCGCCGCCCGGCCCGCGCACGCTGCGCACCAGGCCGCTCTTCCTCAGCCGGGCGAACAATTGCTCCAGATAACTCAGGGAAATCTCCTGGCGCGCGGCGATCTCGGCCAGAGACACGGCCCGGCTCTCGCCGCCCTCGCCGCGTCCGTTCTTGGCCAGATCGGCCATCGCCATCACGGCGTATCGTCCCTTGGTCGACAGACGCATCGCGCACCCTCAAAAAATGCGCGCTTTTCGGGGTTCCCGTGCTAGAACCCGCGCCTTCGCGAAGGCGGCGGCGCGCTGGGTGGACTTAGAAAGTCCTACCCCGGTGGTCAAGTATTACGCAGCCGCGAAATGACAGTTGAACGGATTCCAGAGCCGACATGCCTGAAGTCATCCTGCCCGGCGCCTCCGGCCGTATCGAAGGCCGCTACTCCCCGGGCAAGCGCCCCAACGCCCCGATCGCCCTGATCCTGCACCCCCACCCCAAGGCGGGCGGGCACATGAACAACCCGGTCACGGTGACCCTGCACCAGCTGTTCCAGCAGCGCGGCTTCGCCACCCTGCGCTACAACTCGCGCGGCGTGGGCAAGTCACAGGGTGAGTTCGACAGCGGCATCGGCGAACTGGCCGACGCCGCCACCGCGCTGGACTGGCTGCAGTCCAACAACCCCGGCGCCACCCAGACCTGGGTCGCCGGCTATCAGTTCGGCGCCTACATCGGCATGCAGCTCCTGATGCGCCGGCCCGAGACGGACGGCTTCATCTCCGTCTCGCCGCCGTCGAACATGTACGACTTCAGCTTCCTGGCGCCCTGCCCGGCCTCGGGCCTGTTCCTGCACGGCACGGCGGACACCATCGTGCCGCCGGTCGAGGTCGAGCGCGTGGTCAACAAGCTGCGCACCCAGAAGGGCATCGTCATCGACTACGAGCTGGAGGAGGGCGCCAGCCACTTCTGGCAGGACCACCTCGGCGCCGTCGAACGCCGCGTCGGCGCCTATCTCGACAAGCGGCTGGAAGAGAACCCGGCCTAGGCGGGGCTCCCCTCCCCGCCCTGACCGCGCGTCTTCCACAGCGACCAGACCACGCCCGCCGCCAGGATCAGGGCGGTGATCGCCAGCGACCATTCCGCCGGGAACTTCTCCCAGCCCATCAGGTCGGCGACGAAGATCTTGCCGCCGATGAAGACCAGCAGCACCGCCAGCGCCTGCTTCAGATAGGCGAAGCGGTGGATGACGGCCGCCAGCGCAAAGTAGAGGGCGCGCAGGCCCAGGATGGCGAAGATGTTCGACGTGTAGACGATATAGGGGTCGGTGGTGATGGCGAAGATCGCCGGCACGGAATCGACCGCGAAGATCACGTCCGCGATCTCGATCATCACCAGGGCCAGGAACATGGGCGTGGCCCACAGCACCGTCCGGCCGTTCGCATCGGGCTGACGCACGAAGAACTTTCGCCCGTGCAGTTGGTCGGTGACCCGCATCCGGCGGCGCATCCAGCGGACCAGGGGATTGTCGCCGACGTCCTTGTGGCCCTCGCCGGCCAAGAACATCTTGATCCCCGTCAGGATCAGGAAGACGGCGAAGATATAGAGCACCCAGCCGAACTCGCTGACCAGGGCCGCGCCGGCCCCGATCATGATCGCCCGCAGCACGATCACGCCAAGGATGCCCCAGAACAGCACCCTGTGCTGAAGCGCGCGCGGGATGGCGAAATAGCCGAAGATCATGGCGATGACGAAGACGTTGTCCATCGCCAGGCTCTTCTCGATGGCGAAGCCGGTCAGGTATTCCATGCCCCGCTGGGCGCCCAGCTCCCACCACACCCAGCCGCCGAACAGCAGGGCGATGGCGATGTACATGCCCGACAACGCCAGGCTCTCGCGTACGCCGATCTCGTGCTCGTCACGGTGCAGGACGCCCAGGTCCAACACCAACAGCACCAGCACCACGCTCATGAAGGCCAGCCACATCCACGCGGGCTTGCCCAACCAGTCGATTAACAGGAATTCCATCTGCTTCTTCCGAGCGGAGACGCCCGCCCGCGTCGGCGACCGGGCGTCGGGTTTATGACGGTGGGGATCAGGCGAAGGCGTGCGGGGTCGGCGCGCGCTCCGGACGGGACGCGGGTCTGGCGGTCCTGTCCTTGACGGCGGGCCGAGCGGTCTTCAGCTCGGCCAGGCGGCGGCCGTCGTAGCGGCCCGCGCTCTGCGCGTCTTGAACCGGCAGGCCCAGCCCGGCGTGCGGCCGGCGGGCGCGGTAGAGTTGGATGTGCGACATGTCGGTCTCCTCTGATTGAGGAGCGCGCGCGGTCGAGAAGGCAGTTCCGAAAGGGATCGCCGCCACGCACCGAGCACGCTCGATGCGGTCCGACATCACGCCCGAAGGGACGTCAGAGGGGCCCGGTCCGCTGGGGCTGATACTGTGATCGGCCTCGCGCTCGGACAAGCAGGTGCGACATTCCGCCGCTGATCCCTCCAGCAGGAAGGACGCCCGGGCCTTGCATGAGACCCGGGCGTCGGCGGCGCCCGACGGGGTTTACGCCGCCTCCGTCGCCTCTTCCGCCGGCACGGTGCGGATCAGGTAGTCGAAGGCCGACAGCGCCGCCTTCGAGCCCTCGCCCATGGCGATGACGATTTGCTTGTAGGGCACGGTGGTCGCGTCGCCCGCCGCGAAGATGCCCGGCTGGCTGGTCTCCGCCCGGTGGTCGATCTCGATCTCCCCGCGCGGCGTCAGGGCCACCGCCCCGTGCAGCCACTCGGTGTTCGGAACCAGGCCGATCTGGACGAAGACGCCTTCCAGCTGGACCTCGTGCACCGCGTCGGAGTTGCGGTCCTTGTAGACCAGACCCGTCACCTTCTCGCCGTCGCCCAACACCTGGGTCGTGAGGGCCGAGGTGACGATCCGCACGTTCGGCAGGGTCGCCAGCTTGCGCTGCAGCACCGCGTCGGCCCGCAGTTCGCTGTCGAACTCGATCAGGGTCACGTGCGCCACGATCCCCGCCAGGTCGATGGCCGCCTCGACGCCGGAGTTGCCGCCGCCGATCACCGCCACGCGTTTGCCCTTGAACAGCGGTCCGTCGCAGTGCGGGCAATAGGCCACGCCCCGGTTCCGGTACTGGTCCTCGCCGGGCACGTTCATCTGCCGCCAGCGCGCCCCGGTCGACAGGATGACCGTCCGCGCCTTCAGGCTGGCGCCGTTCTCCAGCTGCACCTCGTGCAGGCCGCCCGGAACCTTGGCCGGGATCAGCCGCGAGGCGCGCTGCAGGTTCATGATGTCCACCTCGTATTCGCGGACGTGCTGCTCCAGCTGGGCGGCCAGCTTCGGCCCCTCGGTGTGCGGCACGGAGATGAAGTTCTCGATCGCCATGGTGTCCAGCACCTGTCCGCCGAAGCGCTCGGCCGCGACACCGGTGCGGATGCCCTTGCGGGCGGTGTAGATGGCCGCCGCCGCGCCGGCCGGGCCGCCCCCGACCACCAGCACGTCGAACGGGTCCTTGGCCTTGATCTTCTCGGCCGCGCGCGCCTCGGCGCCGCTGTCGATCTTGGCGACGATCTGCTCCAGCTCCATCCGGCCCTGGCCGAACAGTTCGCCGTTCAGGAACACGGTCGGCACGGCCATGACCTTGCGCGCCTCGACCTCGTCCTTGAACAGGCCGCCCTCGATGGCGACGTGCTTGATGCGCGGATTGATGACGCTCATCAGGTTCAGCGCCTGCACCACGTCCGGGCAGTTCTGGCACGACAGCGAGAAGTAGGTCTCGAACAGATAGTCGCCGTCCAGGTCCTTGACCTGTTGGATGACCTCCTGCGCCGCCTTGGACGGATGGCCGCCGACGTGCAGCAGGGCCAGCACCAGCGAGGTGAATTCGTGGCCCAGCGGAATCCCGGCAAAGCGCACGCCGATGTCCGTGCCCTTCCTGCGGATCAGGAAGCTGGGCTGGCGCACGTCGTCGAAGTCGCGGCCCATCTCGACCTTGCCGTGCGAGACCGAGACGATGTCCTCCAGCAGGGCCTTCAGCTCCTGCGACTTCGGCCCGGCGCCAAGCGAGGCGACCAGTTCGACCGGATGCACGATGTTCTTCAGATAGCCTTCAAGCTGGGTTTTCAGGTTCGTGTCGAGCATCGGATTCTCACTTACTTCTCGGGTGGAACGCCCGTCCTCCAGCCGCTTCGGCGAGGACCGGACGCAAAAAGGCCGCGGGGACGGAAACGCTACTCACCCCGCGGCCTCTGCTGACGCCCGGCTGGACCGGGCGCCGTGAACCGGCGGCTGAACGCTACGCGCCGCCGGCTTGTCTGGGTCGTCGGGCTTAGATCTTGCCGACCAGGTCCAGCGACGGGGCCAGGGTGGCTTCACCCTCTTCCCACTTGGCGGGGCAGACTTCGCCGGGATGGGCGCGCACGTACTGGGCGGCCTTGACCTTGCGCAGCAGCTCGGAGGCGTTGCGGCCCACGCCTTCCGACGTGATCTCCATGAACTGGATCACGCCGTCCGGATCGACCAGGAAGGTCGCGCGGTCGGCCAGGCCCACGCCCGGACGCATCACGTCGAAGTTGTTGGTGATCGTGCCCGACTGGTCGCCGACCATGTAGTAGTTGATCTTGCCGATCGCCGGCGAGGTGTCGTGCCAGGCCTTGTGGCTGAAGTGGGTGTCGGTCGAAACCGAGAACACTTCCACGTCCAGGCCTTGCAGGGTCGGATAGATGCCGGCCAGGTCTTCCAGTTCGGTCGGGCAAACGAAGGTGAAGTCGGCCGGATAGAAGAAGAAGATCGCCCACTTGCCCTTCACGTCGGCGTCGGAAATCTCGACGAACTTGCCTTCCTTGTAGGCGGTGGCCGTGAACGGCTTGATGGGCGTGTTGAGGAGGGCCATGCGAAATCCATTGGCTGAAGTGATTGGGAGGACGCCCTTCTACCCGAGTCGATCAGATAAGCCCAATCACTTATTTGCAGGTGCACAATAAACTGCGTTTATACAAAAATCCTTCGGCGCGGCAGCGGTTTGCCGGCGTGGACGGCTCAGGATTCGAGCTGTTTCAGCCTTCTCCTCTCGCGATGCACCATTCACCCGCGGACTGACTCGCCGATCCGCGGGTCAGCGCAGCGAAGAGCCCGGCGCCCCGGGCTGCGGTCTCGCCGTCAGATGCATTCGGCGCCGGATGCAGGCCTCCCGGCTTCCGGGTTCGTCCCGCGGACGCGGGGAATGTCGGGTTAAGGCTCAGTAGATCAGGTGCGGTGCGCGGGTTTCCACCCAGGCCTGTTCGTCCTGAACGGTCAGCGCGTCCAGATCGCCGGGCATGGCCCCCACGTCATCGACCCACTCCCGCAGCGCCGGGCCGCCGTTGATGGTGTCGATCGGCAGCCGCCCGAAGGCGTATTCATAGGGAAAGTCGCGCCACAGGTCGTAGTCCGGATACAGCCGCCGGATCGCCTTGAACCCCAGCGCCTGCACCCGCCACGGCCGGGACGCCGCGTGGTCGTAGTGCGGCCCCTCGACATGAATCTGCACGCCCGCGCACAGCTGCCCCACATGCTTGTGGAAGGTCGGCTGGAACCAGCACTCCCGCAGCACGCAGCCTCCCAGCCAGTCCGGCGCCCCCGGCTGCATCATGCCCCGCATCTCGGCGATGACCGCCCGCGCATCGATGTCCGGCGCCCCGAACAGCTCCAGCGGCCGGGTCGTTCCGCGCCCTTCCGACAGGGTCGCCCCCTCCAGCATGACCGTGCCGGCGTAGGCCCGCGCCATGCTCAGGTTCGGCGCGTTGGGGCTGGGGTTGATCCACGCCCGTTCCAGCAGGGGCCAGCCGTACCCCGGCCCCTCGTCCGGCTTCCAGCCCTGCATCTCCACCACGCGGTATTCGACATCCAGCCGGAAATGGTCGACGAACCACAGGCCCAGCTCGCCCATGGTCATCCCATGCCGCATCGGCATCGGGCCCGCCCCGACGAAGCTCTCGTACCCGGCCCTGAGCGTCAGCCCTTCGACCGGCCTTCCCGCCGGATTGGGCCGATCCAGCACCCATACCGCCTTGCCGTGCTTCGCCGCCGCCTCCAGCACATAGAGCAGCGTCGTCACATAGGTGTAGATGCGGCATCCAAGGTCCTGCAGGTCGATCAGGATGACGTCGAACGTCTCCATCCACTCGTCCCTGGGCCGCCGCACCTCGCCGTACAGGCTGAAGACCGGGATGCCGTGCACCGGATCGCGATAGTCGGGGCTCTCCATCATATTGTCCTGCAGGTCGCCCTTCATGCCGTGCTGCGGCCCGAAGGCGGCGCTCAGCGTGATCTCGGGACAGGCGGCCAGGGCGTCGATCGCGTGCGTCAGGTCCTTCGTCACCGACGCCGGATGCGCCAGCAGCGCCACGCGCCGCCCCTTCAGCTCGCCCCGAAGGGCGTCGTCGGACAGCAGGCGATCGAGGCCGAAGTTCATGGCAGGTCCAGCGCGAACGAGTCGGAATGATGGAAGTCCGGCTTATCCGATGGATGCCTCAGGCCCCAATAGGCGATCGTCCCGTCCAGCCGCTCGACGACCGCCGTCAGCCCGACCGCGCCCGTCGCATCCTCCGGCAGCGTCACGTCCGCCGTCAGCACGAACCGCCCCTGCGCCATTCGCGTGACGATGAACGGCGCGGGAATCTCCAGCCGCCGCATCCCTTCGCGATAGCCGTCGAACCGATACGCCGCCCACGCCCCCGACGGCGAAAGATTGTATTCGACATAGCCCGTCGCGGTCCGCGCGAACGCCTCGAAACAGGTCGTCCGCCACAGTCCGTCGGTCCGCACCCGCGCCGCGCCCTCCGGCCACCGCACCGTCTCCACCGGCCCAGCCAGGCGGTGCTCGAGGCTCAGCACCCCGCCCCGGCGCCGCGCCTCGACCTCCAGCGCCAGCCCGGCGTCCGGCGTGGTCGGATGCGGGGTCAGCGGGACGCAGCTCACCGGGCGGCCCGCGCCCGTCCGACGCGCTCGAACAGCACGGCGATGACCACGCTGATCGGCGCCATGGCCAGCACGATCTGCCGGATCGTCGGCGTCATGCCCAGCGAAACCAGCGCCCATCCGCCGCCGACCCCCTGCTGGACCGCGATGAACGCCAGATGGAAGCCGATCGACGCCCACACCGATCCGGTCGTCGCGCGCAGCATGCCCAGCGCCACTCCGAAGCCGGCGATGAACCCCAGCTGCATCGGATCGGACGCGGCGCCGATCAGATGGGCGAACAAGGTGAAGATCACCGCCTGCAGCAACACCCCGCCCCAGGGCCCCGTCAGCCCCATGAGCCGCGACTGGATGTAGCCCCGAAAGATCAGCTCCTCGGGCAACGCCTCCGACAGGAACACCAGCGCGATCAGCGCCGTCAGCTTCAGCAGCGCTTCACCGGCCGGCGCCAAAACCACGACCTCAGCCCAGCCGAGCGTGACCGCGCCGATCAGCCCGACCGCCGCCGGGATCGCGGCCCAGGCGGCGCCGGCGACCCCCTTCCATGGCGCGGCCAGGCCGATCGATCGCGGCGAGGCCCGCCCGACCCGAAGCGCGCCGCCGACCACCACGATCGCGCCCAGCGTCACCACCGCCGCGAACGCCAGTCGATCGGCCTGGGCGAAAACCTGCGGCGTCGCCTGGCTGATCACGACCGCCAGCCGCCACAGCCCCCAGGACAGCAGCCCCACGACGCCGACCGCCGTCCAGGTCCGTAGCTCGTTCGACTTCGCCCCGCTCATAGCCAAGGTGCTACACGCGCCCCGCCGCACAGACCAGACAGCCGTGCGCGGCGGCGGTCTTCTATCGCCCACCGCCATCCCAATCCGGAGCGGTTTGTCCTTGCAGAACAAGCGCTCGCCGCGCCAGACCGCCGATCGATCTGGCGCGCCCGCGCGCGGCCGTACAATGCGCGCCCGCCCCCCGACCGAAGGACGCCGCCATTCCCCCGCTCGCCATCACCGCCCGATTTCAGACTATTCACACTATTCAGACGGTGTTTTTCGTCCAGGCGTCTGAAATCGCCCTCCGCCCAGCCCCTGCGGAAGGGGAAGACGACCGGCGGCATCCCTGCTAACGGAGCCCCCGCCATGACCGATCACGCCTTCAAATCCGACTTCCTCCGCACCATGCAGGCGCGGGGCTACATTCATCAGATCACCCATCCGGCCGAGCTTGACGAGGCGGCGGCCTCGGGGGTGGTGACGGGCTATATCGGCTTCGACGCCACGGCGCCCTCGCTGCACGTCGGCCATCTGATCCAGATCATGCTGCTGCGCCGGCTGCAGCAGGCGGGGCACAAGCCGATCGTGCTGATGGGCGGCGGCACGACCAAGGTCGGCGACCCCAGCTTCAAGGACACGCAGCGCCCCCTGCTGACGGAAGAGCGGATCGCCGAGAACATCGCCGGCATCAAGGGCGTGTTCGAGAAGTTCCTGACCTTCGGCGACGGCCCCACCGATGCGATCATGCTCGACAACGACGAATGGCTGTCGAAGCTGGGCTATCTGGAGTTCCTGCGCGACTACGGCACGCACTTCACCGTCAACCGCATGCTGAGCTTCGACTCGGTCAAGCTGCGCCTGGAACGGGAGCAGCCGCTGACCTTCCTCGAGTTCAACTACATGCTGATGCAGGCCACCGACTTCCTGGAGCTTAACCGGCGCTACGGCTGCACCCTGCAGATGGGCGGCTCGGACCAGTGGGGCAACATCGTCAACGGGGTCGAGCTGACCCGCCGCGTGGATCACAAGGCCGCCTTCGGCCTGACCACGCCGCTGCTGTCGACCGCCTCGGGGCAGAAGATGGGCAAGACCGTGGGCGGGGCCGTCTGGCTGAACGCCGACGCCCTGTCGCCCTATGACTACTGGCAGTACTGGCGCAACACCGAGGACGGCGACGTGGGCCGCTTCATGCGCCTGTTCACCGACCTGTCGGACGCGGAGATCGCCCGCTACGAGGCGCTGGAAGGCGCGGCCATCAACGACGCCAAGAAGGCCCTCGCCGACGCGACCACCACCATGCTGCACGGCGCCGAAGCCGCCGCCCACGCGCGGGCCGCCGCCGAGGCCGCCTTCGAGCAGGGAAGGCTGTCCGCCGACCTGCCGACCGTCGAACTGCCCGCGGCCGAGGTCTTCGGCGCCATGATCGCCGCCGTCGTCGCCAAGGCGGGCCTCACCGCCTCCAACGGCGAGGCGCGTCGCCTTGCCCAGGGCGGCGGCCTGCGCCTCAACGACGTGGCGGTGTCCGACGGGGCGCAGCTGCTCACCGAGGCGGACGTGATCGACGGCGTCCTCAAGCTGGCGGCCGGCAAGAAGAAGATCGTGCTGGTTCGCCCCGTCTGACCCGACCCTCCGAGGACTGAATGCCCGAAGCCGGCCAACCCGCCCCCGCCCTCGACCTGCCGACCGACAACGGCGGCCGCGTCTCCCTTGGCCGGCTCGAGGGCCGGCCCGTCGTCGTCTATTTCTACCCCAAGGCCGATACCCCCGGCTGCACCAACCAGGGCAAGGACTTCTCCGCCCTGATCGACGACTTCGCCGCCCTGGACGCCACGGTTGTCGCCGTCTCCAGGGACCCGGTCCGCAAGCTCGACCGCTTCAAGGCCAAGCACGACCTCAAGGTGGTCCTCGCCTCGGACGAGGACGGCGCCGCCTGCGAGGCCTGGGGCGTCTGGGTCCAGAAGAAGCTCTACGGCCGCGAATACATGGGCGTCGAACGCGCCACCTTCCTGGTCGGGCGTGACGGAAACGTCGTCAGGACCTGGCGCAATGTTCGTGTTCCGGGCCATGCCGCCCAAGTCCTCGCGGCGCTCAAGGCCTAGCGATCGCCGAGCGCGGTTCGGAAGCGGTGCTTGACCTTCGCTCTCCGCGCCCCCCTAAATCGATCCGAGGGCTATGGGGGTCAGGCCGGCCTTAGCTGGCGACATGCGGAGCGCACCATGTTCACCAAGAGCAAACCCATCGACAGCGGTCCACAGGGCGGCCTGGGCATCCCCCCGGCGCCTGAACCGTCCGCCCCGGCCCCCGCGCCGGCGTCTTCTCCCGTCGCGTCGGCTCCCGCGCCCCGCGCGCCCGAGCCGTCTCGGCCCGCCGCCGCGCCGCGGTCCAGCAGCCTGTCGACCCTGTCCGCCGGCGTGAAGTACGAAGGCAACATCTCCGGCGCCGGCGACCTCCAGGTCGAAGGGTCGCTGAAGGGCGACATCCGCGTCGCCCGCGTCACCATCGGCGAGGGCGGCACCGTTGAGGGCACGGTTCACGCCGACGTGCTCGACGTGCGTGGCCGGGTCACGGGCGCCATCGTCGCCAAGCAGGTGCGCCTCTACGCCACCTCGCGCGTCGAGGGCGACATCACCCAGGAGCAGCTCACGGTCGAACAGGGCGCCTGGTTCCAGGGCCGCTGCAACCAGGCCAAGCGCGACACGCCCGGCGCCTCCATGCTGGAACCGCCCGCCGCGCCCGAAAAGGCCAAGCCCGAGAAGGCCGAGGCCAAGACGGCGGCCTGACCCGCGAAACGAAAAGGGGCGGCCCGGCGGGCCGCCCCTTCTTCTATTCCGCCGTCGATCCGCGCGTCTCGCCGACCCTGGCGGCCAGCGCCGCGCCCATGAACTGGTCCAGGTCGCCGTCCAGCACCCCTTGCGTGTCCGATGTCTCGACCTCGGTCCGCAGGTCCTTCACCATCTGGTACGGCTGCAGGACATAGGACCGGATCTGGTGGCCCCAGCCGATGTCGGTCTTGGCGTCGGCCAAAGCCTGCGCCGCCGCCTCGCGCTTCTGCAGCTCCAGCTCATAGAGCCGCGCCCGCAGCATCTTCCAGGCCTGATCGCGGTTCTGGTGCTGCGACCGGCCGGCCTGGCAGGCCACGACGGTGTTGGTCGGAATGTGCGTCAGGCGCACCGCCGAGTCCGTCTTGTTGATGTGCTGCCCGCCGGCGCCGGACGCCCGGTAGGTGTCCGTGCGCACGTCGGCCGGGTTGATGTCGATCTCGATCGCGTCGTCCACCACGGGCGACACGCCGATGGAGGCGAAGCTGGTGTGCCGCTTGGCCGCCGCGTCATAGGGGCTGATGCGCACCAGGCGGTGGACGCCCGATTCCGACTTCAGCCAGCCGTAGGCGTTCGGCCCCTTCACCTGGATGGTGGCGGACTTGATGCCGGCCTGTTCGCCCGCCTCCTCCGCCTCGACCTCGACCTCATAGCCGTGCGCCTTGGCCCAGCGGGTGTACATGCGCAGCAGCATGCCGGCCCAGTCGTTCGACTCGGTGCCCCCGGCGCCGGAGTTCACTTCCAGATAGGCGTCGTTGCCGTCCGCCTCGCCGGAAAGCAGGGCTTCCAGCTCGGCGCGCGCGGCGCGTTCCTTGATGGCTCGCAACTGGGCGCGAGCGTCTTCCAGCGCCGCCTCGTCGCCCTCCTCGTCCGCCATCTCGGCCAGCATCACCCCGTCCTCGAGGCCCTGCTCCATCTCCTTGACGGCGTTGATCTGGCCTTCCAGGCGCGAACGGTCGCGGCTCACGGCCTGGGCCTCGTCGGGCCTGTCCCACAGCGTGGGATCCTCGACCCGCGCGTTCAGCTCGTCGAGCTTCCTTAAAGCGACATCCCAGTCAAAGACGCCTCCTGAGCAGAGCGACGCTCTGCTCGATGTCGGCCTTCATGGCCTCGACATCCGGTCTCATCGCAATCTCCAGCGATACGAAAGTGAGGGGCGGACATAAAGGCCCGACGGCGAAAGGGAAAGGGTTGATGGCGTTGCACGCCTTCCCCTCTCCTCCCCATCGCCTGCGATGAATGTGGGAGGGGCTCTTCGACCTCCCACCGCCCTGACCGCCTGAAACAACCCCTCCGTCTCGCTGCTGCGCGTCGATCCACCTCCCCATGGCTTCACCACGGGAGGAGAAGCTTCCGCACGCCTGAAGAAGGTTCTTGCTTTGTTCCGCTACTGTGGCATCTTCCCCTCATGGAAGCCGCGAAGGGAAGAGGCGCGCGTTCGAATGCGACCGGCCGGTACGAATCTTTCAGGCAGGAGGCCTTCGACGACGGCTGGACCTGTGACGACGCCGAGGCTCAGCCACTGCGCACCGTCCTCACGCCCGAGCACGCGCGGACCATCATCGCCCGGAACGACAGTCCGGACATCGGTTTCGACCGCTCCATCAACCCCTACAAGGGCTGCGAACATGGCTGCGTCTACTGACTCGTTACACACTTCTCGCATGATGGCGCGGCCGATGCCGTCTTGGGCCTTCCCGCGCGCCTACATAACCCGTCCAGACGCCACGTCTCGCCGTGTGGCTTGGAACCGGCCGTCCCGCCCCTCCGCCTAGAAACCGATGACTGCCGCCGCAACATCGAAATCGCCGGCGCGAGGACGTGGCGCGCGATCCAACGCCAGCGGCAGGTTCGAGCCGACGACAGTCGAGGACTTCGACGACGGCTGGACTGACGAGGACGCCGCCCTGCCCGTCCAAGTGCCGACAACCGTCACGCCCCTGCGATCTCGGACGATCATCAGCAAGAATCAGAGCCCGGACATCGGGTTCGATCGGTCGATCAACACCTATAAGGGATGCAGTCACGGCTGGCTCTATTATTCTGTTACACAGTCATGATCGAGGCCGTGAAACTGGGCCCCGCCGTCCGAGGTCGCGGAGCCAAATCCAACGCCAGCGGTCGGTTCGAAGCCACTCAGGTCGAGGCCTTCGATGACGGCTGGACCGATGAAGACGCCCCCTCCTCCACTCAGATTCCGACAACGATAACCCCACTCCGCTCCAGAACAATCATTAGCAAGAATCAGAGCCCAGACATCGGCTTTGAGCGTTCCATCAATCCCTACACAGGTTGCAGCCATGGATGTAGCTACTGCTATGCTCGCCCATCCCATGCCTACATGGGCCTGTCCCCGGGCCTGGATTTCGAGAGCCGGATCTTCTTCAAGCCCGACGCCGCGCGTCTCCTGGAACAGGAACTCAGCGCCAAAAAATACGTCTGCAAACGGATCCACATAGGCGGCAACACCGACCCCTATCAGCCGGATGAGCGCGACCGGAAGATCACGCGTGACGTGCTGGAAGTGGCGGCTCGATTCAACCAGCCGGTCAGTGTGATCACCAAGTCCAGCCTGATTACTCGGGACCTAGACATCTTGGGACCGATGGCGCGCGAGGGGTTGGCGACGGCGTTCATATCAATCACGACCCTGGATCGAGGACTGGCCCGCACGATGGAGCCGCGCGCCTCCACGCCGCAGCGAAGGTTGGATGCGATCAAGATTCTGGCGGAGGCCGGCGTGCCCGTCGGAGTCGGTTTTGCCCCGGTTATTCCGGGCCTTAACGACCACGAGATGGAATCCATTCTCGAAGCGTCCGCAAAGGCGGGTGCAACAACGGCCATGTACGTAACCCTTCGCCTTCCCCTTGAGATCAAGGATCTGTTTCGGGAGTGGCTCGCGGATGCGCGACCGGATCGGGCGGCGCGCGTGATGTCACTCATTCGGCAGACACGCGGAGGGAACGATTATGACGCAGATTGGGCTCAGCGCATGAAGGGAACTGGCCCCGTCGCCGATCTTATTGGAACACGTTTCAAAGCTGCGATCAGGCGCTACGGCCTGGACGGTCCAAGGCGCTCGCTTGACGTGACGAAGTTTAGAGTCCCGGCCGGCTCCAGAGTACAAATGGATCTCTTCGAATAGGTCGGGACTCGCCGCCGCCTTACTTGACGCCTCGTAGTAATGCATCGGACCCATCTGCCGCTGCTCACTTGGTTCCTGACTACCATGTCGGCGCGGCTGGCGGTCGCGGGCAGAGGCTCGGACCGGCCGAATCTAATAGGCTCGCCGGCGAAACGCCTAGAACCGTGGCGGCCTTCTCCACGACCACGAGGGTCGTATTTCGCTCGCCCCGTTCGATCTGACCGAGATAGCTGACGTCGAGGTCGAGATCATGAGCAAGCTGCTCCTGCGTCAGCCCCTTGGCGAACACCTGATGCAATCGCCTCGGTGAAAGCGGTAGTAAATCCGTAACCCGCTCCAGTGAATATAGTCACTACTTCTATTGGAGGGCGCAGGCGTTAACGATCTTACAAAGGCTGGCTGGTGCCATGGGAAGCGCCGCTGTGCTGGCTTCGTGTGCGACGCCCAAGCCGGAATATCGGATGATCCCAACCGCCGAGGGAAATGGCCGGCTTAACCGGCTCCGCGTTCGCTTTTGGAATTGCTCAAGGGGGCTCGGTCGACTTGGTCAGCGACATCGATGCGGAATCGTTCGGTGACGACGATGAAGTTGAAAGTGTCGTGAAGTTGGCCGCCGTGGCGAAACGAATAGCCTCCAATATCAGCCAGCCACTCGTGACGGTCATCCCAACCTCGACACGCGCCTAGTCCAGTCGTCCAGGCTCGACATCAGGCGAGCTGAGCGCCGTCATGGCGAAGAGGAATCCGTTCGAGGCTTGGGATGCGCCAAGCACGTAGAGAGGGTGCTGTCAGTCTAACGCTAACTTGTCTCCACTTCAGCCCGCCTTAAGGCCTGATCGGGGATTGCAATTCGTGAAACCGCTATCCTTTAAGCGCTCGCCATCGGCTACGCCAATGCGTCCTGGACGTTGAAATGCGACCTGACCTCGCGTTTCGTCAGCCGCCTGCTCAACCACATGCGACGGCGTGGATATCGGGTGACGCAACCTGTCGCCCAGCCGGGAATGGTCGCGGATGCGCCGGTGCTGAATCTCACATCGGGCTATGTCCAGCGGGCCGCCGGCCTATTGCCGCGCCAGGGCGCGCGGGCGCCGTGGAAGACCCGTCAGAACTATCTGAGCGACATCATGGCCTTCCACATGGGTCGCCTGAACGATGGCGTCGTGCGCTTCGACACGGTCCGCCCGACCAGGGAAAGGAATGCGACATGAAACGGATTTTTGAACCCCGCGGCAAGGTCGCGGTGGTCACCGGCGCCGCCGGAGGAATCGGACGCGCCGTCGCGCTTTCGCTGGCCGGCCGCGGTTGCCATGTGGCGCTGGCGGACATCGACGAAGCGGGCCTGACCGAGACCGCCAAGCTGGTGGGTGATCTCGCCCGTGTTTCGCGCCATTCGCTGGATGTCAGCGACGCCCAGGCGGTCGCCGCCCTTCCCGCCGCCGTGATCGCCGCCCACGGCCAGGTCGATGTGCTGGTCAACAACGCCGGCGTCGCGCTGAGCGGAAGGTTCGACCAGCTATCGGCCGACGAGTTCGACTGGCTGATCGACATCAACTTCAACGGCGTGGTCCGTATGACGCGAGCCTTCCTGCCGCTGCTGGCGACGCGCGACGAGGCCCGGCTCGTCAACCTGTCCAGCCTGTTCGGCCTGATCGCGCCACCGGGACAGACGGCCTATTCGGCCGCCAAGTTCGCCGTCCGCGGATTTTCGGAGTCCCTGCGCAACGAACTGCTGGCGACAGGGTCCCCGGTGGGGGTCACCCGGGCGGCGTGAAGACCGCGATCGCCCGGAACGCCCGAGTGGCGCAGGCGGTCGTCGAGACGGAGCGGGCCGCGCAGCAGAAACGCTTCGCCAAGGCCCTCAGGATGTCGCCGGACGAAGCCGGCGAGATCATCGTCAGAGGCGTGGAGCGGCGGCGTCCGCGCGTGTTGGTGGGAAGCGATGCCAGGATCGCCTCGTTTGTCGAACAGCTGGCGCCGGTGAACTACTGGCGTCTGCTCGATCGGATGCAGTGAAGCGCCAGGACGGTATGGCTCGGATGCGAAAATTCATCGGACCGGAGCCGTCTCGGAGATCGGAGCCTTGCAAATGACCCATGCCACGATCCGCACGGACCTGCAGGACGGAATCCTGCTGGTGACGCTGGCCCGCGAGGCGCGGTTGAAAGCCTTCACGCCCGAGATGGCGGACGACTCGAAGCGCTGTTTCGGTCGGTCAATTACGACTACGATGTCCGGGCCGTCATCGTGACAGGCGCGGGAAAGGCGTTCTGCGCGGGCATGGACCTGTCGGCCCAGGGCAATGTCTTCGGACTCGACGAAGACCTTTCGCCCGATCTCTCGGACATGCAACGCCTCGAGGATCCCAGCGTCCGTCACGGTGTCCGCGATACCGGGGGGCGGGTGACGCTGGCGATCCACGACTGCCTGAAGCCGGTCATCGCGGCGATCAACGGCGCCGCCATCGGCATCGGCGCGACCATGACGCTGGCGATGGATTTCCGGCTGGCTTCGCGCGAGGCGCGCATCGGTTTCGTCTTCGGACGCCTCGGCATCGTCCCGGAAGCCTGTTCGAGCTGGTTCCTGCCGAGGCTCGTCGGCGAACAGAAGGCGCTGGAGTGGTGCCTCACGGCCGACATCATGGATGTCGATGAAGCGGCTCGCGCGGGCCTGCTGCTCTCCGTTCACCCGGACAACGACAGCCTATTGGCGCAGGCGCGGACGCTGGCGCACCGCATCGTCGACGATCGATCACCCGTCGCCGTCGCCCTGACCCGAGCGATGATGCGGCGCAACGCGGCGTTGCCGCATCCCGTGGAGGCGCACCGCATCGATTCCCTGGCGATGTTCTACACCAGCACAGGCGACGGAAAGGCAGGGGTGGCCGCCTTCCGGGAGAAACGCACGCCCGCATTCGAGGCAAGGCGTCCGCCATGCCGCCGTTCTACCCCTGGTTCTGATCGGAGAGATCGAATGCTTCTGAATCTGCTTTTCGGTCTGGCGCCGGCGACAGCCCTCGTGATCGTAGGGGCGGCCCTGTTCACGGCTCACGTCGGCCGCAAGGTCCGTCGCGGTTTCGCGCCTGACGGACGCTTTATCGACACCCGCTTCGGTCGCCTCCATGTCGTCGACAAGGGCTCCGGGCCGCCGATCCTGCTGATCCACGGCTTGGGCGGGCTAACCGGAAACTTCACCTATGGCGTTCTTCCACGCCTGGCGACGCGCTTTCGCGTGATCGCGATTGACAGGCTGGGATGCGGGCATTCCGACGTCCTTCCGGCCGGCTTCAGCGGGGTCAAGCGCCACGCCGACGTCATCGCCGAAGCCATGGACGCCCTCGCGGTCGAGCGGGCCGTGGTCGTGGAACATTCGATGGGCGGCGCCGTGGCCCTGGCGCTGGCGGCCTCGGCGCCGGAGCGCGTCGCCGCTCTCGCCCTGATCGCGCCGCTGACGGCGATCCAGCACGAGCCGCCGGCGCTTTTCCGCATGCTTCTGGTCGGTCAGCCCTGGCTTCGACAGCTCATCGGCCACACCTTCGCGACGCCCCTGTCGATCATGCGAAGCGCCACGACCCTGAGCGCCCTTTTCGGCCCCGAACCGGTTCCCAAGGACTATGCACGCGCGGCAGGGGGCTCCTTTCGCTTCGTCCCCGGTCATATGTGGCCGCCTCGACCGACCTGTTCCACGCCAACGACGATCTCGCCGATCTGATCTCACGATACGGATGCATCACGGCCCCGACGTCCATCCTATTCGGATGCGGAGACCGTGTCCTGGACCCAGCCCTGCACGGCGAATCCTGCGCTCGCCTGGTTCCGAATTCTAAGCTGGTTCTCATGGAGGGGGGGCACATGCTCCCAGTGACGGCCCCCGACGCCGTCGCCACCTTCATCGAAGACGTGACGGATCGGGCGACCTCGCGCGCGGGATGACCATGCCGAACGAGGTCGCCCGACCGACACCGGGCGACCAGGCCGGCCGGCGGCGTCAGATCACGCCGCGCCGGGCCAGATCGCCCAAGAAGCGGGCGCTGGGCTTCGGGGTGCGGGCGAAGGTCTCGTAATCGACATGGACCAGGCCGAACCGTTCGCCATAGCCGTGGGTCCATTCGAAATTGTCGAGCAGCGACCAGCAGATGTAGCTGTGAACCTCGATGCCTTCGTCCAGGCATTGGCGGATCTCGGACAGGGCCGCGTCGATATAGGCGATCCGGCGCGTATCGTCGTCTGTGGCGATGCCGCTTTCGGTCACATAGATCGGACGACCGATACGCTCTTGCGCGAAACGGATCGTGCCGCCCAGCGCCTGCGGGTAGAATTCATAGCCCGCCGCCGTCAGTTCGGCCCCTTCCGGCGGCGGCAGTCGGTCGTATGCCCCCATCAGCACGCGGGTGTAGGTCTGGACGCCCACGAAATCGGCCGTCCTGGCCGCATCCAGCCATGGGCCGTACAGCATCTGGATCAGCGCTTCGGCCTGGTGGTTCTCTCCGACGCCCTGCACATCCTGCATCGTCAGCGTCAGCCCGACAGGAAACGCGCCGGGCCCAGCCTTCATCGCGGCGGTCGCCTCCGCATGCGCCCGAAGCAGATTCGGCTCGCACTTGTCGAGCGGGGCAAACAGCAACGACGAGAAGCGGTCCGATCCGCTGGCCCTGGCGCAGGCCGCCAGCATGGCCGCGATCGCGCCGTCGGTCGTGCCGTCACGCCTCATCAGCGCGACAAGGCGTTGGATATTGGCCTCGTTGAACGTAGTGGCGTGGCTGATCAGATCTCCCAGGCGCGCGGTCGCCCGTTCGGCGAACCGGGCGAACAGGTCCGGGCCGTCGGCGACCTCGAATCCGCCTCGCGCCGCGAACCAGCGCGGCACGGTGAAGTGGTTGTAGGTGACCATAGGCTTAAGGCCGCGGGCATGGCACGCTTCCAGCACCCGACGGTAGTGATCGAGCGCCGCGTTCGAGAAGCGCCCTTCCTCCGGTTCGATGCGCGCCCACTCGATGCCGATGCGATGGCAGTTGAATCCGAGGTCGGCCGCGATGGCGATATCCTCGGCGTAGCGGTTCAAGCTGTCGCAGGCGTCCCCAGACGGTTCCGCATACACGGTCGGCTGCACGTTCTCGCAGAGCCAGGCGTCAGAGCCGATGTTGCCGCCCTCGCTCTGGTGGGCGGATATCGCGGTTCCCCAGAGAAAGTCCTTGGGCGCGGGTTTGCGATCGGCTGACGACAACAGCGTCTCCTTACTGAACTAGGGGGTGTCTTCGAGTGGGGCGTAGAGCCGGCGCGTCATGTCCGAGAGCACCTGCAGGGAGCGCTGGACGCCGGCGGCGTTGTTCATGAAGACCGCTTCGAGCGCGAGCCCTCTGACCGCGGCGACATAGAGTTCGTGGATCGCGTCGGCCTGGGGATGCGGCTCCAGGCCCGCGGCGCGAATGCGTTCGTCGCTCCAGCGGTGGGCCTGGTCGTCGATGCGCTGCTGTAGGTTCCGCAACTGCTCGGCGAGATCGGGATCCGAACGCGACGCCAGCATGATCTCCATCACCGCCACGCCAGACGGACGACTGATCACGTTCCACATGGTCTCGGGCAGGGCCACGAGCCATTCTCCGGGCTTCATGGTCTTGATCGAGCGATTGTAGATGGCGGTGTCTTCCTCGAAGACAGCCTGCACGACAGCCAGCATCAGATCGGTCTTGGCCGGGAACTGATGGGTCATCGCGCCGCGACTGACGCCGGCCTCGGCCGCCACGACAGACACGGTGGTCGCGCTGTAGCCGCTACGGAAAAGACACGTGATCGCCGCCTGTACCAGGCGGTTACGGGTGTCGGCGCTGCGTTCGGCCTGGGGCCGGCGCTGACGATGGGAATTGGGTTTCTGGTCTGCCATGATTTCGACCTTAGCGCCGTCTGATCGTCCAGTCCCCGCGCGCATCGCGGATGCTCGTCAACGCGGGCGACGACATCCGTCCACGCTTCCCGCCCCTCGGAGCTCTGCGCAAACAGCGACTGATTGCCATGCGTGTCTCAGCGTCTTCGAGAGGGCATCTGCGAACCCCGAGGTCGGAACCGTCGCGCCGGCTGTTTGCGGCCTGCGAGACCCGCCCTCTTTCCTTCCGCTTGGTCTGCATAGCCCCTCCGTGGCGCAGTCGGCACCACCTCTGTCGTCAAAGCATAGATGACATTTCCGGAACGTACATCCTTTTTGTTGATCTACTGCGTTTGTCTGATACGGTGGTTCTCAATCAAGAATACCCGGGGAAGACGACCATGACGGACAGCGCGCCAACAGGCGTCGCCGCGCACGGCCCACGCGCAGCACGCGGTCAAAAGCTGCGCACCCGCCTCAAGCTCGGCTATTCCGCCGGAGGGCTGCTGGACGGCATCGCCACCCAGGCCGTCAGCATCTTCCTGTTTTTCTACGCCACGGCCGTCTGCGGCGTGCCGGCCGGACTCGCCGGGGCGGCCATGGCGGCGGGTCTGGTCGTGGATGCGGTGATCGACCCACTCATCGGATCGCTTTCGGACGGGTGGAGATCCCGTCTGGGCCGGCGCGTTCCCTTCATGCTCCTGGGTGCCCCGGGCGTCGCCGTCTTCCTGGTCCTGATCTTCTCGCTGCCGTCAGGTCTCCCGGATACCCTGCTGTTCGCGTGGCTGACGACCCTGTCCATCGGGCTCCGCGTCTCGATCTCCCTGTTCCTGCTGCCCTACAACGCGGTCGGCGCAGAACTGAGCGACGACTATGCCGAGCGTTCGTCGATCGCCGCCTGGCGTTGGGCCGCTGCCATGCTCGGCGCCCTTGTCGCGGTCGTGCTTGGTTTCGGCGTCTTCCTCGGCGGCCCCGAGGGTTTGAGCCGTCGTGCGGCCTATACGCCCTTCGCGGCGACGCTGGCGGTGGTCGTGTTGATCGGTGCGCTGCTCGCCGTCCGGTCGGTGTTGGCGACGCGCGACAGGCAACACCCGGCGACCCAGGCATCGGGACCCGCGCACCTCCGGTTCGGCCGCGAGGTGGTCGAGATCGCCCGCAACCCCTCCTTCCGTTCTCTCTTCGTCGGCGCGCTGTTCCTGTTCACAGCGCTCAGCCTGCACAGTACGCTGGGGCTCCACGCCAACACCTATTTCTGGCGGCTTTCACCGGGCCAGACCCAGGCGGTGACCCTCGCCCTTTTCGGCGGCTTGCTGCTGGGCGCCCCCTTGGCGGGCCCGGCCCTGAAGCGTCTCGAGAAGCGCACCGTCCTTCTGGTCGGCATCGTCGGCCTGGGCGTCGCCTATTCCGGACCTGTCGCGCTGCGGCTGGCGGGCGCTTTCCCCTTCGAGGGCGGCGTCCTCGTGTCGATCCTCGCGGCCACCGTCTTTGTCGGGGGGGCGTTGATGGCCGCCGCCGCCATTTCCTTCGCCTCCATGATGGCCGACGCCGCCGACGAGCACGAACATCTCTTCGGCGCACGTCGCGAAGGACTCTTCTTCGCCGGCTGGGCCTTCGCGAGCAAGGCGGCGTCCGGCTTCGGCGCCCTGGCAGCGGGCCTCGCGCTGCAGATGATCGGCTTCTCCGGCGCCGCGCACGAGGCGGCCGCGGCGGCCTCGCCGCCCCCGACAACGATCATCTGGATCGGCGCCATCTATGGACCGGGCGCCGGGATCCTCACCCTCGCCGCTGCCGTCACCTGTCTTTTCTACAAGCTGGACGCCGTCAAGCACGCCCGGATTCTGGGCGCGCTGGAGGAGCGGCGCGCCGCCCATGCCCTCACCCTGCCCCCGCTGGGGGCCTGATCCAACGTCCGCCGACGCCTTCAAGGAAAGCCGATGATCTCCGCCGCCGGATCCACCGACATGCCCGCTTGGGCCCTCGGCCCGTTTTCTCGCCCCGTGCGTATTCTCGAGGACAACCCGCACGCGGTTTTCGACTGCCCGGTCTCCGGACGGTCGGTCGCCTGGGCGGAAAAGGACGTGTTCAATCCCGGCGCCGTCGTCCATGACGATCGGGTCTGCCTGCTGGTCCGAGGCGAAGATACGATCGGCCGCTACGCCGGCACGTCCCGCATCGGCCTGGCGACCAGCACGGATGGGGTGAACTTCGAACTTGAGCCCGAACCCGTCTTGTCGCCCGGCGACGACGAATGGCAATCTTGGGAATGGCCGGGCGGCCTGGAGGATCCGCGCGTCGTCCAGGCTCCAGACGGTCGGTTCGTGTGCACCTACACCGCCTTCGACGGCAAGGTGGGCTGCCTCTTCGTCGCCACCTCCCACGACCTGCGTCAATGGACCAAACATGGGCCGGCCTTCCTGGACACGGCTTACGTGCGCTTGCCGACCAAGGCTGGCTCCATTCTAACCGAACTGCGGGATGGTCGTCTGGTCGCGGCTCGGGTCGATGGGCGCTTCTGGATGTACTGGGGCGAGGGCACGATCTTCGCCGCAACTTCCGAGGACCTTGTCCGCTGGACGCCGGTGGAAGCGGACATCGCGCCCGATCGCTATCTGACCTGGGATCCGACCCGGACGGGACCGATGGGCCATTGGGGTCGCGGCGCGGTTCCAGGCCTGATGGGCCTGCGCCCCCTGGCAGGGCCGCGACGACTGCGCTTCGACTCCATCCTCACCGAGCCGGGACCGCCTGCGGTCCTGACGGAGCAGGGCGTGCTGCTGATATACAACGGCGCCAACCATCCGCTTCAGGGCGACCCGGACACGCCGGCCTTCGCCTATCAACCCGGCCAGATCCTGTTCGATTCCGCCGAGCCGACGGCCGCGATCGGGCGTCTCGCCCAACCCTTCATCCGCATCGACTCCGCCGAGGCCCAGGGCCAGGTAGGCAACGTCTGCTTCGCCCAGGGCCTGGTGGCGTTCAAGGGTCAATGGCGTCTCTACGTCGGCCTGGCCGATTCCCGCATCGGCGTGGCGACCGCGCCGATGTGAGAAAGGCAAGCCGTCGCGGCGACCGGCGCGGCATTGAACAAACAGACTGTACGTTCTGCAAATCTGTGATACGCATTTTTCAAAGCAAGTCGGTCAAAGAACCGTCGGGAGGACCATCATGACCCATCGCATCATCCGCCTGCTCGCGGGAACCGCGCTCGCCGGCTTCGCCCTGCCGGCAGCGGCCCAGTCCCCCGCCGTACAGTTCGGCGCCGATCCGGCCGCCCAAGCCGCCTCCGCTCAGAACCCCGCGACAGTGGGCGACATCGTCGTCACAGCGAACAAGCGCGAGCAGCGGCTGCAAAGCGTGCCCGCCGCCGTCAGCGTGGTCGCCGGAGAGCAGCTGACCCGCCAGAACGTGACGGAGGTCACCGACCTGACCCGCACGACTCCCGCCCTGAACATTCCCGGACCGTTCGGGGCCCTGAGCATCCGCGGATTGGGTTCTGCGACCTTCTCGCGTTCGGCCGAAGGCAGCGTTGGCGTCGTCGTCGATGGGGTGGCCCTGGCCAACACCTCGATCTTCCCACCGCAGTTGTTCGATGTCGCGCGGCTGGAGGTTCTGGAAGGTCCCCAAGGCATGCTGTTCGGCCGCAACGCCTCCAGCGGCGTTCTGAACATCGTGACCAACCGGCCCAGCTTCGAGGGTTACGAGACCATCCTGCACGCCGATGTGGCGGACTACGGCAACTATGTCGCGCGGGGCGTCGTCAACATGCCGATCGACGACACCGCGGCCCTTCGCGTATCCGGCAGCTGGAGCCGCGCGCCCGAGTTCGTCAGGAACCTGTACGACGGCAGCCGCACCACCACCGAAGGCAAGAGCGTTCGCGCCCGCTTGCTTTGGAACCCGACCACCGACCTGTCGGTGAACCTTATCCTGGACCACAGCGAAACCGAGCGGGAAGGCGGTGCGCCGTGGACCGTGTTCCATTCGACGCCCGGCAGCCTGCTGACCACTCGGCTGGAAGCGTGCGGCGTCGCCATCTCGCCTGAAAATCTGGATGCCTGCATCGACGGCGGCTACGCGACGGTCGCCAAGACCTCGGGCTTGTCGGCGCAGATTGACTGGTCGCTGGGCGATTTCACCCTGACCTCGATCTCGGCGCATCGAGTCGCCAGTCAGGCGGCCACGGGTTCCGACGCCGACAGCGTGCCGGTGAATCGCCTGAACGTGAACGTCTCGCCCTTCGACATCAGCAACTTCAGCCAGGAGTTCCGGCTGACTTCGCCGACGGGCGGCTTCATCGACTATGTCGCGGGCCTCTACTATTTCGACAGCCACCTGCGGGGCGGCAACACCCAAATCGGCTATCTGCTGGGCGATCTGCCGACGCCCTTCGCGCCCTATCCTCTGGGCCAGACCCTGCGCACCACCACGGATACCACCAGCTATGCGATCTTCGGTCAGGCGACCGTCAATCTGACCGACGCCTTCCGCCTGCTGCTGGGCGCGCGCGCCGGACACGAGGATGTCGGCGCCGTGACCTACGCCGGCGTGGCCGATGGCGCCGTCGGTGCCTTCGCCGGTACGGCCTCGACCGACGGCCGCATCGAAGACGACTATTTCTCGTACAGGCTGGGCGCCCAGTACGACCTGACCGACAGGGTCATGAGCTACCTGACCTATACCGAGGGCTACAAGGGTCCCGCGGTCAACGACCAGGCGGCCAGCGCCACCGCGCCCCTGCTGGTCCAGCCTGAAATTCCCCACGCGTGGGAACTGGGTCTGAAGAGCACCCTGTTCGACGGCCGACTGGCCGCCAACGTGGCCGCCTATCATACCAAGGTCGACAACTTTCAGACCCAGTTCTTCGACCCCGATCTGCACCTGTTCGTCTTCGGCAACGCGCCGGAACTGACGTCCAAGGGCGTCTCGGTGAACCTGTTCGGCCAACCGCTGGATGGCCTGAACGTCAACCTGGGCGCCATCTGGAACGACGCGACCTACGGTCCCGGATACCTGGTGACCTGCAGCCAGGGCCAGACCGCCGCCCAGGGTTGTCTGCCGGTCTATGACGCGAACGGCGCGCCGATCGGCCTCGCCGACGACGCCGAGGGCAACCGCCTGATCGGCGCGCCGGAATGGAAGGTCACCGCTAACATGGAATATGCGCGTTCCGTCGGCCGTGGCCTGGAGGGTTATATCCAGACGGACGTGGTCTATACCTCGACGATCAACTTCAACGCCGCCTACGATCCGATCGCCTCCAATGAACCGGCGACCCTCGTCGGCGGCCGGATCGGGGTGCGCAGCGAGGACGGCCGGTATGGCGTCTCGATCTTCGTCCGCAACTTGTTCGACGTCTATCGTCCGGTCCTACGCAGCAATACGCCGACCGCCGCCCAGCAACTGGACCCGCAGTCCTACATCCAGTTCTCGGGCTCGGAGGCGCACCGTCTGATCGGCGTTTCGCTGGACACCCGCTTCTAATGCGCGTCACGTCCCTTCGACCGGGGCCGCCCAGCCGGCGGCGCCGGTCGTGAGCGCCGGCTACCGCCCCGTACCGGCGGTCGTCGGAGTCATCGGGGCGGGTGTCGTCAGCCACGCCTATCTGGGCACGATCCATCGGTCCCCCGAACTCAGGCTCAAGGCCGTGGCCAGCCGGACTAGGACCTCGGCCGAGCGCCAGACGCGCCTCTACGGCGGCGAGGCCGTGTCGGTCGAAGCCCTGCTGGCGGACCCTGAGATCGACATTGTCGTCAACCTGGCCCCGCCGTCTCTGCACCACCGCCTGGGTCGCGCGATCCTGGACGCCGGCAAGCATCTGTATGGGGAGAAGCCGTTCGCCACGACCCTGGAAGACGCAAGCGACCTTCTGGCGCTGGCCGACCGCCAGGGCCTGCGGATCGGCTGCGCGCCGGACACCTTCCTGGGCGCGGCGCACCAGACTGCGCGACGGATACTGGACGCGGGCGACATAGGCGCGGTCATCGGCGGCGCCGCGATCATGGCGTCGCGAGGGATGGAGCACTGGCATCCCAACCCGGCCTTCTTTTACAGTCGCGGCGGCGGGCCGATCCTGGACATCGGCCCCTATGTCTTGACCCAACTGGTCAATCTGCTTGGACCTGTGGCTCAGGTCGCGGCCCTGGGCAGCACGCCGCGCAGAGAACGGATCGTCACCCATCCCGATCGCGCTGGCCAGACCATCGCCGTCGAAACGCCGACGACCGTGAACGCCGCGCTTCTGTTCGAGAACGGGGCCAATGTCGCCCTGACCCTGTCATGGGACGTCTGGGCCCATCGCCGCCCGCCGATCGAGCTGTATGGCGCGGCGGGAAGCCTGGCCAATCCGGACCCGAACGGCTTCGAAGGCGCGGTGTGCGTCACGACTGAAGACGGTCCTTGGCAATCCGTCGGCGAGGTCCCTGAAATCGCGAAGACGTCGCTGACCGCAGAGACGATGATCGCCGCCATGCGCGCGGTCGAGGCGGGAATCGATCCCAGAACCGGCCGTCCCATTGATCCGGCGTCGGGTCCGCTGTTCGGGGATTTGCGAGGACTGGGTTTGATCGACCTGGCGCGCGCCTTGCGCGAGGACCGCGCGCCTCGCGCCTGCGGTCGTCTCGCCTTCCATGTGCTCGAGACGCTGCTGGCGCTGGAAAGCTGCGCCGAAGACGGCGGCTCGCGCCTGATCGCCTCGCGCGTGGCGCGCCCTGCCCCACTGACGGAGACCGCCTGACAATCCGACGGTCGGCGTCAGCCCGCAGCGGCGCGACGGGCCATGATCAGCGCGCCCTCCAGCCCCGCGTGCTCCAGGTCCGCTGGCGCCAGATAGCCGTCGGCCTGCGCCACCCACAAGGCGCCGTAGCCGTTCAGATCGGTCCTCATGCGCGTCTCGATCTCGGGGATCAGTCCGCCGACGCTCATGACGCCGCCGCCCATGACGATCCTTTGCGGCGACCAGGCCAGCAGCAGGATCGCGCAAAGCTGGCCCAGGTAATCGACGACCAGATCGCGGACCTCGCCGGCCTGCTCCAGGCTGCGTCCGGCGAGCCGCAGTCCCAGCGCCGGTCCCGCCGCCAGCCCTTCGACACAGTCGTCGTGAAACGGACAGGCGCTGGGCTGGCGATCGTCCGGCCTGCGGCGGATGCGGATATGTCCGATCTCGGGATGAAGCCCTCCCCTCAGAGCGCGTCCGGCGAGCGCCAGACCACCGCCGACGCCGGTGCCCACGGTGACATACGCGACGGCGTCGAAACCACGCCCCGCGCCCAACGCCTGTTCCGCCAGGGCGGCCGCGTTCACATCTGTGTCGATCGCGACAGGAGCCTCCAGCGCTCGTGAAAGCGCGCGCCCTAGATTGAAGCCGCTCCAGCCGAGCTTGGGCGTCTCGCGTATCATGCCGAAGTCCGGCGCAGCGGGATCGACCACCACCGGCCCGAAACTGGCCAGACCAATTCCGGCGACGCGGACATCCGACAGCGTGGGATCGCGCACCGCGCCGATCAGTGCGAGCAGGGCGTCCTCTGGCCGCCCGGTGGGCAAGCGGACGTCGGTCAGCACGCGACCATCGACATCGGTCAGGCGGCCCACGATCTTGGTGCCGCCGGTCTCCACCGCGAGATATGCCTCTTGGGTCAAGACAGGTCGATCCTCGCCACGCCTGGAGCGATCGCGGCCTCGGCGGTGAGGTTGAACTGCTCCACAGCCGCCATCAGGTGATAGAAGCTGCTGGCCGGCGAAGGACCGGCTTCGAAGCCGCCCGGTTCGGTTCGCCGATCTCGCCACAGGCCGTTTGGCTTCAGATAGAGTTGGACAGCCGTCGCGGCCTTCATGGCGCTGGAAAGAAATCCTTCTCGCTCCTCCCCTTCCGCCGTTTCGGCCAGCGCCAGCGCGGCCTTCATCCACTCCGTCTGGGGCCAGAAGCGCGCTACGCCGGCGTTGGAGCCTTCGACGTTCATCACATCCACCGCCACGGACGGGCGCCCGAACAGACCCCGCGCGCCCACGGTGAACAGCCGGCGCGCGACCGGCGCCAGAGAGTCGTCGCCCGTCAGCCGCCCCTGCCTCGACAACAGCGTCGCCCATTCGAACTGATGGCCGGGTTCGATCTGCTCGGCGGCCTGCGGCGTCACGCGCCAGTCCTCATCGAAAAACTCGAACAGGGCGCCGCTGGTTGGATCGATGAACCGGGTGCGGGCCAGGGCGACGATGTCATCTGCCAGAGCGGCCCAGCCCGCGTCCTTCCCCACGCGCATCCAGGCCTGGCACGCTTCCAACAGATGCATCTGGGCGTTGGCCTGGTAGGGATGCGGTCCCGCCTCGACCAGAACCTCGGAGCGCATCGCCTTCGCCAGCAGGCGCTCGCGCAGGGCGACCGCGCGATCTTCCAGGTCGGTCAGGTCCGGCGCCGCCTGGCTCCAAGTCGCCAAGGCCAGAAGAATGAAGGCGTGGTCGTAGACCATGGCCGTCTCGTCCAGCGACGTTCCGTCGGCGGCGACCAGCGTCCGGTAGAGACCGTCCACCCTCAGATGATCCCGATCCATCGCTTCGAACGCGGATTCGATGATCGCGCGTGCGGGGCCGCGCCATCCGAAACGCATGGCCTGAGCATAGACATAGGCCTGGCGCGGTTGAACCCGCAGGCGACGGGGTATCATCGCCGGCCGCGCCTCTTCCTCCAGCGCTTCGACGAAGGCGCCGTCGAGACGACGGCCCGGACCGCACCAGATCGGCAAGGCCTGGTGCGTCAGCCAGGGGGCCAGGCCGCGGCCGAAGGCGTCCAGCGCGACCGACACGGGGGTCTGCCTGCTCATGGACGCGCCAGCGCCAGAGCCAGGGCGGCTTCCGCGATCGGACGCATGACATCGTATCCCGCGCGCGTCGGATGAACGCCGTCGCGCGTATAGTCCTCGATCATCGCACCGTCCGCACCGGCCAGCGCCCCATGATAATCTGCGAACACCAGACCGCGCGAGGTCGCGACTTCGGCTAACCAGGCGTTCAGTTCGGCGATGCGGGGACGGGCATCGCCGAGCTTGGGGCTCCAAGGAGCCTGGCGAAAGGGCGTGAGGCTGCCGATCACCACCTCGATCCGCCCAGCCGCCGCGAGATCCAGCATGGCGAGGATATTGTTCTTGTAGTCCTGCGGCGTCGTCGGTCCCGTGTTGCCGGCGATATCGTTTCCGCCGCAAAGCAGATGAACAACCTTCGGCCTCAGAGCGACGACATCGGCCATGAACCGCAGGAGAATCTGCGGACTGGTCTGACCGCTGATCCCGCGATTGACCGTTCCGTCGGCGAAGAGGTCAGGGTGCGCCGCCTGCCAGAATTCCGTGAGCGAGTCGCCGATGAAGACGACGTTCGTCGACCGGCGCCGCAGGGCCGCATTGGCGTCTCGATACTGATTTAACGCCGCCCAATCGGTCCTGAGCCGCGTCTCTTCCTTCGCCCGTCGAGCGGCCCCGCGTTCGGGATCGACCGCCCGCGCTAGCATCGCTTCGTCCAGGGGGCCGGGCGCCACATAGGCCTGGACGAACTCGATCTCACCCGGCGTCGGCGCTGCCCCGCCGGTGTCGATCTGGTCCATCATGCCGAACGCCGCGACATTCCTTGAAATCAGGTCGTCGGAATCGCTGTTCATCGGAACTCCCAGTAAGCCGCTACAGAACACCGACGCGAACGAGCGACGGCGATGGCGCAAGGCGGTGTGTCGGCCTCGTCTCGCGGACTTGCCGTATCACGACCACATACAAAACGTACAGTTGGTTTGTTAAAACGATTGTTCGATCGAGATGTTCCTCACAGGCCCGGTAAGCCCACTGACGTGATGGTGTGGACGACCTCCGCCTAACCGGCTGTTCTGGCGGTGTCGTCATCAGGGACGTCACGTCTAGGAGCGGTATCATGCAGACCATCGCTGTCGTCGGGCTCGATCTGGCGAAGACT